>JBDUBA010000064.1:0-2698 GCA_040004335.1 Gemmatimonas sp.
CGCGAAGTTGATGGGAGGGGTGCCGCCCGTCGGAGGCTGAGGCCACAACCGAAAGTACGAAACCGGGAGGCCCTTGCGCCCGTTTACTTTGTATCATAAAGTACTCCGTACGACCGACGATCCAACAAATCCGCACGCCACCACGAGCTGATCCCATATGCGTACCACCATCCGATTGGCCACCATCGCCGACGGCGAAGCACTATCCCACATCTATCGCCCCGCGGTTATCGACTCCGCGACGTCCTTCGAAATTGTGGCACCGCTTGGCAAAGAAATGGGGGTACGCGTTGAGCGAACCCTGCAACACACCCCTTGGTTGGTGTGCGAATATGGCAATGAAGTCGTTGGATTTGCGTACGCGAGCCGACACCGCGATCGCCCAGCGTATCAGTGGTCGGTGGATACCACCGTCTACGTGCGCGCCGATCAACATCGCACCGGTGTTGGACGAGCGCTGTACATGTCATTGTTCGCGATTCTGACGCGGCAGGGGTTTTACAGCGCGTATGCGGGAATCACGTTGCCCAATGAATCGAGTATCGGACTACACACGGCGGTGGGTTTTACGCCCGTCGGCGTGTATCAGGGCGTTGGCTTCAAGCACGGTGCGTGGCGTGATGTCGCGTGGTATGAGCGTGCACTCGCGCCGCGCAATCGCACTCCAAATCACCCGGTATCGCTGCCAACGTTGTTGAAAACAGTTGAGCTGGAGCCGTCACTGGCGGTTGGTCTGCAATTCCTGCGTGCACTCATTCGTTAGCGCGCCGAATAGCGCGCCCCTCGCGAGCCGTGCTATTGTTCAGCACAAGCACGAAACATTTACGGTGCGCTCCTGAGCACACGCGAGGCCATATGAAAAAGAAAACGAACACCGCGATTCCAAGTTTCGCGAGCAAGAAGCCGGGTACGAAAGCACAGCCGGTGCTGAGCACCGACAAGGCGCACGTACCCAATCCGCGTCAGCCGCAAAAACCGCCCGCGCAAGCAAAGAACGGCGGACGCCGCGGCACGTAAGGCATCGGAGAATGCTCATTTCGTCGATCGCAGCAACGCCGGCGGCCGCACTTTGCGCGCCGCAACTGGATCGACTGCCGCACATGCGGCGATTGCAACTACTGACGCAAGGCCCGCGACACCACTCCGTAAATCGCAGCAGTATTGAAGAAAAGCGGAACCAGCACTGTCCGCTCGGACGAATTACTTTACGCGCATGATCAGCGACCTAGACCTGCTGCAGGCCGTCAAGGAATCGACCAGCGACGCGTATGTCGTGTACGGCGAGTTGGGGCGTGAAGAGTCCGTCGGACTTGGTCTGCTGGCCCTCGACCGCGCCACCAACGAGTTAGTCGTGCTCGTCGTGAGCACCACCACCGGCACGGATGGCGAGGTCGAGCTGGGCATCGATGTCCGCACGGAACTCGATACGCTTGTTCCCAAGGCCGGCACGGTTTGCGTCTCGTGCGAAACGCCACTTCGCTCTGGGGCGCGGTTTTGTCAGAATTGTGGCACGGAAGTTCAGGCCCAGGATGGCCTGAGCGACGCCGACCCGGCAGACATGCGCGGGGCCGTCCAGGACTCGATCAGCGGCGATTACGAGCTGCTGGGCGAAATGCGCCGGAAGGAAAGTGCCGGTCGGGTGTACTTTGTGCGCGAGAAGTCGTCTGGGGGAATTACGGCGCTCCGACTGAAACAGGGCGTGGTTGCCGGTGAGTTTGAGCTGGCCGAAACGCGTGTGATGTAACAAAACGAACAAGGCTGGCGCCGGACGGGCGCATTGACGCGGCGGCCCGGCGCGCTCCAGTTTCTAAGGCAGCTCTTGTCCCTTTCCCGCTCGGAGTACTTCATGACGTCCACGATCCGGCAGCGCACGACTTCACTCCTTCGCACTCGCGTGTTCGCAATTGGCCTCGCATCGGCCATCGGCGTGCAGGCCATGGCGGCCCAGGCAGCGCCGAAAGCGACACCGGAGAGGAAGGCAACGGTCGCGGTGTTGGAGTTTGATAACGGCGCGATGGTGAAACGCGACGAATACGCCGGTTTGTCCATTGGTGTGCAAATCATGCTCACCAACGCGCTTGCTGCAAATCAATCGATCGAACTCGTTGAACGCCAACGCATCAATCAGGTGTTGGCCGAGCAAAATCTGACCGCCGCGGGGCGTGTGGATGCCGCGACGGCATCACAAGTCGGAAAGTTGATTGGCGCGCGCCACATTCTCGTGGGTGGGTTTGTTGTGCAGCCCGACAACGAAATGCGGTTGACTGTGCGCTCGGTCAATACCGAAACGAGCGCGATTGAATACACGGACGAAGTCACCGGCAAGGGCGACAAAATTTTCAAGTTGATCGATCAACTGGCAGTGAAACTCAACGCGGGCTTGAAGCTGCCGGGCATTCGCAATGAAAAAGCAGCGAAGGACGGCGGCGGAGACGGTCCGAATCAGTTGGAAGCCATGCGCGCATTGTCCGCTGCGCGTCGATTGGAAGAACAAGGTGATTTAAAAGGCGCAATTTCGATGTATCAGAAAACGGTGCAGCTGAACAGCGCGCTGGGTGAACCCAGAGTGCGTTTGGCGCTGTTGGAGAAAAAGTAGGCGTCGCACTTTTTGCGTGATCGAATTTCACGTTGCGTGATCGAATGTCACGTTGCGTGATCGAATGTCACGTTGCGTGATCGAATGTCACGTTGCGTGATC
>JBDUBA010000215.1:0-2689 GCA_040004335.1 Gemmatimonas sp.
CATCTGATCCGCAAACGGCATCAACGGCAATTCCTCGGCGCGCTGTTTATCGGCGCGATCAAGCAATGCGAGTTGATACTTGAGGTGATTGTCGAGCAAGACGTAATCGGCTTTGCCTTCGCGATTCAGCTTGTCAAAATCCATTTCCTTGAGACGCTGTCGCCACGAGTCGTAGTGCGCGCGCATACGGGTGCGCTGCAACGGCGAATCGTTCGCGTCGTATCGGCGATTGAGCGACGACTGGTCGGCCGAGAAACGTTCGACGACCTCCTTCATGTCGCTGGTGGTGCTGGTGACCAATTGGGTGAGGACCGGAACGGTCGCTAGCGCGTCTGAACCCGGCGGCGATGTCTTTTGTGCGGAGAGGCCCAGCGGGAAGGCAGCGGCCGCGCTGAGCGCACTGGCGGACAGCAGCAGGCAGAGCCGCGTCGAGCGCGAGCGTTGGGAAAACAATGGATTCACGGTGGTCTCAGGGGGTAACAACGGGCCCGGGCCGGGCGCGTTAGGCGCAATTGTATGATGCGGCCGCTTGGGCGTCCAGCTTGGAATCGGCGCTCGCCGCGGATTGGATAAGAGGGGACCTCGTTCGCCGGAATGCCTTCAATCTTGTGAGCAAATTACGGACATACGTGATGCGGATCACTTTGGGGCTATTGACTCTCGAAAGGAGAATGTAAACGTTTTCATTACCCTCGGAAACGTTTCCACGGGCCTCACCGCAGTACTGCGTTACCAGACGCCAACCGCAAGTTCTCTCCCGCTGGTTTGATGAGTCGACTCCCATCCGTCACCATTCGCGACGTTGCCCGAGAGGCTGGCGTCTCGCTTGCCACCGTGTCTCGCGCCCTGAACAGCGGAGCGCAGGTCACGGTGGACACGCGCGACCGAGTCAGGGCAGTGGCCGAACGTCTGGGTTATGTGCCGCATGAAGGGGCGCGCAGCCTCATCACGCGCCGGACTGGCACGTTGGGTGTGCTGCTTCCCGATCTCTATGGAGAGTTCTTTTCCGAGCTCATCCGCGGCATTGATCAAACGGCCCAGCGCCACGGCTACCACATGGTGTTGGCCAGTTCGCACAGCGACGCGCGAGAAATCGCAGCCGCTGTCGGTAACATGCGCGGACGGGTGGATGGATTTGTGGTGATGTCGCCGGACGTGGCGGCGTTGCCGGCGCTCGCGTCATTGGCGAGCACATTTCCGACGGTGGTCTTGGGCGCGGGTCCCGAGCTGGGCGCATTTGCGACCATTTCCGTTGCCAACTATGAGGGGGCCGTCACGATGGCGCGCCACCTTCTGGATCTGGGCTACAAACGCATCGCGTTTATTCGCGGACCGACCGGCAACGTCGATGCGACAGATCGACTGCGTGGCCTACGTGCAGTGGTGAAGGGCGCAGCCGGTGTCGCGTTGCGGGAATGTGCCGGCGATTTCCGCCAGGAAACCGGCTACACCGCCACGCAGAAGCTGATACACGGAAAGGATCGGCCGGACGCGATCTTCTGTGCCAATGATGCCATGGCCGTCGGCTGCATTGGTGCACTGCATGAAGCCGGCTTACGCGTGCCGGACGATATCGCGGTGGTGGGATTTGATGACATCCCGATCGCACGTTTTCTCACACCGCCCCTCACTACCGTTCGCGTCCCGATTGCCGAACTCGGCACGAGTGCGACTGAACGTTTAATCGATGCGTTGCGCGGCGGGGTTCCGCTGGCTGCGCATCGGGAAGTTGTACCAACCTCGCTCGTTCTTCGCGCCTCGTGTGGCGCAAACCGTCGTGAACCAATCAGGAGACCGGTCTGATGATTTCCCTTGTGTGGTCCAATAGAATGCGACAACTCGTTACCGGATTCGCGGTGACGGCTCGCGCGGCAACTTCGCTTTTGGCGGCTGCGATTTTCACAACCGCTATTGCTGCAACGAATGTTCGTGCGCAAACGTCGACCGGCACCGTTCGTGGTGTGGTGACAACGGCCCAAAACGAACCTGCGGCTGGTGCAACGGTGACCGCGCGCAATATCGCGTCTGGGTTGACGCGCATCGTGATGGCAAACGAACGCGGCAACTATGTACTGCTTGGACTAGTGGCTGGCGACTACGACATCATGGCAAAGCGTGTCGGGTCCGAAGCGATTACGAAGCGGCAGCAGGTGCAAATTGGTCAATCGCTGACGCTTGATATCGTGTTGCAGGCGACCACAACTACGCTCGCGCAGGTTGAAATCACGGCCGCAACATCCGCGTCCGAGACGCGCACGTCCGAAGTGGCGACCAACGTGAGTTCGGCACAAATCGAAAATCTCCCGACGTCCGATCGCAACTTTCTGACGTTTGCGCAATTGGCCCCCGGGGTGCGCATTTCGGGTGCGGGCAACGAAGCCACGAGCAAGACATTCTCGGCCGGCGCACAGGGCGCACAAAACGTCAACGTGTTTATTGATGGTGCAAGCCTCAAGAGTGATGTTCTGCCGTCGGGATTGTCCGGGCAGGATGCCAGTCGCGGAAATCCGTTTCCGCAAAATGCCGTGCAGGAGTTTCGCGTGATCACGCAGAACTACAAGGCCGAGTATCAGAAGGCGACCAGCGCGATCATTACCGCGACAACGAAGTCCGGCTCTAATAACTGGGAAGGAAATTTCTTCGGATATGGGCAGGGGACAAACTTCACGGCGCTGGACACCTTCGCACT
>JBDUBA010000169.1:0-8976 GCA_040004335.1 Gemmatimonas sp.
ATGGATTGTGGTGTGGGTGGTGCTCACGTCCGTCGTGATGTTCGTGATTTTGCGTTTGGACGGCGATTCGGAAACTGACGACACCATAAACATTGCTTCACGCGGCAATCACGAGTCGGCTGACGACACCAATAGACGCACCGCGAGCAAGCTGTGAACATTCCGCTCGCAATTCTCGCCGTCACGCTTTTTACCGCCCTTCTTTTTTGTCTCCGCGGCTACCGTTCCATGACACTCGAACAGTGGAGTGTGGGCGGTCGTGGATTTGGCACGGTATTTGTGTTTCTGCTGTTGGCGGGCGAAATCTACACGACATTCACTTTTCTGGGCGGCAGCGGTTGGGCGTACGGTCGCGGTGCTCCAGCGTTTTACATCATTACGTACGGAACGATTGCGTACATCATGTCGTACTGGTTGTTGCCGGCCATCTGGCGGCGTGCAACGCAGTGGAAAGTATTGTCGCAACCAGAGTTCTTTTCGACGGCGTATGACAGTCCGCTGTTGGGCAAGTTGGTGGCGTTGGTCAGTATCGCGGCACTGATTCCCTACCTTGTCCTGCAGCTCAAGGGACTTGGCATCATCATGAGCGAGGTGTCCGATGGGTTGGTGTCCAGCACAATGGCCATCTGGATTGGTACTGCTGCAACGGTGGTGTACGTCGTGTTGGCGGGTATCAAAGGTTCTGCACTGAACGCGGCGTTCAAGGATATTCTGGTGTTAGTTGCGGTTGTTGGCCTGGGTATCGCACTTCCGTATGCGCACTTTGGTGGAATTGGAGCAATGTTCGATCGAGTCATTACCGCGAAGCCAACGTTTCTCGTGTTGCCGGAAACGGGTCAGAGCCAGAGCTGGTTTTTCTCGACCGTGGCGCTGACGGCAATGGGATTCTACATGTGGCCGCACACATTTGGTTCTGTTTTTTCGGCAAAGAATTCGCGCGTGTTTCGTCGCAACGCGGCGTTGATGCCGCTGTATCAGCTGATTTTGTTGTTCGTGTTTTTTGTCGGATTCACGGCGCTGTTGGTGGTGCCTGGTCTTACGGGCACCGACACCGATCTCTCGCTGTTGCGCATTGTGCGCGCCACGTACGGTCCGTGGATTGTAGGATTTGTTGGAGCCGCCGGCTTGCTGACCGCGCTCGTACCGGGATCAATGATCTTAATGAGTGCGGCGACGATGTTGTCGCGATTGGTCCGCCCCGCAGGCGCAAATTCAGGCACGGATAGTTTGACACTGGCGCGTGCGTTTGTCCCCGTCGTGGCGGGAGTGGCGCTGGTGTTCACGTTTCAGGGTGGCAGTACGCTCGTGACGATGTTGCTGATGGGTTACAGTATGGTCACGCAGCTGTTTCCAACGCTGATTGCCGTGTTGTGGAAGGGCCGGGCGGCGAGCGCTCCCGCTGCGATTGCCGGCATCGTGGTGGGTGAACTCACCGTGGCCTGGTTGACGCTGTCCAGGAGTACGCTCGCCACGCTGCTTCCGTCGTTTCCGCATTCTGTCACCGACTTGAACATCGGAGTCGTCGCGATGACACTGAACCTCGGCGCGATGCTGGTTGTTTATGGATTGCGGCCGACGGGTTCGCGCGCGATCACGTAGCGACGAACGGCTCCCGGCGGAAGCAGAGCAGGTCAATGACAGCGAACCGTAGATAGCGGCAACCGCCAGACGCGCGCACGCGAGTTGCAGCGCGCCTCAAGCCGCAACCGTTAACACAATCGCGCGCGCGCTGGGAATGCCGTGCACGATTTCTTCATTCACGCTGATGCAGGTGAATCCGGGAAATCCGTACGTGATCTGCGGCGCCGATCGCGCTCCATTGGCCTCAAGAAACACACGCGCCACGTAATCGAGCTGCGCCGTGGTTACGCCCGGTCTCACGGCCGCTTCCATATGCGCCAATGCTTCGGCGACCAATCGTCCAATTGCGCGCATTCCCTCAAGCTCGGCCGCCGATTGAATGGTCATGATGAACTCTCGCTGAAATTTGTGATGCGGCTTTTAACGCCCGTCGCGAGTGGGCATGATACCGTCGCGAGACTTCGCGCGCCGTGCAGAATCCTGCGCGGCCAATTCATCGGCCGGACGCCGCAAATCACCGCAACGACGAGGGGCACCTTCCTTGCCACTGTCAATCGGTGCGCTGAGTGGATGTGTATCAATGCGTGCGGTGTCGGAACTGGTATGTGCCTGCAAGTATTCCACGTTGCACACAGCAAACACACGGTCGATGTGATTGAGGCGCGCAATGCCGCGATCGGTTGCACGGTCAAAAAAGAACCACGCGCCAACGGTGATCAACAGCGCCGCTGCCAATCCAATCAACGCCTTTCGTTTTGCTGTTTCTGCTTCAGTTGCTGTCATGCCCGAGTGTTACTGTTTCGCGCACGAATGCGCCTGTCGTGTCAGCCCGTCGGTACCGTCGGCAGAAATTTAGGTGAATGGCGGGCCTTTGTGGCCTGTTCAAACGAATGAGCCAATCCAAGCAATCGTCCTTCGCTCCAGGCGAGTCCCAGAAAGGATAGCCCAAGCGGGAGCTCGCTGGCATACGCCATCGGGACCGTAATTGACGGATATCCCGCAATGGCCGCATAACTCGTATTGCCCCCCGTGAATCGGTCGCCGTTCACGTGGTCGGTTGGCCACGCCGGTCCGTTGGATGGCGCAATTAGCGCATCCAGTTTGTGCTCGACAAATATTTTGTCGAGTCCTTCGGTGCGAACGAGCTTTCGGCAAGTCGCCAACGCAGCTTTGTAAGCGGCATCCGTAAGCGGCCCCTTCTTCTCGGCGCGTTCAAACAATTCCTGCGCGAAAAATGGCATTTCGGTCGCGGCTTCGGCGGTGTTGTACGCAATCAAATCAGCCAATGTTTTGTGGGTGACTGTCGTCCCACGCTCTGCCAGATACTTGTTCAGCCCATCCTTGAATTCGTAAAGCAGCACTTCCATTTCCGCGTCATCGAACTTGCCAAGGTTTGGTACCGTGACTGGATCAACGATGACGGCGCCCGCCGTGGTCAACACTTTGACGGCAATGTTGAACGCAACGTCCACTGCCGGATGAAATCCCGCCAGGTTACGCGCCACACCAATACGTGCGCCCTTGAGCGCTGCGACATCCAGAAATTTCGTGTAGTCCGCTGCAACATGCCCCTTGCTGTTGGCCGTTGCCGCGTCGCGACTGTCTGCGCCCGCAAGTGTGCTCAGCAACGCCGCAACGTCTGCGACTGTACGCCCCATGGGGCCGGCCGTATCTTGCGATGTCGAAATGGGAACGATGCCGCTGCGGCTCACAAGTCCAATAGTCGGTTTCATTCCAACGATGCCGCACAGCGACGACGGACAAATAATTGAACCGTCGGTTTCTGTCCCAACACCCACGGCGGCAAGGCTCGCTGCAATCGCCGAACCGGTGCCCGAACTCGAACCGCACGGATTCCGATCAAGCACGTAGGGATTGCGCGTTTGCAAACCGCGCCCACTCCAACCGCTGCTCGAACGCGACGAACGAAAGTTTGCCCACTCGCTGAGATTCGTTTTTCCAAGCAGTACAGCTCCGGCCTCGCGCAGCCGTTCAACAATGAACGCATCTTTTGGAGCAGGCGTTCCAACCATCGCGAGTGATCCGGCCGTCGTCATCATCTTGTCGCCCGAATCGATATTATCCTTGATCAACACCGGAATGCCGTGCAGCGGCCCACGCACCTTCCCGGCCTTCCGTTCATCATCCATCGCTTTCGCAATCGATCGAGCATCGGGATTGCGTTCGATCACGGAACGCAGCGTTGGGCCGGCCGTGTCGATGTCGTCCATGCGCGCGAGATAGGCTTCGGTAAGCGCGACCGAGGTAAGCGATCCGTCCGTCATTTGCTTCTGCAAGTCGGCGACCGACACGTCGTCGTACCGAAACGCCGGCACCGTGGAAGTCGCCGACGTGCTGTCGATGCGTTTCTGCGTGCGCTGTTGTGCACGCTCGCGCGTTTCCGTGGTGCACGCCGGCAACGCGATGAATCCCGCTCCCGCAATTGCGGTCCGGCCAAGAAATCCCCGTCGGTCCATGGAAGTTTTTGTGGGCGATGCGTTGTTAAACGGTTACACGTGCGCGAGTGCGTTCCGCAAATCTTCGATCAAATCGTTCACATCTTCCAGACCAACGCTAAAGCGAATGAACCCCTCCGAAACCTGGTCCGCACCCCAGCGCGCACGACGCTCAGCACTCGTGTGAATGCCACCAAAACTTGTGGCTTCATGCACCAGTGTCGACGCCGCAAAAAATCGCTCGACGGCCGCCTGGTCAGACAACTCGAAACTGATCACGGGTCCAAACCACGTCATCTGTTTGCGTGCAATTTCATGCGAGGCGTCGCTTGGCAATCCTGGATACCGCACCCCTTTCACTTTTTCGTGCGTCCGAAAGAACTCAGCTACGCGCATCGCGCTGCTGCATTGGCGTTCCAGTCGCACGTGCAGCGTACCCATGGAGCGATGTGCCAGCCATGCCTCCATTGGTCCGGGAATATTTCCCATCTGCGTGCGCCAGAGACGGATCTTGTCGGCTAACGCTGGGTCACGCGTTGCGACGTGGCCCATCAGAAGATCGGCGTGCCCCGTCATGGCTTTTGTATCGGACGCCAGCGAAAAATCGGCGCCAAGTGCCAATGGTTTTTGACAGAGCGCGGTTGGTGTGGTGTTGTCGACGGCCACCAACGCGCCGGCCGCGTGTGCGAGCTCGGAAAGACGAGCGATGTCACACACATCAAGGCCTGGATTTGTTGGCGACTCGAGCCACAGCAGCGTTGCCCCGCTCAACAACGATTCCAAACCGTTGCCAACCGTTTTGGCCGTGACTACCTCAACACCCATCGCGCCAAAATATTGCTGCGCAATGAGTCGCGTGGTGTAGTAACTCTCCTCGGGCATCACGACTCGTTGTCCGGGCCGTAACATCGTACCAAACACCGCGGCGGAGGCCGCCATGCCCGAAGGAAACAGCACCGCTGGTCCGCCTTCGAGTTCGGCTAGCGCGTTTTCGTAACGCGTCCACGTGGGATTGTGAAAACGTCCGTACGTGTACGGTGAATCAGCTGGTGCTCCGGCCAGATGATACGGTGCAGCAAATACAGGACCTGCCAGAAATGGTTCGCCGTTTTCGGCGTGCGCCAATCCGGCGCGTACAACTCGTGTTGCGTCGTTCATCCGTTCGCCGCGAGTGGGGGAAATGGCAGCAACAAAGCGGGAAGTGACAATGTGCCAACGGGTGTCGAATCACCGGTGACACAGCGGCGGTGATAGTCAATTTGCCCGAGATGATACGCGAGATGCGTGGCGAGATGCATCAACCAGATGTCTGTGGGAATGCGCAGATTATTCAGGTCCTGCGGATAGACTCCTTCCAACTGCGACGCAGACAGAGAACTCAGCACCTTCGTCACTGTCGCAATGGTGATGTCGATTTCGCGAATGAGATCGGCGCGCGAAACATTCCGCCGCACGAATTCCACATCGCGATTGCGCACATAGCCATTTTTCGCGAGCACTGCGCCCAGAAAATGCTGCAGGTTGCCAGCGAGATGCAGCACCAATGTTCCGCCTGCGTTCGTCAAACCGGGCACGGCCTTCCACGGTCCCGCGTCATCGGGATAGTGCTCAATCTCGCGCCGCACACCTTGCAGGTCACGTAGCAACAGTCGTCCAACGTTGTCGCGAAAATCCATCTCCATACTCTTCATCGTAAGTCCGGACGGTTCAGGCGTGGGAGGGAGTGATGTTCGGCTTATCGGCGGGAACGGTCGCATTGATCCACTGCACCATCTGCTGCAGCGCGTGCTGACGCACCGGCGCGTGGCTCAACATGATATCATGAATAGCCCCGGGAATTTCTGTGCGCGTCACATGTACACCAAGGCCGCCGCTGTACTTCCGCATGTCGCGCACGTTCAACACAATGTCGCGCGTGAAGAAGCTGTCGTTCCATTGCTTGCTGCCTCCGGTGCCAGACGCATCCGAGTGCAACACCAGCACCGGTTGCTGAATCGACAAGCCGACATGCAACTCCTTGTGTGCGTTCCGGATGGCGCGCGCCCAACCGAAATACGTCGGAAATCCACGAATGGGTTTCCAGCGCAGGTCGTATTCCCACTCACCGCGTTTCGATTTGTGTATGCTTTCACCATAGTGCGGCGGCAATCCTTTCGGATCGCTCAACCACGGCGCAATTCCACCCAGCAGCAACGCGATCGACAGCATGAGCCGTTGCACCGCGGAAATCGCGAACTCGAAAAACGGGCTGTTGAGCACAACCGCCGACAGCTGCGCGCGTCGTTCACCGCGATTTGCGTATAACGATGCGATCAAGCCGCCGGTCGAGTGTCCGTATAACACGATACTGTCATGCCCATCGGCAATGGCAATGTCAATTGCCTGCGTAAGCTCGACAAAATACTGATCGAGACTTGTGCAGTAGTTGGGGCGATTGCCACCGCGCAACGAACGGCCGTAACGGCGCAGCTCGAGCGCGTAAAAATCAGAACCGGCCTCGCAGACGGCCGTCGCCACATGCTCGTGAAAGAAGTAGTCGAGATACCCGTGCACATACAGAAACGCACGACGCGAGCCCGAATCGCACAGTTTCCGAAGTACGGTTGCTACCAGATCGCCATCATCTTCGGTTGTGAGGGGCAGCACAGTAACATCATATTCCGGCAAGATCGCATCGGACGTCCACAGTCTCGTCATGATTGCACGATGGCCGGCTCAAACATCACGCGCAGTGCATGCACTCGATCACGCCGACGGAAACTCGGCGTCATCTAACGCGCGCGCTTCATCAATCAGCATGATAGGGATGCCATCTTTCACGGCGTACACCAACCGACTTTCGCGACAGATCAACACTTCCGGCGGCCCCTTGTGATACTCCAGCGGCGCTTTGCTCTTGGGACACACCAGAATTTCAAGCAGCTCAGGAGATAGTGTCATGACCAGTTAAACTCCGTTGGGTCGTAGCACGGCGGGCGCGGCACCAGTGCTCGCGATTTTCGGACCGCCGATCAGCTCTACACAATATGGAATGGCCGGAAACACCGCCGCGAGACATTCCTCAATGGCAGCTGGTTTTCCGGGCAGATTGATGATCAACGTAGAACCTCGCGTGCCCGCAATTTGGCGGGACAGAATCGCAGTGGAAACGGTACGCATGGACACGGCGCGCATTTGCTCACCGAACCCCGGCAACAACCGATCGCAAACGGCGGAGGTGGCCTCGGGCGTGACATCACGCTCGCTCGGGCCGGTTCCGCCCGTTGTGACAATCAGCGAGCAGTGCAACTCATCACTCATTTCGCGCAACACCGCCTCAATGATCGGGCGTTCATCAGGGATCACGCGATACTCCGCTCTCCAGTCCGATGCCACCCACCGCGTTAACACCTCGCGAATTGCAGCGCCCGATTTATCCTCGTACACGCCTGCGCTGGCGCGGTCGGAAACGGTAAGGATGCCGATGGGAATCTGCATTTCTCCAAGCTAGCGCTGGACCGAGCGTCCGCTACTACGAATGCGCGATCGATGGCCGCTTCAAGCGCCGGGGTCTCCCGCAAATATTCTGGAAAGCGAGCCGCGCCTACTTCATGGGCGTCGTGCACGCCTCGGCCCCTTCCGGCTCGGCCGCGCCGTAGCGCGTACGCACAACACTGGCGGGTATGCCTTCCTTGCCGAGGTGCATCACGAACATCGTTGCGTAGTTGGCGTCGCACAAATCGGCCACCTTCGGGCCGCCAAGTGCGGTGACAATTGCGGGGATGGTATTGCCATGTCCAACCACCAACACGACTTCGCCCGGATGTTTACGCACTGCCGCAACCACCGCCTCAACATGCGCGGCGGTGGTTCCTGTAATCGCAATTTTTTCAAGTTTCAGGTTGCGCGGTGTTGCGACCGCTTCGCCAGTTTCAACCGTGCGTTTGTACGTCGTCGTAATGACCGCCGATACGCCCGCGTCATTGAGCGCAGTCGCAAGCGCTTTCGCGCGAACCTGGCCAAGCTCGCTGAGCGATGGGTCGTTGCCTCCAACCGCCGCCTTTTCCGCGTGTCGAACCAACACCACCATGGCGGGCGCGTTCTGCGCGCTTGCCACAGGAACACGTGCAGCGCTCGCCAGCAACATCAGCGATAGTTGCAAAAAAGCTCGGGCAACGCGCATGTGAAACTCCTGGTTAATTCGAATGCAGTGTGAGGGATGATTTTTGCACAGCGCGTTCCATGATGTAGTCGTCCTGCAGGTCTTCGCCCATCAGAAATTTCGATTCACCAACAGTGGCAAATCCCCATTTTGTGTAAAACGCAATCGCGCGCGCGTTTTCCTGCCACACCGCCAACCACAACGTTGCCGATCCCTGCAGCTCCGCGTGCGCCAGCACGATGCCCAACATCTGTTGCGCCACTCCGGTGCCTTGAAATTTGCGCGACACATAAAACCGATTGAGCTCCATCGGAGTGGTGCTCAACGCGGGCGAATGTTCACTTTGCGTTTTTTCGGGCAAGGGCGCGAGTCGCACTTGCGCGTATCCCACCCACTCGTCGTCAACAATTGCGGCAAATACCCACGACGTGGGATTGGTTAGCACACGCAACAACTGTGACGCAGTGAGTTCGGATGCCATGTACGCATCCACATCGGCCGCCCTGCACACTGGACCGTATGTCTTGTCGAAGTTGTCGCGGGCAAAATCGGAAAGGTGGGAAGCTTCCGAAGCACGAACACGTGCGAACGTAACGTTCATCAACGCGGCAGGAGGGGAGCGAAACTAATGCACAGTGTCGAAGCGACGCTGTGCAGAGACCGCAATTTATGCGGTGTACGCCTTCCCGACTACGTCCCAATTGAGTGCACCCAACACCGCGTCCAGATAATCGGGGCGCCGGTTCTGATATTTCAGATAGTACGCGTGCTCCCACACATCAACGCCCACTAACACAC
>JBDUBA010000074.1:0-2671 GCA_040004335.1 Gemmatimonas sp.
ATCAACGACACGCGTCGGCATCGACTGTTTCTGGCGCGGGACCAATTCGGCATCAAGCCGTTGGTGTATCTCGAACAAGATGGCTGGTTTGCATTCGCATCGGAGCTGCAGGCGTTTCATTTCCTGGCCGAAGCAAAGCTCGATCTCGATGTGCGCGCCATTGATGAATATCTCGCGTTGCAATACATCCCCGCACCGCGTACGGTCTATCAACAAGCGCAGAAACTTCCGGCCGCGCACGTGATGAGTGTGGATTACGATGGGCGCGTGCATGGCCCGTCGCGCTACTGGCGTCCCGAGTTCAAAACCGACACGCATCGCAGCGACAAGGAATGGTCGGAAGCGTTTGAAGCGACACTCACCGATTCTGTGCGTGCGCATCTGGTGTCGGACGTTCCGGTTGGTGCGTTCCTGTCAGGCGGCCTTGACTCCACGGCCGTCGTCGCGCTCGCCGCACAACTTTCCACGCAACAAATACGCACGTTCAGCATTGGCTTTACCGATCCCGCGCACGATGAATCAGCGTGGGCGGCCGAAGCGGCAGCGAAACTCAACACGAATCATCACCTCGAAGTGATCGAGGTCGATGCCCTCGCGTCGCTGCCCGATCTCGTGCGTCACTACGGTGAGCCATTCGGTGACAGTTCCGCTGTGGCCACAATGGCTGTCGCACGTGTTGCTGCGCAGGAAGTAAAAACGGTGCTCACCGGAGACGGCGGCGACGAAGGCATGGCGGGTTATCACTCGCACATGGCGTGGGCGCAATTCGTTTCGCGAAACGGCGAACCACATGTAAGTCGGCCGTCGGTGAATAGCTGGCAGCAATTCATTCAGTATTGCGATCCGAACACGCGTCAACGCTTGTGGGCAGGCGAACAACGCGGTAAAACAATGCTGCCCATCGAATCATTTGAAAAAGCGTGGGTAGAAGCACGCGATTTGGGCGTGGTGCAGCGGGTGCAGTACATGGATGCAATGACGTATTTGCCAAATGACATTCTGACCAAGGTTGACATTGCGAGCATGGCGCACAGCCTCGAAACGCGCACGCCGCTCATTGATGTTGACTTGTGGAACCTGCTCACGCAGATGCCGGAGCGTCTGAACGTCGGTGTGGATCCTTTTGGTGAACTCAGCGGCAAGCACATTCTCAAGAAGTTTCTCTCGCGCTGGTTTCCCGATCGTTTTCTGCATCGCAAGAAACAAGGATTCGGGGTTCCGCTGTCGCGTTGGTTTGCGGCCGATGGCGAGGCACGCTCACTGGTTGAAGACCGTTTGCTTGGCCGGAACTCACAGCTCCGCTCGTTGCTCGATCCAACACCGGCGCGCGATTTGCTTGCACAAGGCCGTCATGGACCCGTGTGGGTGTTGTTGGTACTCGAAGAGTGGATGCGGCAGGCCGCCGAACGTTCGGCCAATGCGCCCCAGGTGCAGCTCCATTCGGAACGCATTGACATTTTTCCCGTCAAGACTGAGGCGAAGAAACCGCGCATTCTGGCAATTGCCGATGTGCCCAACTGGATCTTCGAACGACACGCGAAATATCTGCAGGAGTTACTCGCGGACGATTTCAATATCACCGTGCAGTATCACACACAATCGTTCAACGAAGACGACTACGATCTCATTTACCCGCTGGAATTTGGGCTGGTTGCAACCGATCGCATCACGCAGCCGTGGAAATATGTAACGGGTTTACGTTCGCACGTTTCATGGCAGGCGCATCCTCCTGAACAGATTGGCAACTATCTGCGCGCGTACTTTCAGCGCACGCACGTGGTTTCGGAGCGATTGCGTGCGGAGATCGCTCCAATGGTGCCGAATGTTGCGTACGTCACGCACGGTATCGATGGAACGATCTTTACCGAGCAGCAGCGCACACACACGCCGGGTCGCAAGCTGCGTGTCGGTTGGGCAGGGAATCGTCAAACCGCCGTGAAGGGGTTCGAGCAGTTCATCAAACCCCTTGGTGAAATTGACGGAGTGGAACTCGTACACTGCGGCTTCGCCGATCGCAACCTTGGCCTGAGCGAGATGGCCGAGTGGTATGGGAGTATTGATGTGTACGTGTGCGCGTCGTTGAACGAGGGCAGCAACAACTCGCTGCTCGAGGCCGCCGCCACCGGCTGCGCCATTGTCACGACTGACAACGGCACCGTGCCCGAGTACTTGCACGACGGCGTTGAGGCTTTGGTTGTTCCACGCACTGCGGCCGCGTTCGTTGATGCAATTACCACCTTGCGCGATAATGCCGAGCTGCGATCGCGTCTTGGAAAAGCAGCTGCGGCAGCGGTACACCCCATGTGGACGTGGCAAACTCGCGCCAACGACTACCGCACGTTTTTCCAGGAAGCGTTGGATGGTCGCGCCGACGCACGTCGTCGCATGGCCACCACCACACCCGCTGGGCAACAGTGGATGCGGGCGCTTATCGAACGCGTACAGCGCGCGATGAGCCGGGGTAAACCCGCCGACGCAATGATTGCAATTGACGAACTGTTGGACGTCGACGCAGGAAACGAAGGGTTTCGCCAGGTGCGCACACAGTTGGTTGCGATGCAATCCGCTGTTGCCGCCGTTGCCTGACACATAACCACTATCTCATGAAAGCAATCATTCTCTGCGGCGGACTCGGCACGCGCATGCGCGAAGAAACCGAGTATCGTCCGAA
>JBDUBA010000412.1:0-2665 GCA_040004335.1 Gemmatimonas sp.
TTTTCGGGCAACTATCCGACCGCGATTCCTGTTGACACGGAGCTGCTGCGGGCCGGGGGCGGCAGAAGGGCGTCGGCGTAGTCTTGCATGTGAAAGGAATCAGCGTTATTCTTTCATGCGATGACTCTTCCGCTACGAAAGCAACCACAGCCTCGATCTGATCGCGGGCACGTTCTGGCCAAGGCAACGTTATCGGCAGCCTCCCGTCTTGGCCTCCGAAATCGTGACTTGGCGCTCACCATCGGGTCCAGCGAGGCTTCCGTCTCGCGGATGCAACACGGACGCGCCATCGATCCGGACAGCAAGGAGGGAGAACTCTCCCTGCTTTTCCTCAGGCTCTTTCGGTCGCTGGACACGTTGGTGGGGGGCGAGGAGACCAAAGCGCACGCTTGGATGCACGCGACCAACGATCATGTGGGCGGTGTCCCTGCTGATCGCATTCGGACCGTGGAGGGCTTGGTCGATGTCGTCCAGTATCTGGATGCAATGCGCGGGCATCTCTGAACTTCGTCCGCTCTCGTTCGTAACGTGGCGCGTTGTCGAAGCACAACATCTGCTCTCCACGCGCAAGCTCGTTGATTCGGCTGCCGAGCAGGTGCTGCTCGAGGAAATGATTGACAACGCGAAACCGCGCGACGGTACGGAAGGTCGGATTCATTACTTGCTGTTTACGCCATTTCGCTACCCGCCCCTGCGGCATGGATCGCGCTTTGGCACGCGGCGCGAGCGGGGCGTTTGGTACGGGTCCGAGCAGCAACAAACTGCGTTTGCCGAAGTGGCCTATTATCGTCTGTTGTTCTTCGAGGGCACGCGCGCGGTACTTTCAACCGTGACCGCTACACTCACGGCGTTCACGGTGCGTGTTCGTTCAGAACGTGCCATCGATCTTGCGGCGAAACCATTCAACGCCCATCGAGCAATCATTGCCGCTCCAAATGCGTATGTCGAATCGCAAACACTCGGCACCGCCATGCGTGAAGCGGGTGTCGATTTTTTTCGATATCCATCTGCGCGCGATGCGGCGCCTGCTTGCAATATTGGTGTGTTTTCACCTGCCGCGTTTCATCGCGCGAAGCCGCAGAAGTTTGAAACGTGGCATTGTATTGCAACCAACGAGCTTGTCGAATTCGCGAGCGCGGATTTCCGCGCACATCGCGCGCGCCACTCGTTTGAGCGCGTGCAATTTGAAGTTGGCGGCGTGTTACCGGCTCCCGCGCTTGGGTAATTGAACTGCCTCTCCTCAGAGTGTTTGGGGAACCGCCGCACAGCTCCGAATTGAAGTGATGAGCGCATCACTCACCCATTTCGAGATGCTCAAAGTCCGCGTGGTCGAAAATGGAAGCTTCCACGATATGTTCTGAACCCATGGCGTCGGCAAGGCGCCCGGCAAATGCGGCGACTATGCGATTCATGTGAGTAATTTCGCTGATCAGACGTTCCTCCTCTCGGGTTTCCCAGTAGTGAGTTTCTTGCAGTTTCACACCCATCGCCGGTATCGACCTTGAATCCTCTGGTAGTTCCAATGTCGCCAATACGGAATGGGGCAGGATCATCAGATCGCAGTGCGACGATTGACGCCCAGAATTGGAGCCAGCCGATGCTTTCGCGGTTCGACGCATTTCCGGAGGTAATGGTTGCGTCGAAAGGTGGGGTGTTCCACACCTCACGGATTTGATCGTTGTCGAGTGGTACGTCATGTCCTCGACTGAGATTCAGAAACTCGTCAACGGAGTCTTCGTCGATCATGACACCTTCAAGTATCGTGCCGACGATCGGGAGATTGTTCACGCCTTCGAGCGATGCCACTTCCGATATTTCGTCGATTTGCAGCGTGCGTGCGTGCGCGTGCAACGCCGCGAGTAGCTGGTCGACCTCGTGCGATGACGTTTTGTCGGGGAGGTGAAACTCGTAATTGAGATGGAGGCCCATGGGCTGTGTTAGAAATGCGAATAGAGTTGAAGAGCGCCTGCGGGGCGCACCGTTGCCGGAGTGAATCTCTATCGCCGCGGCCAGAGTGCGTCATCATTTCATTGCGCGGGCACGCAGGAGCGGGCATCACACTCCGGGCCCCGTTCGCTCGAATTCGTTGGAATCGCGTTACAAGCCCGCCCCGCGCCTCGTCGGTTCCGGTACGCACACCACTTGGGTGCGTTTTTAACAAGTACGCCTCGCGGCGTCCCGCTCCCGGAGGTTCGATGTTTCGTCTGCCCATGCTTGCCGTCGCTGCCCTGCTCCTGCCCAACGTCGGGGCCAAACTAACGGCCGGAGCCGAGAGTCCGGCCACTGTTGCACACGTAACGGCGGCCGGTTTTCCGGGCTTCGGATTGCCGAAATTTCTTCGCTTCAAGCGGAAGCCCGGCGTGGAAGTTGAACTGAACGTGATGAAGGCGCGGCTGCGTGAGCTCGTCGTGCAGGAGGAAGCGTTCTACGCGCAGAACAAGTCGTACACGAAGAACGTGAACAAGCTGGCACCAACCGTCACGCTCAAGGACAGTGTGTCGAACGGCGTGCAAATTGAGATTCTGTTTGCGGGCAGCAAAGGATGGAGCGCGGTGGCGTCACATTCAAATGCGCCCGGACGGAGCTGTGTTGCGTATGTTGGTCAGGCGGAATCGATTCCGGTGATGCCGAGGACTCGGCTTGAGGGGAACAGCGCTACCATGGA
>JBDUBA010000021.1:0-28650 GCA_040004335.1 Gemmatimonas sp.
CGGCTGCCGCACGTTCTGCATCCTGCTGCGCCTTGCGCTCCGCCATCTGCGCCTGAATTGCACCGGTCTCAAAAATGTTCGTCAGCCGCTCGATGTATTCAGGCTTGGACGCATCCACTGCCTCGACACGTGTCAATCGCAGCGCCGCTATGTTGTCGCTGGCGAGATCGCGTGCGAAATACGCCGCCCCGGTCGCTCCCTCGCGATCAAGTCGCCCAAGAATTTCGTAGCGTCCAGACGTTGCGGTGGCCAGTGCCGCCAACACCATTGCTGAATCCGGCGTGCCAACGGGCGCTGTCGAACCAGATAAATTCGCGCCGCAATGAAAGCAGAACGCATCCAATTCCGGCAACGGCGTGCGGCACTCCGGACACATACTGCCCGACACCATGACCGTTCTTCCGAGTGTACGCTGAACATCCACCGATAATGGCGCGCCATTTGTGGCATCCTCGCGCGCGACAATCCCCACAAGTGCGTTGATTGCCAGGTCACGGCCCAACAGCACCTGCGCGCCGCTTCCGTCAACACCCACGTAGCCCAGTATTTCGTAGGTGCTGGCTAGTGATCGACGAACGTTTTGAATGAGCTGTTTGACGTCTGACATGCGATCGCGGTGGGCGGGACGGATAGCGAGACTTCAGCGAGGTGCAGCGACTTCCTGACCGGCCCGAATCGACCAGCGGTTAGCGGCGACTTTTCATGGTGGCACTTGGCGGCAGCGAAGGGAAGCCCCGGGACCCGCTCTGTGACCTTCGGGGCCTATCGAAGAAAGCGCCTGGCCAGCTGCTCGAGACGGTCGTCCTTTCGCTCCTCAGCTTCAGCCAGAATTTCCTGCACGTACGGATGCAATCGGGGCTCGCCCCAATACAGCCCGGTCGCCCGCTCGGCCAGCTGCGTTTCGTTGACCCTCGCTGCCTCGAGCAACGCGCGCGCGGCCGCGCGATCGAACCCCGGATCGTCGGGATGCGGAAGATCGTAGTTGCGGCGGGGCATTTCGCCTTCCGCATCATCTCGCAGGAATGCGCGTGACATGGTGTGCCGGGTAAAAGCGAGCGTGCGACAACCGGACCGAAGGAGAAAGATAGCCGATTGGTGCGGCCACGGTCTGGCGCGTATTCTAGAGCACGCGCGAATCCCACCCTTTCTGCCGTCCGTACGGAGCCCCCATGAATTGTGGCCGCCATCGTTCCCGTATTGCTGCACTGTTTGCCTGCTCGACGAGCCTTACACTGATTCGCGTTTCGCAGATGAGCGTTACGCTGATGAGCGTTACGCTGATGAGCGTTACGTTGATCGGCATCGCGCTTGCCGCCGGTGCGACGGTCCTCCACGCTCAGGCCTCGACTGCCGTGCCCGAAATCAAATTCGACGGCAATGTGAACCCGCTCACACTTCCAGCCGGGCAAAATTTCGGCGAAGTGGTTGGCGTTTCACTCAACTCGCAAAAACACGTGTTCGTGTTCACGCGCACCGGTACGTTGTCCACGTTGCACGGCAATGCGGCGTCGCAACTATTCGAGTTTGATGCCACCGGAAAATATTTGCGCGAGATTGGCCGGAACCTGTACGGGTTCGCATTTGCACACACCGTCCGCATCGACCGGAACGACAACATCTGGGCAACCGACGAAGGCACGAACATGATCGTCAAGTTCAATCCGGAAGGTCGCGTGACGATGGTGCTGGGGCGTCGTGCCGAGGCGGTCGAAGGGGAGCCGGCGGCGCTGCCGGCAGGCCAACAACCGCGTCCCGGCTGGGGCACCTTCAATCGTCCGGCCGATGTCGCGTGGGATCTGGAAGGCAACACGTTCATCGCCGACGGTTATGGTAATTCACGCGTTGTGAAAGTTGACAAAAATGGCAAATGGATAAAAACGTGGGGCTCGCGCGGCACTGAACCCGGCCAGTTCAACATTTTGCACACGATTGCCAGCGATGCGCAGGGCAACATCTACATTGGTGATAGGACCAATCGTCGCATTCAGGTGTTCGATCCCGACGGCAAACCAGTTCGTATCATCACCATCGATGTTCCCTTCACTGGCGAAGTGGACGTGTTGCTTGGCGCCGCACCGGGCGGCGGTGGAAATCCACTTGCGGCTTCGGGCGCGCCGTGGGCGATGTGTATTACGCCTGGGCCTACGCAATATTTGTTTGTCGCCGATGCCGTACCAGGACGCATTTACAAACTGTCACTCGACGGAAAAGTATTGGGCGTGCTGGGCGAATCCGGAAAGCAAGCGAAGCAGTTTGGGTGGATTCATCAAATCGCCTGTCCGTCCGCCAACGAGTTATGGGTGGCCGAGATTCTCAATTGGCGGGTGCAGAAGTTGACGCTGAAATAGCAGAGCAACACACGTTTCAGGCCACCAACGTTTACCAATCCTCATTGCACCAACACTCGTCGTCCCTGATCAACGGCACAACATTCGGCGATCGCTTTGTGATCACGCGGGGGTTGGGTAGCGGTTCGTTTGGGCACACGTACCTCGCGCACGATAACGTTCGCAACGGACCGGTCGCTCTCAAATTGCTCGATTGGCAAGGAGCGACCGATTGGAAGACTCACGAGTTGTTTGAACGTGAAGCGAAGGTGTTGCGATCGCTGCGTCATCACAGTGTACCCGAAATCTACGACACGGCCGAAGTCGAGTGGCAATCGCGTCAGGTGCCCGTCCTCATCATGGAATTCGTTGAGGGATTTTCGCTGGCAGAATTGATTGACCAGAAAAAGTCGCATGACCTGGCCATGATCATGCGACTCATGCTGGATTTGCTGGGGGTGCTTGAGTATCTGCACGAACGCGTGCCGCCCGTGCTGCATCGGGATATCAAGCCGGCCAACGTGATCGTGCGCCCGAACGGCTCACCGGTGCTTGTTGATTTTGGCTCCGTGCGCCAGGTTTTTCGTAACGCCGACGAAACTGGATCGACCATCGCCGGCACATACGGATACATGCCGTACGAGCAGTACATGGGTCAGGCCACACCTGCCAGTGATCTGTTTTCATTGGGTGCAACCCTGCTACACGCGTTAACGGGCCGCCCGCCGAAAGATTTCATGGATGGTCACGGGAAAATTGCGCTGCCAAATGCGGTGTCGCAGTCCGAACCGCTGCAACGGGTATTGGTGCGAATGTTGCGCGCGTCGCCTCAAGAACGATTCGCGTCAGCGCGTGAAGCGCGCACCGCGCTGCTCGTTACTCCAGGGTTGGGTACGCGCACGATCGCTGATCCAACAACCGGACAGCAAGCGGCGGTCTTGCCGTTAACGGCAGCGCCAATGACATCATCCGCTTCAGCAACTGCGTTAACCACGGTGTCACCCGTCATACCGACGGAAGTGAAGATCCCGGTACCGCGCTTGATGGATGCGCCACAAAAGACGCTGCTTAAGCGCCTGGCGCCGACCATGTTCGACTACATGGACACAACCGCCAAAAGCACCGACGAGTCGACGTTGTTGGACGGATTCGCATTTGTAGCGATTACTCTCATAACGTTTGGTGTGTATCCGGCTGTCTTTTGGAGCATTGCCCGGTCGCGGCGGCGGCGCCTGCGCCGGTTCATTCGGAATGGAGTGCCAACGTTCGCGCGCATTCATCGCATTGATAGCGAAGAAACGGCGTTTCGATCCCGTATTGCGCGCGTGCATTACGAATTTGAGGTCAACGGAGTTTTACATCGCGACTCCGACCAGGTGTTGCCGCTCATCGCCGGGCGTTGGGACGTCAACCAGTACATCGCCATTTTGTACATCGCCAGTGTTCCGTACGACAGTGTCATCGTCAGCGAATCCTGAACCTGGTCTGGTGTGAATTTCTTCCCGATGATTCGCACGCCGTGAACGATTCTTCCCGTCACTCGGCGTTCAAGGCATTTACGCGCGCACAGTGGACCAGTGTCACCGCGGCAATACTTGGCATCACTGCGATGTTCTGTTATCCGGGAGGGACCGTGCTCGATCACGAAACGTCGCGTTATCAGCTGACGCAGAATTTCTTGAGCGACTTGGGCATGACCGTCGCGTACAATGGCCAGCCCAACCGCGTTGGCGCGGCGCTGTTCGTCATGAGCCTCGCCGTATTGATCGTTGGGTTTGGCACAGCCACACTCTGGTTTATTCGCTTGTATTCGGCCACGAGAGTATCACGTAACTTGGCGCGCGGCGCCGGCACGGTTGGTGGGGCGGTGTGTCTGTCATTTGTGGGAGTTGCCATGACCCCCGAAAATGCCGCAATGAACCTGCACGTTCAGTTCACGTTGTTTGCGTTCAGGGCATTTCCCGTTGCGTGTGAGTTGTTGCTGCTGGCCGCATGGAAGAGTGGCGTTGCATCAACACAGGTGCTTGTAGTTTGGGTTTTGGCAGCAGCTTGTCTCACGGCGTACGTTGCATTTCTCAGTTTCGGCCCATCACCGCGAACACCCGAGGGACTCATCGCATCGGTGATTGCACAAAAGGCCGTGGTTGTCGCGATCGTTGTTGCGTTGACATACCAGTGTCATGCGACGGCACGCACACTGGCGCGATCCGATTTTTCCCGCACACGTTAACCGGCTTCTTCGCACTACCGCTTTGGCTTCCGCACCGCCTCCGCCTCCTTCCGCAGCACTTCCGCCTCTTTCGGCTTCCCAAACTGCGCCAGCGCGTTCGCCAGCGTGATTTGATCGGCGGCGACGTCCGGATGCTGAATGCCCAACAACCGCCGCTTCGTCGCCACTCCCGCACGCAACAATGATTCCGCCGCCACCGCGTTACCAAGCTTCGCGTGCACATTGCCAAGATTCACCGCACTGTTGGCGGATTCGGGATGTTCGCGACCGTACAGCGCCACGTGCAAATCGTACGCCGCTTGATACAACGGCAGCGCCTCGGCATACGACCGCTTGTCACGCAGGACGTGCGCAAGATTGCGCGACAGTTGCGCGACACGCGCCGTGTCCATGGGCTGACGTTTTCGTTCATCAGTCAGCAACTCGCGAATTACGCCCTCGGCGTCGTTCAGTCGTCCTTGCCGCTGCAATACCGCCCCCAGTGTACTCGCGGCCGAAACACGTTCTGCATCCGTGACGTCGTGCGAATGGTCGTAAATCCGAATGGCTTCGCGAACCATCGGTTCCGCCTCTCCTGAGCGCCGCTGGTTCATCAGGATGTTGGCCAGATACAACATTGATGCGCCAAGTTCCGCGCTGTTCGGTTTCAGCGTCTGCCGACGAAGTGCCACGGCCTCTTCCGCAATCTTCGTCGCTCGATCCCAATCGCCCAGTCCAAAATACGCTGGAGCAATTGAACTCAGCAAATGAGCGCGCACCTCCGGACGATCCTTGAGTGACGTCTCCGCAAGCTTCGCTCCACGATCCAACACCTCATGCAACGTTGGAACGTGCCCGCTTTCCTGGTACGGATCAGCACTTGAAATCACATCGGTCAGAAATTGCGTGACTTCGGTGGCTTTGTCGCGTTCAGCCGTCAGCGTCGCCGCCTGTTCACGTAGTTCATTGGCTTGTGCACGCAAGCGATTGGATTGCACCGACGTCACCGTCACAAACGCAACAACCATTGCCACACCCGCCATGGCCAGCGCCGAGCCAAACGGATGTCGCGAAATCAATTTTTTCAATCGATACGTGGCCGTATCCGGGCGCGCGAGTACGGGACGGCCTTCCACATGTCGTCGCAAGTCTTCCGCCAAGGCATTGGCCGTCGGATACCGACGCTGCTGATCAGGGTGCATGGCGCGCGTCACGATCGTATCGAGATCGCCTCGCAATTGCCGGTGCAGTTTGGCGAGTGTTGTGCCACGCGCGAGCGCGACACTTGTTCCAAAATCCGCATGCGTGTTGTCGCGTTCGGGTGGCAGAAGCAGCGCTGCGGAGAGACGGGTATTCTCGCGCGGAAGTTGCCCTGACAACAACACGTGCAGCAGGACACCCAGTGAGTACACATCGCTGGATGTTGACGGCGCTTCACCGCGCTGCTGCTCGGGTGCCGCAAACGCAACGGTCATTGGCTGAGATCCCGGTCGCGTCAACGCTGGGTTGCTCGTGGATCCCGCATCAGCCAGCAGTTTGGCGATACCAAAATCGAGGAGCTTCGGATCCCCGCCATCCGAAACAAGAATGTTGGCCGGTTTAAGATCGCGATGCACAATCAGTCGTGCGTGTGCGTGCTGCACCGCCTCACACACGCGATTGAACAACACAATTCGTGCATCGACCGACAGCTGGCGGTTGTCGCACCATGTATCAATGGGCGCACCCTGCACGTACTCCATCGCAAACCAGGGCAAACCGTCATCGACGCCACCATCGAGCAGTCGCGCAATGGCCGGATGCTCAAGCGCGGCCAGAATGCGACGTTCATCGCGAAAGCGGCGCACACCAATGGCATCAAACGAAATCGCGCGATGCATGAATTTGAGCGCCGCTTTCATCGGCAGCTCCACATCTGCACGTTCCGCCAAATACACAGCGCCCATGCCGCCGCGCCCAACTTCTCCCACAAGACGCCAACTACCAACACGAGTCCCAACTCTGAGCCCTGCCGAGTAGTCGAAATCGATCGGGCGTTCGTTTAGTAGCCCGCCGTCCTTTTCACAGGCGTCCAGCCACGCAATTGCTGTGTCATACAAGGTTGGCTTGTTCGCGCAACGCACCAACAATAACTCGCGCCGATTTTCCGCAGGCGCGTCCAACACCACATCCATCAGTTGCTCAAGCTCAATCCAGGCACCCGGTGAAACCGCGCGCAGCGAGCCGAGGCGCGTCATCCCTTCGTCAAGACGCACTGCAACCAACCACGCGCTTTGATCCAGTCCCGGCGCACTGTGCGCTCCGTAATCGAAAGGGCCTCGGCTGTTTCCACTTCCGTCATGCCGCCGAAATAGCGACACTCCACCACCTTCGCCAATCGCGCCGAATATTGCGCCAGTTCAATCAACGCGTCGTCCAACGCGACCAATGAATCATCACGCACGTTGATGGGCGCCAACTGTTCGTCAAGCGTGATGGGACGTCGGCCGTGATCGCGCTTGTTGGCGTGACGGCGTCGCACGTGATCCACCAACACACGCCGCATCGTGGCCGCCGCCGCGGCAAGAAAGTGCGGTCGATCGTCCCACGAGGTTTGACGCTGCGCTACGAGCCGCAGAAATGCTTCGTGCAAAACCGCGCGTGTATCCAGCGTGGCCGCATCACGTAATTTGTGCAATTCACGACGCGCAATTGCCAACAACTCCGGATAGTTGGCGGTCGCCAACAGCTCCAGTGGCATGGCGTCTGGCGCCACACCGTCAGTTGGTGTCAAATCGCTGTTCGTGTCCGTGGCCGACGGAACGGTCATCGTCATCCCTCATCGTCGAGGCCGAGTTGAAGGGGCGATGCGCCCCGAACTCAAGATGCACACTCGGGGACCGCCCGGCAATCCGGGTCAGTACAGCCGTCAGGCCGCTTGTTTTCGATATTGCGTCAATGCGAGTCCGAGAATCGTTACACCGATGGCACCGAGGGCCGCCAGCTGCACCCAAACGTCGGCGAATCCCGCACCCTTGAGCATGACCGCCCGTACAAACGCGATGAAGTGCATCAACGGATTGACCTGCGCCACCGTCTTCACCCAACCCGGCATCGCACGTATGGGCGTGAACAGACCGCTCATCAGGATGTAGACCATCAGCAGGGAAAATGTCACAAACAGCGCCTGTTGTTGTGTTTCGGAAACGGTTGACACCCACAACCCTACGCCAAGCGCCGCCAGCAGGTACAAGGTTGCACCGACCAGAAGCACGATAGGACTGCCCAACATTGGCACGTGAAACAGAAGCACGGCAACGGTGATTCCGAGTGAAAATTCCAGGAGGCCGATGATCCAGAGCGGAATGAGCTTGGCCGCGATGAACACGGCTGGTTTGAGGGGCGTCACGTTGAGTTGGTCAAGCGTTCCCGCCTCCTTTTCGCGCACAATATTCAATGCCGTCATCAACGTACCGATCAACGTCACCAACTGCACCAATATCCCAGGAATCATGAAACGTTTGTAATCAAGCGTGGGATTGTACTTTCCCTGCGTGCGCACTTCGATCGTTGGCATTGGACGTTGCATCACCACACCGCCTGTACGCATCACGCGAACTGGATTCGATAACGACCGTTCGGCTGCAAATCGCGTGACAATTTCGTTGGCGTACGCCTGAATTACGCCTGCTTGCGAACCGTTTTCCGCATTCAGAATGAGTTGCAACGGCATTTGCCGGTCCCGCTCGACCGTGCGGGCGAAATCGGCGGGGATGACGAGAATTGCATTCGCCGAACCATCCAACAACGCGTCGTCGCCTGGTCGCAAAATGTTTGACGATCCAACCACAGTGAAACGTCCACTGGCCGTAAACTTGTCTACCAGCGCGCGCGTGATTGGCGTGTGGTCCTGATCCACGATCCACAGATTGGATGTCTTCACTTCAAACGTGGCCGCGTTGGCCAATATCAGGAGCTGGAGAATAGGCATCACCAGTAACATGCGCAGAATGAGCTTGTCGCGCCGAATCTGCAGAAATTCCTTCTGCAACAGGATGCGCAGCATACGAAACATCACGCCAGCCTCACGTTTGTTTTGCGAATGGCCGCCGTAAGCAACACGGCAAGCATGACGCCCAACACCACCAAATTCTGCCACAACTCAGCGATACCAATTCCTTTCAGCATGATGCCGCGCACGATCTCGATGAACCAGCGCGCGGGCACAATGTTCGTGACAATCTGCAAAGGGACTGGCATGCTGCTGATCGGAAAGATCAGCCCCGAAAGGAGCGTGTTTGGCAACATCGTTCCCCCCAACGCCAGCAACATCGCGGCCAACTGCGACGACGTGACGGCCGCAATCAACACGCCAAGCGCCAATCCAACCATCGAGAAAAGTGTGCTGGCGCACAGCAGGAGCGTGATACTTCCACGAAACGGAACGTGGAACACGAGCAATGCCGCCAGCAATACGCTTGCCACGTTCGCCATCGCGAGCACGAGATACGGTAACACCTTGCCCAGAATGATTTGCCACGGTCGAAGTGGCGACACCAGCAAGACCTCAAACGTGCCGCGCTCCTTTTCGCGCGAAAGGGAAATGGCGGTCATGAGAGCCGTGACCATCGTGAGAATCAAGGCGATCAGTCCCGGCACAAACAGGTTCACACTTTCCAGGGTCGGATTGAATCGCATACGCATACGCGTGTCCACCACTATCCCGCCCGCGTTCGTTCCGAGCGCGCGCTGCCAGTCTCGAACAACTGCGCCGGCGTAATTCTGCATTGTTGTGCCGGTGTTCGGATCGATGGCATCCGCCACCACCAGCACGTGTGCTGGTTCGCCACTCTGCAGGCGCGATGCGAGTTCCGGTTCGAGCACCACCCCCACGTCCAGCGAACCGCTGCGAAACAGCGCCGTCAATGAGTCGTATGTCGGCACCGGCGGCAGCAACGCAAACCGCCCGCTGTTCTCAAACCGTGTGCGCAAGTCGGCAGTCACGAAGTCGGGCGACGGCGCCACCACCGCAACGCGGACCGAGTGAATATCAGTTCGCACTGCAAATCCAAACAACAGCAGCTGGGCAATGGGCAGCAGCAACAGAATCGAAAGCGTTTGTTTGTCGCGAAACAGATGGCGTACTTCCTTCAGCATGAATGCACCCAAGGCAACAATCGCACCCGACTTCTTCCCGCTCATGCCGCCCCCTTCGCGTCTGTTGCACGAACAAGCCGTATAAACACATCATCCAACGACGTTACCGCGAACTGTTGTTTAAGCTCGGAAGGCGTTCCGATGGCGCCAATCTTGCCATCCACCATGATCGACAAACGGTCACAATACTCCGCTTCGTCGAGATAGTGCGTCGTGACAAACACGGTCGTACCGCGTGCGGCCGCATGATAAATCAACTCCCAGAACTGACGCCGCGTGATCGGATCAACGCCGCCAGTGGGTTCGTCGAGAAACACGACCGCGGGCTGGTGCAGCAGCGCCACCGAAAACGCCAACTTCTGTTTCCAGCCGAGAGGCAGCGATGCAACCATCGCCTTGTCTGACGGCGTGAAAGCGAGCTCCTGCAGAATCGCGTCCCCGCGCTCCTTGATGGCCTTGTCATCCAATCCGTAAATGCCGCCGTACAGCCGAATGTTTTCTCGAACTGTGAGATCGTCATACAGCGAGAACCGCTGGCTCATGTAGCCAATATGCGCGCGCACCTGCTCGGTCTGTGACCGCACGTCGAATCCGCCAACCATTGCCTGTCCGTCGGACGGAGACAGCAATCCAGTTAACATGCGAATTGCTGTGGTCTTTCCAGCACCATTCGCGCCAAGAAATCCAAACACCTCACCAGCCGCCACATCGAACGTGATGTGATCAACCGCCACGAACGAATCGAATCGACGAGTGAGACCGTTGGCTGAAATGGCTTTACCGGCGGTAGTGTTCGGATGTGCGACGTTCACGCGGCCTTGCCCGGCAACGAGACTTCGGACGGTTTCGACCCCATCAATTCCATGAAGGTGTCTTCGATGCCGGCTGCAATAGGAGTTATGGTCGCGTCATCCAAATTCTGCGACCGCAAGTATTCTGTGAGTTCCTGCACCACGTGCTCGCCCGACATCGGCGCGCGTTTGTCGCTGAAGTGAACCGTTTCGCCAAACGGGTACACAGATGCAGCGTGCGGATATCCACGCAGTGCCGCCAGCAATTCGGCACGCTTGGCTGACTTCACGGCGAACAACGGTCGCGGAAAGCGCAGGCCCACCTCGGCTGGCGTATCGAGCGCGAGCAGCGATCCGTCCTGCATAAGCGCGATGCGATCGCAACGGGCGGCTTCATCCATGTACGGAGTGGACGCGATGATCGTCAGACCAGACGCGCGAAGCGTTGCAAGCAAGTCCCAGAACTCGCGGCGAGATACGGCGTCCACCCCTGTTGTCGGCTCATCAAGCAACAGCAACTCCGGCCGATGAACCAAAGCACATGACAACGCCAGCTTCTGTTTCATGCCGCCCGACAACGCGCCCGCTCGACGATCTTTGAACGGTTCAATCTGTTTGTAAATGGGTGCAATAAGGTCGTACCCTTCCTTGATGCTCGTTCCAAACACCGATGCAAAGAAACTGAGATTCTCTTCAACGCTCAAGTCGGCGTAGAGCGCAAAACGACCCGGCATGTAACCCACGCGCGAACGAATCTCCCAAAGGTCGCGCACCACATCGCGCCCTAACACGGTGGCCGAGCCTGCGTCTGGCACCAGCAAGGTTGTCAGGACGCGAAACAGCGTCGTTTTTCCCGCGCCGTCGGGACCCACCAATCCGAACAGTTCTCCCGGTGCAATTTCGAATGAGACATTGTTCAGCGCAGTAACGTCGCCGTATCGTTTGATGACGTTGCTGACAATCACCGCGCTCATGGTTTGTTGGCCGCCGGATTGAGTGCCACCTCGCCAGCATTCAGCGACACGTCTGCAGGCATCCCAATTTTGAGTGCACCATCAGTGTTCGCTACGCGAATTTTTACGGCGTATACCAGGTCGCCACGATCATCACGCGTCTGCACTGGTGTCGGCGTAAACTCCGCTCGCGCTGACACCCATGTTATGGTGCCATTGTAGTTACGAAGTGATTTGGCTGCGCCGTCCACGTGCACTTGCACCAACTGGCCAATGCGAAACGACGTGAGTTGGGCGCCGGTCACATATGCGCGTAGCGTCAGCGTGTCGAGATTCGCAACGCGATATAGTTGCTGTCCTTGCTGGATGATCTCGCCGGCGCGCACATATGTGGCGAGCACGGTACCGGCAATCGGGCTCACGATGGTCGCGCGCCGAATGCGATCGTTCACCGAAGCAATTCGCGCTTCCAGCGTTGCCACGTCGGACGCAACCCGTTCGATGCCAAGGCGCGTACCAGCAACTTGTTCAACCAGCACGCGAACATCGCGCTCCATCTGATCCCGCTGCTGCGCGGTTGCTGCCTGCTGGGCAAACAATCGGTCTATACGCGCCTTGGACCGCTGCGCGATTTCCAGCTGAACCTCAAGCGTGCGAACCTGCTGCGCGATTTCCTTGCGGTGGTCTGTTATTCCCGAGCGCTGCGCGACAAGCTGGTCACGTTCCAGCACGAGTTGCAGCGTATCAAGCTGCCCCACGCGACTGTGCGCTGCCACCGCCTGCCCTTCTACCGGCACGAACTCGTGCAATTGACCGCCGGTTTCGGAAGCCACGACCGTTTCTTCCGCCTCGAAATTTCCGTAGCTGTCGGCGGGCGTTTCTTTCTTGCACCCGGCAGCAAACAACAGCACCATCAGCGCGACCGACAATCGCGAGAAATGAAATTGAGCAGACATTAGCGGACCTCGCGTCCGATTGTGGTGAGGTAGCGCGCACGGGCTTCACTCAGACGAACACGACGCGCATCGCGGTCCAATTGCGCGGACAGATATTCTGTTTGACGCGCGATGAAGTCGGCAGAAGTGATCTCGCCTTCGTCAAATCGAATGCGCGTTTCGCGCAATACCCGATCTCGTAACGACAGAATCGAATCATCCATCGTTAACGATTGTTCAAGTGCCGAGATTTGGCCACGCTGGCTGATGGCGGCGCGTTTGACGGTTTCGCTGAACGCGGCCTCGTCGCTGTTCACGATTTGTGCCTGCAATTGTTGCGATTGCAGTTCGCGGTTGGTGCGGCCCCAGTTGAGTGGCGACCATTCGAGCTGTATTCCGGCGTTCCAGTACGCATCAAATGAGCGGCCCAGTGGGTTGAGGCCGGGACGTCCGTATCCCACGCGACCGAATGCACTTACGCGAGGCAGATCGCGCGAGGAGAGTTCAGCTGTTCGTGCGGCAATAGTCTTGCGTGTGAGATCGAAGGTTTCATATTCCGGTCGCGCATGCGCGAACAATGCTGGCGCAACGTGCGCGGGCGTGCCCTGTGCTGCCGCGAGCTGTGCGTCATCGGCCAACGGCACTGTCGAAATTTCTCCGGAGGATGGTTCGCCGCGTACGGTGAACAAGGCCGCTGCGGGAATGTCCGTTCCAACAAGTGTCATCAATACGGAAAGTGTTGCGTCGCGCTGCAACTGAAGTTCGTTGCGCGATTGTCTGCGTCGCGCCAGTTCCGCATCAAGCAGCAGCACTTCGCTCGGCAACGCCGTCCCGGCAGACACCCGCTCTTGTGCGGCCATGCGCCGTGCAGTGAGGTCGGCAACGGCCGCATCGAGGGAGCGCCGTTGGGCGTCGTTTAGTTGAATGGCAAAAAACGCGTCGTTCACCAACTCCCGTTGTTGCCAGAGCGCTGCGTGAATTCTCGCGGCCGACTCCGCGGTTTGCGCATTCTCAACCGCAACGCGGCGTGCGCGCGTGGCGTCAAACAGTGGTTCGCGAGCGGTCACCGATGCGTCGTACTGATCGTGATAGGGGGCGGGAACTTGCAACCCTCCTGGAAGCGCGCCACCAAGCACGCTGCTGACCGAAGCAACGTCGGAGAAATATTGCGCAGTCGCGTTTCCGTTCACTGATGGAAGGCGTTCGTTGCGGATGGTCTGCAAACGCAGCGCCGATTGCGCCGACAATAATGCAATTTGTGCGGCGCGTCGGTCAACCGATTCAGCAGCGTGTTGCAATACATCCAGATAAACTGTGTCAGCTGCGCGCGCTGTTGTTTGCGACGCAAGGGTCGATGAAGCCAGCAGCAACATTGCGATCGTTGCGACCAATTGCCTGCGTTGCATTGCTGCACGTTTGTTTTGGCTGCTTTTCTGCAATGCGCGTGTCATGGCCGGAGCGCGTTAAGAATGAATGCCGGAAGTTCGCGTCGGCGCTCGTCAAGGAACTCGTCGAACCCGTCATCATCAAATCCGAGTGCCAGCAACAGAACGGGCCGAGCGACGAAGGGCATGATCACAAGTGAGAGCACGTTGATCAGCAGCTGTCGCGCTGGCATCGCGCGCATCGTGCCTGCGGCCACACGTTCGGCGATCACACTATCGAGCCGCGCAATCGCGATCGACGCGACGTTTGCAGGAACGGTGCCGACCGCTTTTTGCATCAACTTGTTGATGCGTTCCGGATGTTGATGCGCCTCCGCCATCATGTAGGCGGGGATGAATGGCGTTTGGCGAACGGTATCGATGTATGCGGTCACGAAACGTTCGACCATGTGTTCGAGCGTGGCCGTTGGATTGAGCAGCGAGGTTACCAGCGGAACCAGCTTCGACGCGGCCTCCATGAACACCCGCTCAGCGAGCTCGTTTTTGGAGCCAAAGTAGTAGTGGACCAGCGCTTGGTTCACACCCGCCTCAGCCGCGATCTCCTGCATGCGGGCGCCGGCGGTGCCGCGGCGGATGAAGACCACCCGAGCGGCGTTGAGGATGCGGGTTTCGGTGTCGAGGTCGAGGGTGGCGTTCGCGGCCGGAGGGGATGGTGGCGAGGTGGGGCGCGGAGAGCGGGGGAAGCGTGGTTTTGAGGTCATGTTAACTGGATAGTTTAATTAACTGATTAAATAATGCAAGTTGAACAGTTTTAGCAAGCGCGTGCTTGTGGTGGTCCGGGAGCAGCAGGGCACCCAGCGTGGCTTGCCGCGCGCACTCACGGAATGGATATTTCGGGTTTCGTTCGCTCTTAAGTCCAGCAACGGCAAGGGTGGTTCCGAGTGAAGGGTTTCGTTCCGACGCCGGCTGCGGTGGTCGATCTGATGGTGTCGAAGCTTTTCGCTGAGCACGCACCTCACGCGGAATCACGCGTTTTGGATCCCGGTTGCGGCAATGGCGAATTCATCGGCGGGGTGTTGCGGATTTGTTCGGCGAAGGGATGGCCAGTTCCCCAAATTGTTGGCGTCGAACTCGACCCGGAGCGGGCTGCGACAGCCTGCCGTGTCTTTCGCGGAATTCCGCAGGTGACCATCTGCAATCGCGATTTTCTGCTTCCGTCGCATGGTCAATTCGACTTTATCATTGGCAATCCGCCATACGTTTCAATATTGGACCTAAGCCCGGAAGAGCGCCGCACTTATCGGGGCAGATTTCAGACGGCGCGCGGTCGTTTCGATTTGTATGTATTGTTTTTCGAACAGGCACTTCGAATGGTTGCACCGTCTGGTCGCATTGTTTTCATCACGCCAGAGAAGTACCTGTATGTCGAGACGGCACGACCGTTACGTGAATTGTTTCGCGCGACCTGCGTGGAAGAGCTTTACTTCGCTGGCGAAAACACCTTTCCTGACCGGGTCACATACCCGCTGATCACTACAATTGTTAACTCGCATCGCGGCGCACAAACGCGCGTTGTACATCGGGATTCCAGCGTTTCCCACGTTTCCATTGCTTCAGCGACTACATGGCAGCCGATTATTGCTGGATACGGTCGGGGTCCATCGTCGTTAACGCTCGCCGATGTTGCATCGCGGATCAGTTGCGGTGTCGCAACTGGTGCAGACGCAGTGTATGTGGTTCCGACTGACGAAATGCCGAGTGACGTGAGAGAGTTCGCTTATCCGACCATCTCAGGAAGGCAGATCATGCCCACACGAGAATTCACGCTGCAATCGAGCCTGCTCGCGCCGTATGACTCGGCTGGTGAGCTACTGCCTGAGTCGAGTCTCGGAGCGCTGGGGCAATTTCTGCGGCAGCCTGACCGTCGGCGTCGGCTTGAATCACGAACCTGCGTCGCGCGCAAACCCTGGTACGCTTTTCATGACAACTTCCCACTCAAGCAGATACTTCGGCCAAAGTTGTTGTGCAAAGACATTACGGCGCATCCATTTTTTCTGAAAGACGAAGAGGGAACGCTCGTTCCGCGGCATTCGGTCTACTACATTGTGCCAGCCGTTGCCAACGACCTTGAGCCCCTTTCAGCATATCTGAATTCCCGCGAGGCGGCGGATTGGTTGCGAGCCAACTGCCAGCGCGCCGCTGGCGGATTCCTCCGCTTACAAAGCCACGTACTGAAACAACTCCCGTTGCCAGCGTCTTTCGCCGTCAGCGCAGCCGCCGTTCAAATGCCCGACCTCAGTCTCGAGCTCGCGCTCGCGTGACTACGCCGTTTGATGATGCGCTGGCTGCGATCGCTCGCGTTCGTTACCACAACCATCGGCTGGAAGCGCATTCCGACATTGTCTCCGATGGAATTGTTGCGGATTTGCGCAAAACTTGTGCGCCGTTTCGCAGCGACCTTGAGAGTGGCTTGGTTCGTATCTGGAAGAACGTCGCCTCGCCAGGGGATAGAGAACGAAAAGTAGATCTCTTCGTCGGCGAGCCAAACGCAGAAGGTCTGCCAGATATTTCGAAGGTCCGTATCGCGGTTGAGAATAAGTCTGTGATCACTGCGCATCGTAACAGTACGAACAGATTCGACGATCTGAAGAAAGTTGTCGCCGCCGTTCAAGGTGCACGACCTGAAGCGCTTCTAATCGCCACGGTATTGATCGGGCTAGCGGACAGAGTGTTGAACATTCCCGATCAAGTTCACAAATTCTATCGCGATCGCGAAGAAATATTCGGACGGGATGTGTTACCCCGTCTCTCCTCCGGCGACGACGCATTGTTTGAGGAATTTTCGTGGGCCGTTAGTAAAAATCGACCGTCCGATCCAGCAAAGACATTGCAATTGTTTCGATCGCTTCCGACCCGAGGGCCTGCGCAGACCCACCTCGTGGCGTATGACTCGGTGCTTTTGGTCCCAGTGCGAATTGACAACGTGCATGCACCAACGCTGCCGCGACCCAATCATCTTAGCGTTGACGTAGACGCCGACTACAGCGATTTCATCAGCAAAACGTGCAAAGCATACACCGCCCGCTGGCACATGTAGTTGAAGCGGGTCGATAAAGTATGTCCGATTTGCCAGCGCCAACACATTCAGCAATAATTCCCCGAATCCACGTCCTCTCACCCCCATGCCCCACACCCCCGCCAATATCGACGCCCAAATCAAAGCGTCGAAATTCATCGCCGCCTGCATCATCAACGACCTCGCCACCGAACGCGGACCGCACGCCGAAACATGCGTGACCGCCGCCGCACGCATGGGCGGCACCTTCCTGTTCCGCACCTTCGGACTCCTAACCTCCAACATTCCGGTGGGCGCCCCCATTCTCTCCGATATCGCGAATGAGCGCGGACCCGTACTGGTCGAAGTCATGAAGAGCGGCTTGGTCGGGCTGGGTATGGAAATCGACGAACGCACAATGCAAACAGGGCCGACCGAGCACCACGCACCACTCATTTCGCTCATCGAGACGCAACAGAAGCTCGATGAAAAATTGTCAGACATTGTAGCAGCGCATGGACTCTTCGGCGACGCGGCTGCGCGCTCGTGTGCACTGGCCGCCGCACATCTCATATACCAAACGCGTGAAGTGCTAGACCCGAATATTTCTTTTGGTCTCGCGGTGTACGGGTTTGTAGAAGGCACGAAAACAAATCCAATTCCGTCCACACGCGCGACAGTTCCGCCCACGCAGGCGTAACCGTGCTACAAAGTGCGTGTCAATCCTGGCCCGCAAACAGCGGCTGCACAGAGTTCCGTCACGACCCCTTGATGACCTTCCGCGCACGCCAATGCAGCCAACGGCGAAGTGACGTATCCGCTTTGCCGTAGTCAGCTCCCTCCACAACCTGCATCGCACACGCAATGGGTACCGTTTCAATCCGTCCATCCGGCAACAACCCCGACGACGGGACAATCTCAGGCAACGCTGATTCTTCAATGCGAATGATGGCCAGCCCCGACGAAAACGGCAGATTCACCATCGATACCGCCTTGCCACGCAACGCATCCTTGATTGCGGCAAGCATGTCGTGGCTCAGTTCCGTTTGCTGCGTGTCGTGTATGCAGATCAAACCAAATCGCTTCATTTTCGGAATGATCGCTTCCAGGTCCATCTTCACCTGGTAATAATCGTGCGCCGCGTCATGTAGAACGAAGTCATACGGCCCGTCAAGTTGCGCAAAGAATTTTTCGCTGGCGCCGAGGAAGAACTTCCAGTGCTTGTCCTGGTGTTCCAGCAAACTGGTGAAGCGCGCCGTGTCGACATCACAGCTGTAACACACGCCGCCCGTTGTTTGGGCTGCAAAACGCAGTGCTCGCGTGGTGCTGCCAATTCCCAAATCAACAATCTTTTTCGCGTTCACGCCAACTGCCAGCGAATAGATGGTCAACAGATGCTTGGAAAAACTCTTCGATTCATGAAACGCTGAAAAGATTTCTTTTTCGCCGTACGGCGTCACATCCATCGCTGGACCAGTCATACCTGGAACCTCGGTCGGAAAAACATCTGTTATTGATCGCATGGCGCTTCCGGACGATCCCGTCCGCGTCAGCACCAGTGAAGTAAGTCGGAGCCTATCACCCTAACGGCAAACATGGAACGGGCCAAAGGAGAATGTGCCAATGATCACCCGATCTGAGTGACGAACCGCGCTGCTCCCCGCGCCAATTGTGTACGTTTTTCGGACGCGGGCCTCCCAGCATCGAGAGGGCAGGAAAATGGCGAGCCGCAAGGACAAGAAACCGGTCAACGACAACAAGCCGGATCTGAAGCGCGACGACCTGAAAACCGCGAGCGCAAAGCCCAGCGACGCGAAGATGGGCGCAACAGGCGACTACACCGCCCTGATCGACACATACCGCGAATGGATGGTCGACCTCGATAGCGTTGACGAATGGCGCGAACGGTTACGTCCATTCGTGATCGTTTGGTGTTTGTGGAACAGGTCGAACTTTCGTAAACGACTGCGCGACAAGATCGCCCATTCTCATTGATTTCGATACCGGCCAGTACGGTTTCACAGTGGCGTCAGGAATTCGGAGTGCGGTTCTCCGCGTCGCCGCGTCGCCGCGAAAAGAAGGTTCACGAAGTATTCATTTGGCGTCCGCCAACACTCAGTTCACTAATTCAGTCCCCGCGCAACGCCGTCAACGGATCAACCCGCGTGGCACGCCGCGCCGGTATCCAACACGCAATTACCGCTACGAGCAACAGGAACACAGTAACACCGCCAAACGTGAGCGGATCGGTGGGCCGCACACCATAGGTGATTGTATTCATCAATCGGGTAAGCCCCACGGCGCAACCAACACCCACAGCCGCACCCGCCGCCACCACCAACATGCCGCGGCCAACAATGAGCTCCATCACGTCGCGCCTGCTCGCCCCCAGCGCAATGCGCACACCCATTTCGTGCATACGACGCGAAACCGCGTGACTCATCACTCCATAAATGCCAACCGCCGCCAACACCAGCGCGACCATTGCAAACGCACTTAACAACACCAAATAGAAACGCCGATCGGCCGACGTCGACTCGACCACCGCATCCATCGTTTTGACCGACGACACCGAAACTCCGCGATCGAGACTCGCGGCCGCACTGCGTATTAGCGACGCTAACGCAGCCGGATTTCCCGAAGTGCGCACCACGAGCGTTAAATACGCGTAGCGCCCAGCCTGATTCTCCAGATACGATGGTTCCTGCAAATACGGCAGATACATCTCGGGTTCGGGCTGCTCAATCCAATGGCTACGCACCGTGTTGCGACTCACACCAACCACGGTCATCCACCGCGGCGCCCTGCTTTCCGAACCGCTCAGCGCGAATCGCTTTCCGATCGCAGACCCACCAGGCCAATATCGTTTCGCGAACTGTTCGTTGATCACAACCACCGGTTCACTGCTCCAGCGATCGTTCGCCGAAACGTCATGGCCTTCGGCAAAGCTAATCCTCATTGCGCGGAAGTACCCAGGCATTACCACGCGATATACTGCGCTCCTCCGCTCAGCGCGATCGACCGCCTGCGCTCCTTCAATATTCACACCCAATCCCCAAACATCGCCAGCCAACGGCAAGTGATTGATCGCGCCCACCGCTTGCACACCAGGCGCCTGGCTCATCTTCTCCATCAACTGCTGGTAAAACTGTAAACGGTTTCCCGCCACTGACGAAGGTGTGCCTTTCACCGACACTTCGGCCGTCATGACACCGTGCGGATCGAATCCGGGATTGACGTCATGCATCGCCGCGAGTGTGCGCATCATCAAGCCCGCGCCAATCAACAACGTTAGCGCGATGGCGAACTGCGAAGCGACCAACACATGTCGGAATCCCGCATTGGCCGAGCCAGCACTTTCAACGCGACCACCATCTTTGAGCGACGAAACAAGCTCCGTGCGCATCGCATTCCGGGCCGGTGCCAATCCGAACAACAGTCCCGTAGCGACTGACACGAACATCGTTACCAACAGCACAACAAAACTGAGTTGAATGTTCTCGGCGCGCGGAATGGTACTGCCCGCCAACGCGATCAGCACTTTCGTACCGGACGAAGCAATCAACAACCCCAACAAACCCCCGGCGCTGGACAACAACAAGCTTTCGCAAAGCAGCTGCCGCGCCAGGCGCGCGCCCGACGCCCCAATTGCAATGCGGACCGCCATTTCGCGTTGCCGAGATGAACTGCGCGCGAGCAACATGTGTGCGACGTTGGCACACGCTGCAACAAGCAGAAATGAAACAGCAACCAACAACACCACAAGCGGACGTTGCATGCCACCAGTTGCCTGCTCCAGTAACGGTGTTACCTCAACGTTCGAGTTCGTGCGCGGAAACTCCGTTTCGAGACGGCTGGTTACTCTGGCAACATCGGCGCGCGCTTGAGCCAGCGTGGTGTTGTCCTTCCGGCGCCCGAACACGCGTAAGCTGTTGTCGTCTCGACTGCCGGCACGATCATGAAGCGCCAATGGCGCCCACAGCTGTGCGTTGCGTGACCAGAACGGTGCAAACTTGAATCCGTTTGGCATCACGCCCACAATCGTGTAAGTATCTCCGTCCAATAACACGGTTCGACCCGCAACTGCCGAATCAGCAGCGTATCGTCCCTTCCACATGTCATAACTCAACACTACTTCGCGATCACGCCCTGCAGTCTCGGTATTTTCTCCGAACACTCGGCCGACAATTGGAGCAACACCCAGCGTTGTCCACATGTTTGCCGTCAGTCTGAGCGCGGCCACTCGTTCGGCGTCGCCAGCACCAGCAATGTTGGGCGACCAGGCTTGCGCAGCCGACAAACTGGAAAATGTCTTGAATTGTGCACGCCAGTCGAAATAATTGAGTGAAGCAACAGGATCGGTGCCGTTGTGCATCACGGTCACCAACTGCTCGGGCGCGCGATACGGAAGTGGCGTGAGCAACACACCATTGACCACGCTGAAAATTGCGGTGCTTGCGCCAATACCTAACGCGAGCGCAACCACTGCGGTGGCAGTGAACGCCGGCACACGTCGCAGCGATCGTGCGCCGTATCGAAGATCCTGCCACACCCCTTCAAGCCAGGCGCTGTTGCGCGCGGCGCGTACGTTTTCTTTTACGTGTTCCACACCTCCGATGTCGATCAATGCTTTTCGTTGTGCGTCGGCAGGCGACAGCCCGGCCCGAATATGTTCTTCAATCAAGAGGCGCTGATATCCCAGCAGTTCTTCGTTGAGATCGGCTTCGGTTTGGCCACGATGCACAATGTTGCGCAGCAGAAATCCGGCACGCGAAAGTAGTGACATACATCTTCCTCAAGTGGCCAACATTGCCGACTGCATGGCCAGCGCAATGCGCGACCACTGATCGGTTTCGATCGCCAGCTGTTTGCGGCCGGCGTTGGTCAACTCGTAGTAACGCGCGCGGCGTCCTTTTTCCGATGCACCCCAGGTTGATGTGATCCATCCCGCTTCTTCCATGCGGTGGAGTGCAGGGAAAAGGGAGCCCGGCTTTACCTGAAAGGCGCCGTGGGTGATTTGCTCGATTCGGCGCGAAATACCCAACCCGTGTAGATGCTCAAGTGTCAAAGTTTTGAGAATGAGCAGGTCCAGCGTGCCTTGCAGCAGGTTTGTTTGAGGTGCTGTCATACAGATTCTCTATATGGAAACTTTGTGGACCATTGCAGCCTGCCGACTGAAGATCGCCAGCTTCTGGAACAAGATTGAAGTTTTTCATATAGCATGTCAATAGGTACATTTGTATCCGTGCCTTTTATGGTGCGAGCGGCCGCATGTGAACGCACGAATTCGGGCGAGCTCGTCCGTGCATTGCCAAATTTTGTCGTTTCGGCCCGTGGCCCGTCCCAATCGTCGCGTGCCGCCGTATTGCATATGGAAAACGGAGCGTTACCTTTTCGGAGTTAGTTTTTCAAAAGAACAAAAGGCCTTCACTCGGCAGGGGCCGGTGAAACGGCAGAAAATGGTGCATTTGTTCGTCAAACGAATGAATGTGCCGTCAGCGCCTCGCCCCCTTCCCGCGATGCGTTGAGCAGCCCCCTCCCCCTCCCACTCCCTCTAGCGTGGAGGCAGGACCTGCGACCGGACTTTGCCGGCCCTGAGCCCTGACTCCCGCCCCTTCCTGCCTTTGGAGAGGAACATGCGGCGTCCGTGGCAACTCCTCTGCGTAACCAGCGCAGTTTTCACTCTCGCTTCCGCCGGCCCGTTCACGCGGGTGGCGATGGCCCAATCAAACGGGCGCATCATTGGCATGGTGCGCGACAGCGCGCAGAAAACGCCGGTGGCCTTCGCAACCCTTGTCATTGACGGCAAGCCCACATCCCGCACCGGGGAAGACGGACGCTACGCCATCAATGATGTTGCGCCCGGCCAGCACGTACTGCGCACGCAACTCCTCGGGTATGTGCCAAAAACCGACACCGTTCGCGTCGGCCCCAGCGAAACCGTCACGCACGACTTCACTGTGCGCGCCACCGGGACCACTTTGCAACAAATGGTGGTGGTCGGTTACGGTGAACAGCGCCGCTCTGATCTAACGGGCGCCGTCTCCTCGATCACGCCAAACGTTGATCGCGCGCCAGTTACGTCAATCGAGCAGACGCTGCAAGGCACCGTCGCTGGCGTACAGGTCACGCAAGCATCCAGTGCGCCTGGTGGCGGTATGTCCATTCGCATTCGCGGCGGCAGTTCCGTCAACGGCAGCAACGAACCACTGTACGTTGTTGACGGCTTCCCGATTGAAAACAATCCGGCTACCGACGGCGATCCAACGAACGGCGGTCGTACAAACACGGCCCCTGCAAATCCGTTGGCGGCGTTGAATCCAAGCGACATCGCATCCATCGAGATTCTGAAGGACGCCTCGGCCACTTCGATTTACGGATCGCGCGGCGCTAATGGCGTGGTGATGATCACCACCAAGCGCGGTGAAGCTGGCAAACCAAAGTTCACAATTGACGCCTACACCGGCACGCAGGAAGTCGCGCAACGTTACGACTTGTTGAACGGCGCAGAGTACGCGCAATACGCCAATGATTATGTGCTGGCCGGCAGTCCAACCGCGACGGTTCCCTTTGCCGATCCGTCCTCATTTGGCGCAGGCACGGATTGGCAATCGGCCATCTTCCGTCGCGCCAGCATGTACAGCGTGCAGCTTGGTGTCACTGGCGGATCGGCTGGCGCCAACGGCACGCGGTATTCGCTGACCGGCGGCGTATTCCAGCAGGATGGCGTGGTTCAGAATTCTGATTTCAAGCGTCTCTCGTTGCGCGGAAATCTTGAACAAACCGTGGGCAACCTTCGCCTTTCCGGCAACCTCTTTCTGAGTCGCGTCACGAGTTCACAAGTACCAACCGACGGCTCCTTCAATGCCGGTGCCGGCGCGGTTGGTGCCGCAATTCAGTACGCCCCGATCATGCCCATTCGTTTGGCGGACGGCACCTATTCGCTCAACCGCAATGACTACCCCCAGGTGCTGCGTGCGGCCGGATTAGCTCCAGGTGACATCCCGAATCCAGTGTCGATGGCGCTGGACGTGCAGGACAATCTGAGCGACACGCGCGTGCTGGCGAACAGCTTCGGTGAATACACCTTCCCCGGCAACTTTAAAGCGCGCGTGTCCGTGGGAACGGATATCTCGAACCGCTCGCGTGACACGTATTATCCGCGCACAACGCTCATGGGCCTCAACAGCAATGGACGCGCACAGCGCGGACAAATCTGGACGACGGGCTTCCTGAATGAAAACACACTGACGTGGTCGAATTTGATTGGTGGTATTCATGATATCACGATCGTTGGCGGTTACACGCGCCAGACGCAGATTCAAACGCGCCAGGGATTGATCAACACAAACTTCGTCAGCGACATCACGGGTGTTGATGACATTGGCGCAGGTACGCAGGTTGGTGGGCCATCCGTCACCTCCAACAAAACGCGCTACACCTTGGCTTCGTACCTCGGTCGCCTTAACTACACGTTGAAAGACCGGTATCTCCTCACTGCAACGGCGCGCCGAGATGGTTCTTCGCGCTTCGGTGCGGATAACCAGTGGGGCGTGTTCCCGTCCATCGGACTTGGTTGGCGCGTGTCGGAAGAATCGTTTGTTCGGAACATCACCTGGATTAACCAGCTCAAGTTACGTGGCTCTGCCGGAACTACGGGTAATCCTTCGATCTCGCCGTACCAGTCAATTTCGCGTCTCTCAACCGGGAAGTATGCGTTCAACGGGACTGTGCTGAACGGTTATTATCCCGCGTTGATTGGCAACTCGAAACTGTCGTGGGAAAGCACCAAACAGACCGATTACGGTATCGACGCGACGCTGTTCAACAATCGCATTGATCTCAGCGCCGACGTGTACGACAAGACGACCAAAGACTTGTTGCTCGCCATCGACCTTCCGTCGGAAACCGGCTACGCGTCTGCACTCACGAACGCCGGATCGATTTCCAACAAGGGCGTGGAAGTTGCCTTGACGCTTCGCCCTTTCAAAGGCGAATCGAGCGCAGGCGCGTTTGCGTTGAGCAGCACGATTACGTACACGCGCAATCGCAACAAAGTGCTCGACTTGGGCGGCGTGGACCGCATCTTCGCAACCAGCAGTGTCGCGCCGGATCTCGGTTCAAGCGGCACGTTGGTGCAGGTTGGCCAGCCGCTGGGCGCGTTCTACGGTTACAAGACCGCAGGCATCATTCGCGACACGGTCGAAGCCAATGCGTACACGACGACAGTTAGTGGCGCACGGATTACACAAGGCGCGTTGCGGTACGTCGACATCAACGGTGACAACATCATCGACGCAAACGACCGCACGATCATCGGTGATCCGAACCCGGACTATCTGCTGGGACTGAACAACACGGTTTCGTTCAAGGGATTCGAACTTTCCGGTTTGCTGGATGGAGTGTTTGGACCGGACATTCTGAATCTCAACCTGTACCGCGTTGAAGGTGGCAGCCCGATTACCAACGTCACTCGCGACCGGTACTACGATCGCTGGACGGCTACCAATCACGACGGAAAGTTTCCGCGCATCAATTCGGCGCCGGGCGCACTCGGGGCTGAATTCACCGACTTCCTGTTGCAGGATGGCAGCTACTTCCGGTTGCGCACGATCACGCTCACGCGCGCAATCCCATCGTCGTGGATCAAAGGACGCGGCTTCAACTCGGCGCGCTTCTACGTGACGGGAGCGAATATCTGGACCAGCACCAAATATCGCGGCTTCAATCCGGACGTCAGCAGCCAGGGCGTTGGAAATCTCAATCGTGGCATCGACGTTGGCGCGTATCCGTTAGCGCGCACGTGGACGTTCGGAATGAATCTCACCTACTAAGCGGAGACCAAGCATGCGAAAGCAACTGAGCGTTCTCGCGCTCCTGACTCTGGCGTCGGCCGCGGTTCCCGCCTGCGACGACAACAAGTTCCTGACGGAAGTCCCATACGATTTCGTCGGCGCGACCAACTTTTATCAGAATGCAGGTGACGCACTCGCCGCCATTTCGGGCGTGTATGCCACCTTCATCAACACCACCGGCGACAATTACTACGGCCGCAATTTCGTGATGCTCACGGAATTTCCGGGCGATGCAGTTACATGTTATCTGAGCGCAACGAACGAACGCAGTCTCGTTGACAATTACACGTTTACGCCGTCGCACTCGTACATTTATTCCGTGTGGCAATCTGCATTCGGAGCGATCAACCGCGCGAATTCCGTTGTCGATCGCGTTCCCGGCATCACGATGGACGCAACATTGAAAGCACGCATTGTTGGTGAAGCGAAGTTCCTGCGTGCGCTCAACTATTTCAATCTGGTGCGGTTGTTCGGTGGCGTTCCCATGCATCTCACGGAAACCACGTCGCTCGACAGCCTGGCGCTTCCACGCAACACGGCGGCCGAGGTGTACACGCAGATCATCAAGGATCTGAATGACGCGATTGCGGCCCTGCCGGCGAAAGCGACGTACACTGGCTCTGATATTGGACGTGCGTCAAAAGGCGCGGCCAAAACGCTGCTCGCGAAAGTGTATTTGCAGCGTGCTGGAACGGGCATTGGCACGGCCGCGGATTTCCAGTTGGCGCTGACAACGGCCAATCAGGTTGTATCGGATGGTGGTTACAGCCTGGTGCCTGACATCGCGACGTTGTTCAATCTCAGCAACGAGAACAACGCCGAAGTTATTTTCGATATTCAGAACACCCGTCAGCAGGGCTTGGGTGGACGCATCGGCAACCATATGGTCCCGCGCAATAGCACGTGGGGCGCTTCGCAGAACGGTTCGTTCGAAGCGGAACAGCCTTTCTATGATTCGTACGACGTAGCGGACAAACGCAAGACGGCACTGTTTGTTCAATCATTCCCGAACAAGAGCGGCGCGACCGTGCTGTATACGGCCGCTGCAACGGCCGCCGGCACGTACGGCGCCGACACGCCGTATATCAACAAGTGGATTGACCCGACGTTGGTGACAGCGGGCCAGGAAGAGCCGAACTACATCGTGCTGCGTTATGCCGATCTGTTGCTGATGATCGCCGAGGCGTCGAACGAAGTGAACGGCGGTCCGAACGCCGAAGGGTTGAGTGCGATCAACCTTGTGCGCGCGCGCGCGGGACTGGGTCCGCTGACGGCCACGTTGACGAAGCAGCAGTTCAAGGACGCAATCTTCCAGGAACGTCGCTGGGAGTTGGCGGTGGAAGGACCGAATGCGTTCTTCGACAGTCAGCGCAACTGGGATTGGGCGAAGGCGCGCGTGGCGGCAAACATGGCGCTGGGTAAGGCGGCGGCGTTCAAGAACAGCAAGTTTCCCAAAGCCGAAGTGGCGATCGTGGACAAGTTCAAGCTGATGCCAATTCCGCAGCGGGCGATCGATCTGAACAAGTTGATTACGCAGAATCCGGGCTGGTAGTTCACAGCTCGGGGGCACGAAAGCGGAGGCGAGCGATTTTTGCTCACCTCCGCTTTTGTTTTGTGCGCCGCATAATTCAAATCACGGCTGCGGCGTCCAATCCCCAAACATTGCGGCGCGCGAATACGTCGCAGCCTGTGCTTTCGTCAATTGGCGGCGCGCCGTGCCGGAAACTGCACCGGGACCAGTGGAGCCGTACTCGAAGAAACGCGCACTCTCGGGTTCATACCACACGCGCGTTCCAGTGGAATCGACACTCGACATGCGGTCCCAACCTTTGTCGCCAATGTGGTTGTCCATCCAGCAATTGATATAGATCGCCTGACCCACCGCATTTGGATCCGCGAACGGATGCCACGAACGGCCAAGGGTCACCGAGTTCGCGGCCATGTCCGGATTTTCTTTCTTGAGACGGCTGTTGAGAAACACCAACCCGTACGGCTGCGCCTTGTTTGTACTGGGCGCTGCGATATACCCGTTGTTAGTTTTGCTACCGCGGTCTCTTGAAATGATGTCGCTGTCTTCAAACAACGAAACGCCCGCGCCGAAAATGAAATCGACGTGGCCCGCGATCATACTTTTGTAGAACCATGAACGGCCGCTGTTGGTGAACAGCGTGTCCTGATTGCCCAGCAACTTCACATCCACAAAACTCGCACGGTCATTTCCCAAATCGGTCATGAGTGCAACTCCCTGCGGATTTTTGTATTTCGTTGGATTGCTGTCTGACTTCGCGGCGTTGGCCGCGTAATCGTACGCGTTTTCGATGGTGAGGTGTTCGGCCCGAAAATCCGGCGCCACAATTCGCAACGTGTAACTGCCGCGCGTTCCATACGTGCCACCGCCAGGCGCGGGTGTATCACTCACCGCATCAAACGTGATCACGGCACCGTCACGACTTTCACCCTTGAGTGTGATGCGCGGACGATCGATGGTGAGCTTTTCGCGGTAACGCCCATTCCGAATAAAAATTACCGTGCGAACGCCGCCGTTCACCGACGTGCTGCTGAGCGCATCACCAATGTTTCGAAACGTGGGCACTCCAGCGGTTCCCGGAGTGCCGGCGGTGCCCGTGTATTTCGCATCAACAATTGCGGTCCACGGCAACGTATCCGGAGCGGTTGCGGTTGCGGTTTCTGCTGTGCCAACCGCTGTTCGTTCCGCCGTTTTTTCAGCCGTTTTTTCCGCCGTGCTTTCCGCGGCAATAGTCGTTGCAGTTTCTGCAACAGCGACTACCAACGGCCATGCCGCCAGACAGCACACGAAAGCGAGCACGACGCGCGCAGACAGAAGGCCGAACATGTGCTTCATTGCGCGTCTGACCCAATCGTAACCTTGAGCGGCGCACCGAGTCGCTGCGCAAACTTGTCGAGATACCCCCACCAGTCCATCACGTCCTTGAAATCGCCGCTGTCCGTCCAACCGGCGCCAATGTAGTGCACCACTTTCTCG
>JBDUBA010000087.1:0-8826 GCA_040004335.1 Gemmatimonas sp.
CCAACCGTGCGATCAATGTGCCACGGCGGCATCAGCCGTTGCGACACCTTGGTCTTGATCCGGTTCGAATATTTCTTTGCATCTTCGTAGGTCATCAAGTTGATCGGCGCAATGGAACCGGGCTGATGACACTGCTGACAATTTTGCTGAATGATTGGCGCGACGTCCTTCGTATACGTCACAGCGCGTGACGTATTAGTCAGCCCGCCCGGCGGTTTCGCTGCCGGAAACTGTGTCTGTGCATGAACCGTTGCCGATGACGCCAGCAATGCGATTGCGAAACTCGCGGACGCGAATGCGCCGGAACGGAAAGTGTATGTCATGGGAGTGTGTGTCATGGTGTCACCGTCACTCGGATAAAGGCGTTACTCCAACAGCACTGCGCGTGTCCCGCTGTGGCAACCGCACTATCGTTTGCGCGAATGCGCAGCAAATATTCGCCAGCCTGAGCAAATGTCGCTGTTGTTTTTGCTGTGCCACCAACGGCGGGCAATCGCGTCGATTTCGGCGCGAAGGTCACGTCACCTACACCTTGATGTTTGAACCACGCGATATCCACCGGGCTTGCGGCACGCGCCGCAGGTTCAGCTTTCGCGTCATCTTCCACAAAAATTGTCAGCGCGAGCGGCATGCCGACGGCAACTTTCATCGGTTCAGACATAATTCCCAACGGCCCCACGCCCGGCTTGCCACCCGCAACGAAGCGCAGTTTGGGCGGCGTATTATCGGCCGAGGCTTCGCCTTCAATGGCGTCAATTTGCCATTCGGGTCTGAGACTGCCGGGAATCGCGTAAATCTTGTCACGGAATTTGATCGTCCACGTGATTTTCTTATCGACGCCAAAATCAGCCGGGACCACCACGGCAAACACGCCATAGTGCCGGCGTGGATCGAAATGTGTGGGCTGCCCCTGATTGGCCACGCCTGGCGAAATCGAATTGTTCTCACCGGCGGGAATGTCCACCAACTCGGCCGTATTGCGGTTGAAATACCCAAACGAGATGCTGAACGTCCCGTCGGCGTTCTTGTACCAACCTTCGAACGCTGGCGTGACCGTTTGCCCGGACGGGCCGAGGGGAGCGAGCGATTGCTGAGCGTTGCCAACGGCGGGCAAGGCAAGCGCGATACTGCACAGGAAATACTGACTGACGTGGCGCCAGTTTGGCATTCGCGATCCGTCTCGGGGAGGTGGGGATGAAGCGTTCAAATAACGGTCCAAAATGGCCCACCCGCAAGAAGGAAGGGCGCTAAAGTACCGTGCGGTCTATCAGGCGCCGCGTTGAGCCAACCGGTGCATTAACATCGTCAGGCGCGCGGCGTCATCCCGTTGCACTCTTTAATGGGGCGCCGACACGGCCTCCCCTGTCACGCTTGCCGCCTAATGCAACTGCAGACGCCAGCAGCACCCAACCGACGCGTAATCCGCTCCTCCCTGACCGGCCTCTGGCTGATACTGCTGGGTAGCAGTACCGCTTGCATGACAAAATCCGCACCCCAGCCCCTTGCAACTGTCTCTGACAGCCTGCGGGGCACGTGGCGCGTCGTGCCGTCTCGCGGCGTGCCAGGGAGCGACACCATTAAATACCGGTATGGCTTCGCACCGGTTGGTTACCTCGTCTACGACGCAACGGGACACGTGTTCTGGCAGATTCTGCGGAAGAGCGCAATGGATTCGCTCAGGATTGGCCGCGAGCGTCACGTGCCGGACAGCATTCTCATGCGGTTGTCCGAAGGATTTCTGGCACAATTCGGCACATACGAGGTCGATGCAAATTTGCGCACCGTCACACATCACTACGAAGGAGAAATTCCGCCGTGGCGCAGGGGATATGAAGTGGCGACACCGTTTCTCCTCAAGGCGGATTCGTTGTTTATCGGTCCGGATAGTCTCACCAGCCTGCGGTTTGTGCGCGTAAGATGAGTCGACTGTTTCGTGATGTTGCGACCGGTGTTCTCCTGGCAATCGGAATTGTGCCATTGAACGCTATACACGCGCAAAGGGTGCGTGACTCGGTGGCGACACATGCACGACTTGTGCTCAGTATCACGGAGTTTCAGGCTGCGTGGCAACGCGCGTGGCGCGAGAGTGAAACCACGCGTCAACAAAGTTCGAATGGTGCGGCGCAACTTCGCCTGCGCACAACACTTGTACACTGCCATCCGACCGAACGCGATTCGCAATTCATCCAGACCTACTGGTACGGCGACGACGACGTGGTTCGACAAAAGAATTTTCAGTTCGCGCAAATTACCGGCAAGAACTCGATGTTTGCCGCTTGCCCAACGTGGTTGTTTGCCGATCCGGATCCGCCCGCGCAGGACGAACGTTTTGGTCGAGATGCGGCGCTGTTGGAAGAAATGCGCGTGGGCATGCACGATTCGCGCGCGCTGCTGCTGTCCGAACTGGACGTGGCCGCAAACAATTTCCCGAATGACGGATGGATTAGTGGTCAGCGCGTGCGTTTCTGGTTTGACCAGAACGACGTGCCCAGCGCAACGGCCGCCGCCGAGTCGTGCCAGGGTGAGAAGTGGTGGTGTGCGGCGCTTCGCGGATATGCACACGCGCGCATCAACGAAATCGCGCCTGCCGAGCGCGAGTTTCGGGAGATGCACCTGGCGATGTCGCTCGCGCAGCAGTGTGAGTGGGATGATGTGCGCGATCTCTTGCTGCCATCGGAACGGAACGGCTACACGGCGCTTCCTTGTGTTGGGCGCATTGCGGCTACCACCAAATTGTGGTGGTTGTCCGATCCGTTGCTTCGCGTTCAGGGCAATGAACGACAAGTGGAGCACAACGTCCGCCGCGTGGAGATCGCGCTGCACAGTGCGCTCGATCAGGACGAGCGTTATTCGTGGAACGATCGATTTGGTGGAGATGTGCTGGCGACGCTGGTGCTGCGTTATGGCTGGCCGGGGTACACGGGCTGGGGTGGCGATTACATCGATGACGATCACACCGATTATCTCGAGACGCGCAGCTCGCCCCGCACATCACCGTACACCACGTTCGAGTACAGCATCGATCGCGTACATACGTTGCCGCCGCTTAGTGTCGTGGCGTCGCCGTTCACTGCGCCGGAAAGCAGTTGGTCGATGTCGCCGGATGACATTTCGGGACATCCATACACCGAGTGGTGGCCCGTCGAACATTTTCGAACACGCCGCCGTCTCGTGCAGTTACCAGAAGGACAAAACGCAATGTTCCGTCGCGAAAACGGAATTCGAGTTGCGGCCACGGTCACGTTGAGTCACCCCATGTTGCGCGACGGAGCGCCGTTGGATGTCATGATGGTGTCGAGCCCCGATCCGTTGCGCGTCGATTCCGTTTCGCGCCGTTCAATTCGTGCTGGCACGATTGGCGTGATGCAGGGAATGATCAACTCCGCACCAACGGTCATTGCGGTCGAAGCGATCGGCACGGGAGCCCGACAAGTAGATGCGCGCGCACGCTTTGGTATTGTGCCGCCACCAACGCTCGAGATGATGCGTCGCGGGGACATTGCCGTGTCCGATCCAGTATTGCTGGACGTGCAGCATGGCAAAGTGAATGTCGACTCACCCAGCGATTCGCTGATTGACCAGATGCTCAACACGGTGCACCTCGACTCGCGCACCCGGCGTGTCGGTGTGTATTGGGAAACGTATGGGATCGCGTCAACCGATACGGTGACGGTGTCCGTACGCGTTGCGACGGATGAAGGGTTGAGCGCAATGCGACGCCTGGGCATTGCACTCAATCTCGCTGAAAATCCCAATCGCGAAGTTGTGCAACGCTGGACCGAACCCGACGCTCGGCGCGGCTCCAAAACGGGTGACGGGCGCGTGCCCGTTGGTTCGCACGCGATTGTGCTGAATCTCGGATTGCTCCAGCCGGATTCTTATGTAATCGAAGTGACTGTTGAGCGCCGTGACGGAAGCGCGGCAACTGGTCGTCGTCGCATCACGATCGAACGATGAACATTCGTCACTGGTTGCTCGTGAGTATGTGCGTCGTGACTGCGAGTTTGTCCCCGCGTGTGGCGAAGGCGCAGGACACCAGCCTGGTTGTCGTCGAAAAGCAGCGTATCGAAATCACGATGATTCCGCCCAAACTGCGCATCAGGCAAACGCGGTCGTCGATGATTGGATTTTATTCGTGGCGCGTCGATCTCAAAACAGCCGACGGAATGAGCGTGGTGTTGGTGTCTGACACCGTAATGCGCACCGACAACATTCGCGACATCGCGCGCGGCAGCACACTCAGACGTTGCACCGACGGGAAAGATTTTTCGTCGCTTCGCTGCAAGACCGTTATGACGGATAGTGTGACCGTGCACGGTGACGAATTGCGTATCGTGATACGCGATCCGGCAATGGTTGCGCTTGTGCGCAAAGAGCGTCCGTCTACAATGTGGGGCTCGACGTTTGAACCGAATGGTCGCTTTCGCGTCGATCGGTTAACGGTCGAATACGATGATGCGGACGACTCGCTCAGTGTGCGGTCGCCGAACAATCCGTCCGGCGGTGAACCAGGTGCGCCAGTTTCGCGGGCGTCAGAAAATCGCGCAGCGGAAAATTTCGCACTTGACGTTTTGAGCAAGCGGCCGTTGCAATCGAGCAGTCTCTGTCTGATTGTGTGCTGGCGCTTCTTGAACGCAGCTAGGCTTAAAGCGCCCGCCCAACGCAATCGAGGATCGCTTATCACGCCGGTGCGTGCGCTTCTTGAACGTGTCGCGGTCGGCCGTATATTTGCCGAAAGGCGTGCCTCGCGGGTTCATCCGCTGGAGGGACTGTGACCTGAACAACATTCTGCGCCGGAGCTCCGCGTGACCGAGAACCAGACCAAACCCACGAAAGCTGCGGTCAAGAAATTCCTTGACGCAAAAGTACCGGAGGCCGATCGCCGAGCCGACTGTGACACCATTGTGGCGCTCATGGAGAATGTGACGAAGTGTCCGGCAGTCATGTGGGGTCCAGCGATCGTGGGCTTCGGAACATATCACTACAAATATGAGAGTGGGCGCGAAGGCGACGCTCCGGTCATTGGTTTCTCGCCACGCAAAACTGAGCTGACGCTGTACGGGCTGGATATCAACCATTCACCCGAATTGATGGAGAAGCTCGGGAAGTACAAGAATGGGAAAAGCTGTCTCTACATCAAGAAATTGAGCGACGTGCATGCGCCGACGCTCGAAGCGTTGATCAAGCGCGGCGTCGATGCCAGGAAGAGGGGGCGCGTGGATTAAGCGCCTATCGACTTCCCGCCGTTGAATCACCTCGTTGCACATCAATACCGTTAGTTTCCGGCAACAGAATCAGGCCCACCACAAAACACACAGTGGCCACGACCATCGGATACAACAATCCGGCAAAGTGCCCCATCGGTTTGACGAAAGGCGTGAGCCAACTTTCGGCTTTTGGATCAGTGGCCGCCTGAATAAGAATGAGCCCAAACACCGGCACCAACCCACCAAACACACCGTTGCCAATGTGATACGGCAACGACATTGACGTGTAGCGAATTTTGGTGGGGAACAGTTCGACGAGAAACGCCGCGATTGGCGCGTACACCAGCGTCACATAAATCACCTGAATGAACACCAGCGCAATCAGCAGCGGAACGTTTGGTGACGTTGCAACGGCCGCCTTTACCACTTTACCCGCTTCATCAAGCACTGCAGGTGTGATTGGACCAACCGCGTTGCCAATGGCCCAATAGATGGGAATGTACGTCAGCACGGCCAACAACATTCCCGCCAGCATGATGCGCTTTCGTCCAATACGGTCGGACAATGTACCAAACACCACGAAAAACGGTGTGCCCAGTAACACGCCCACTCCCATAATTGTGTACGCGGTAACCAGTGGGACCTTGAAAATGCTGGTCAAGTAAAACAGTGCGTAAAATTGACCCGTGTACCACACCACGCCCTGACCCATGGTCGCGCCAAACAGCGCCAGCAAAACGAAGCGCAGATTGAACCAATTGCCAAAACTTTCGGCAATTGGATTTTTTGACAGCGCGTTTTCACTTTTGAGTTTCGCAAACAGCGGGCTTTCCCTGAGCGAGAGCCGGATATACAACGACACCGCCAGCAAAAAGGCCGACGCCAGAAATGGAATGCGCCAGCCGTACGCCGCGAAATCCTTTTCACCCAGTGTGGTGCGCGTGATCAAGACCACAATGAGACCAACAAAGAGACCAAGCGTGGCCGTAGTCTGAATCCAACTCGTGTACGCGCCACGTTTGCCTTGTGGCGCATGTTCGGCAATGTACGTGGCGGCCCCGCCGTATTCACCGCCAAGCGCCAATCCCTGCAGAATGCGGAGCGAGATCAGCAACACGCCGGCCAAATCACCAACCGCAGCGCGTGTTGGCAGCAAACCAATGGCGAATGTACACAATCCCATGATCGTCATCGTCACGAGAAACGTGTATTTGCGACCGACCAGATCACCGAGGCGACCAAACACGATCGCGCCAAACGGTCGCACTATAAATCCGATGGCAAACGTTGCGAGCCACGAAATGACCGCGCCAAGTTCTGTCGTCGATTGATAAAATTGTGGCGCGACTACTGTGCCGATGAGTGCGAACAGATAGAAGTCGTACCATTCGATCATCGTGCCCGCTGCCGACGCGAAGATCACCTTCACAATGGAATTCTCGCCAGTGTGCGGGGTGGCGCGTGCGGTCGAAGCCGTCATCGGTGTTGTTCCTCCAGGAGTGAAGCGCAGACATTATGTGGCGGACCGGCTTTGGTCCACCACCACCACGCGACGTTTGCCGTGTCGGCGTTGCGACAGCTCCATCGACGAAGCGCAACGAACGCGTGGCGCGGTTGGTTGCGCGAAAGTTCCGCCGTTTCATCACCCTGTGTTTTGCTCACGCATCACGCAGGCGACCAGCGTCTGATAGAGGGTGCCCATTCATTTGTTGTCGTAACAGAGGGATTGAGTTGGCGGAGCGTCGGTCACGCGAGGATGCCAACGGGCTCGATGTAGCGCCTGGTACATGGTGCGCACATTGGCCCGAAGGATCTCGCGGCCGGGTTGGTCCACGGGAGATCGGTTCAGCGTTCGCCCCAGCTTTGCGTATTTACAGAAGCGCGCAGGTTGTGATAACGCGCCGCCTTATCCCGAAAACGCCATCTTGCCCCTCTCGGCGCATCTTCGCATACTCACCTTCCTTCCCGCTCCACCCCCCGAGCGCGTTGCTGGCGGAGTGACCCATGGCCGACCCGATTTCCCCGCGTTTCTCCCAACCCCCCCGTATGCCTACCACCAGTCGTTTGCTCCTCCCCGCCATTGGCGCCGCGCTTTTGGCTGCGCCTTTTAGCAACGCCGTTGCGCAGGGTTCCTGCGGCGGCACCCGCGCCGGCACGCCCCAGTGCAACACCACGCCGGGCAAGGCGCCGTTCGAGCCGACCGGCTGGAAAACCGTCGCCCTCGACAACTTTACCGTCCACGCCGTCGACTATAAGAAAGAAGCGGCGTATTACATGGCGTTGATGAACTGGAAGTTGCGGAGTGACGACGGCAAACAAGCCGTGCTCGACTTCGGTCCAAACGGCACCGTTGTGATTGTTGGTGGTTACACGCCGCCACCGCCGCGCGTTTTGACTCCGGCTGAAAGTTTGGCCGCGGCCACAGCGCAGGCTGCGCGCGCGGCAGGCCGCGGTGCGGGTGGTGGAGGAGCGGGCGGCGCTGGTGGCGCAGCCGGAGCCGCTGGAGCTGGCGGCGCCGCAGGAGCGGGACGCGGCGCCGGTGGCGGCGGACGTGCCGGCGGTGGTGGCGGTGGTGGTCGCGGCGGTCCCGCGCAGCAAACTTGGGATTCGTTCTCCTGGCAGATCGCCCCTTGGAACGCAAAAAAGGTCGAGGCCGAGCTCACCAAGCGCAACCTGCACCCGGTAGCGGTGACCGACGGCCCGAAGGGCTGCGAAGGATTCCGCATCAAGGATCCGGACGGATTCGATTTGGTGCTGACGAACGGCTGCTACGCCAAGGATCGCAAGAACGCTCCGAAGCCGGTTGCTAGCTGGACCACACCAGCGCCCTTCGAAGCTACGAACTGGAAGACGGTGTGGCTCGACCATATCTCATTCCAGGCGGGCGATTACAAGGGCGAAGTTGCGTTTTATGAAGCGTTGATCGGCTGGAAGCCAACGGGTGACGAAGGCAGCCAGAACGAAGTGTGGATGTGCGACGATTGTGGCAACGCGCTCGTTCGTGGTGGCAACTCGATGTCGCCGACTTACGATCCCGCTACGAAGCGTCCCGCCAACATCGACCACGTTTCGTTCGGCATCAGCCCGTTTGACCCGCACACGGTTGCCGATGAATTGGACAAACGGAGTCAAACGAAATCCGCGGACACTGGTGGCAAAGGTGACATTTTCGCGGACAGCACGAACTACAAGAGCTACCATACGAGAACGCCGTTGGGTTTCAACTTGCAGATCTCGAACGCAACCAAGGCCAATCGCACGGTGCGCTAAGCCAAGACGAACATAGTTCAGCGTGAAAGACAAGAACGGCGACTCGCTTAAATGCGGGTCGCCGATTTTGTTTGCGCGTTACACGAGGTCACTGGTGCATGCAATCGCTACTACATCGGATCGTTCGGGTTCCGGACGTCGGGCTTCTTGATGGTCGTCTTGTTTGCGTTCACCTTGTCGTAATACTTTGTCCACCGTTTGGACAACACAAACAACAGCGCGCCAATCGCGCCAAGCGGAACAATCCAGCCCAGCGAACTGATAAGTCCCGCAACGAACGAAACAAAAATGCGCCACGCATTCTTGAACGATTCGACGATGACGTTTTGTCCGGCGTATTCGGTGACCA
>JBDUBA010000015.1:0-8823 GCA_040004335.1 Gemmatimonas sp.
ATCAAGAAGACGCTGCGCGCGCAGGAAGTTGCCATGCGTTGCCGCATTCCTATTGTGTACCTCGTCGATTCCGCCGGCGTGAATCTGCCGTATCAGGGCGGTGTCTTTCCGGGCCAGTACGGCGCGGCGCGCATCTTCTACTACAACTCGATCATGCGTCGCTATCTGCGTATTCCGCAGCTCGCAGCGGTGATGGGACAGTGTATTGCGGGTGGTGCGTATCTTCCCGCATTGAGCGACGTAATTCTGATGGTGAAGGGGTCGTCGTTCATGGGACTGGGTGGACCAAATCTCGTGAAAGGCGCCACCGGCCAAACAATCGACGGCGAAACACTCGGCGGCGCCATTACGCACACCGAAATTTCGGGTGTTGCACACTATGCGCTTGATGACGATCCGTCGTGTATCAAGAAGTTGCGCGAACTTGTGGCTCGGTTGCCGAAACCGTTTCATCGTCCGGCCGAAGTTGCCTACAAAGCACCAGCCACCGACCCACAAAAGTTGTACGACATTCTGCCCGCCGATCATCGCATGTCCTACGACATGCACAATTTGTTGCGCGCGGTGCTGGACGCCGGTGAAATCGACGAATTTCAACCGCATCTCGCCAAGGAAATGATCTGCGGTGATGCAAAGATCGAAGGCATCACCGTTGGGGTGATCGCCAATCAACGCGGCTTGATTAAAGGTCGTCCCGGCGAGAAACCTCGTTTTGGCGGCATCATCTACGCCGAAAGTGCCGAGAAGGTCGCATTTTTTATTGAACGTTGCGACAAACAGGGAATTCCGCTGGTGTTCGTGCAGGACGTGTCGGGATTTATGGTAGGTCCCGAATCAGAACACGAAGGTGTCATTCGCGCCGGCGCACATTTTGTCGAAGCGATGGCATGCGCGCGCGTTCCGAAAATTGTGTTGACGGTAAATCACGCCAGCGGCGCCGGATATTACGCGATGGCGGGTCAGGGTTTCGATCCCGACTTCCTGTTCACGTGGCCAACCGGTCGTATGGCGGTGATGGAAGGTGAGGCGGCGGTCAGTGCGGTTCACGGTCCATCCTTGGCTGCAGCGAAAGCAAAAGGCGTTCCGCTTTCGCCGGACGTTGCGGAGTCAGTCGAGGAAATGCGCGCTGACTACGAAGAACAGCTGGATGCGCGTTATGCCTGCGCACGTGGATTCGCTGATACAATTTTGTATCCGGAAGACACGCGTACCATGCTGGCCATGGCGCTCCGTGCTTCGTTGCAAAACCCGGGACCACATCTGGGAGCATTTAACCTTCCGCCAATGCCCGGCGCATCGGTCTAGCCCCAGGAGGTACTGGAAGGGTCACGCTTTCTACGCAACCGCAAAGCGGCGGTCCACGAAGTAGTCGTGCAAAACACATTTCCGACCGTAGCACCACCCCCGACAACAACGATGCGTCATCGCATCATGATTTTGATTTCGAATTTCAAACGGAGCAGGGATGTCTGATTCCCAACGCGTTGTACGGGTGGCCAGCGGTCAGGGCTTCTGGGGTGACTGGTTAGAGGCGCCGCGCCGTCAGGTTGAAGGCGGGCACATCGACTATTTGATGCTCGACTATCTCGCCGAAGTCACGATGTCGATTCTGCAGAAGCAGAAAGAACGCGATCCGAAAATGGGATACGCGCGCGACTTCATCGGCGCAATGGAGAGTGTGTTTCCGGCGGTCGTCGACAAAGGCGTGAAGGTCATTGCGAATGCTGGTGGTGTGAATCCCCAGGCGTGCGCAACGGCCGTACTCGCGGCTGCAGAAAAGCTGGGACTGCGCGGCAAGTTCAAAGTTGGCGTCGTCACCGGTGATGACCTGCTCTCACGCATCGACGAACTGCTCGCCGCGGGCCACAAACTCGCGAATATGGACACGGGCGAACCGCTGTCGACCATCCGGGATCGCGTGTTATCCGCGAACGCGTACATCGGATCAACACCAATCGTTGAAGCGTTGCAACGCGGCGCGAATGTTGTGATTACCGGTCGCAGCACCGACACCGCGTTGACCATGGCGCCGTTGCGCCACGAGTTCAACTGGGCGCCGGACGACTGGAACAAGATGGCGTCGGGGATCATTGCCGGACACATCCTGGAATGCGGCGCGCAGAGTTCGGGCGGCAATTGTTTGTACGATTGGCGCAACATTCCCGATCTCGCGAACGTCGGTTATCCAATTGCCGATGCGGTCGAAGACGGCACGTTCGTCATCACGAAACATCCGAACACGGGCGGTCGCGTTTCAATTCCAACCGTGAGTGAACAGCTCGTGTACGAAATGGGCGACCCACACGCGTACATCACGCCTGATGTCGTCGCCGATTTCACAAGTATCCAACTCGAAGACGCCGGCGAAAATCGCGTGCGCGTGCACGGTGTAACCGGTGGACCACCAACGCCATTCCTCAAGGTGTCCATCGCCTATCGCGCTGGCTACAAAGCCGTAGGCTCGTTGGTGTATTCGTGGCCCGATGCAATGGAGAAGGCGCAACTCGCCGACAAGGTCTTGCGCCAACGCCTCGACAACCTCGGCCTCAAGTTCGACCAGATTTTGAGTGAGTTTGTTGGAGCCACCAGCACGCACGGACATCTCGCCGGCGATGGCCACAACGCGCCCGAAGTGCAGTATCGCGTGGGCGTCCGCGGCAACGATCGCGCGGCCGTTGAACGTTTTACCCGTGAAATAGTGCCACTCGTACTGAACGGACCGCCCAGCGTCACCGGATTCGCCGGCGGACGCCCCAAAGTAGAAGAGATTGTGGCGTACTGGCCGGCACTGCTCGACAAGACGGCGGTTACCACTCACGTTGATATTCAGGAATAAGCCCGATGAAGATCAGACTCCTGGACATCGCGCATGCGCGAAGCGGCGACAAAGGTGATACGGCCAACGTTGGCCTCATTGCCATCAAGACCGAGTGGTATCCGGTACTCGTGAAATACGTGACGCAGGCGCGCGTTACCGAACACTTCAAAGGCATGATTACCGGAAGCGTCGAGCGTTTCGAATTGCCCAATCTCAAAGCGCTCAATTTCCTGTTGCACGGGGCATTGGATGGCGGCGGCACGTTGTCGCTTAAAACCGATGCGCAGGGCAAAGTGTACTCAACCGCGCTGTTGCGATTAGTACTCGATATCCCGGATAACGAAGCGCAAGCGGCCAGCTTGCCTGCGGCGTTGTAACCTGTCGCATCGCAACCTGCAGCACCGTAACCTGTAGCATCGTCACCTGCGGCGTCGTAACCTGCGACATCGTGACCTGCGCGCCATCGTCGCTGTTCACCAGCTGCAGTTCATTGCCATCTCACCAGCGAGGACAGAACCGATGCAAATGATGCAACGTCTGGCGAAAGTGAAAATCACCAGGGTGGCAGCAGGCACGTGCCTGCTGTTCGCCGCATGCGCCCAGAATTCCGATTCGACGGTTCCGCCGCCAGCGACGGCGGCAGCCGTTCCGACAGCGGGACCAAATGTGATGGCGGATTTGTCGCGCGATGTTGCCGGTATTGAGAAGAAGTTCGTGGATCTCGCGAAGGCCATGCCGGATGCGAGTTACGCATATCGCCCAATGGCCGGCGTGCGTTCCGTCCGCGAAGTGTTCCTGCACATTGCCGGTGAGAACTATCTGTTGCCGTCAATGTTTGGCGCGGCAATTCCCGCTGAAACGGGCATCACCGACTTCCAGTCAACGACGGCGTACGAAAAACGCGACATAAAAAAGGATTCGGTTGTTGCAAACCTCGACGCTTCGTTTGCCTTCATCAAGAGAGCCATGGCCGCCGATTCCGCCGCCATCATGAGCAGCGAGGTGGACTTCTTCGGCACCAAGATGTCGCGCCAGGCCGCTTGGATTGGCACCGTGACGCACATGCACGAACACCTCGGTCAGGCCATTGCATACGCGCGCTCCAACAAGGTCGTACCGCCCTGGAGCAAATAACATTCAGTTCTCCAATCTCACCCGCTTCAAGCTCGGGCTGATCATCGCGGCGATGCTCGTGTTCGGATTTGGCGTCCGAAACGATCTGTCATACATGCGCTGGATTGCAATCGGCCTGCTTGCCGCGGCATACCTTCTGCGGTTTGTAAACCGGAAACCGGCAGCGTAACCGGTTTCCGGATGGGTTGGCTGGCCCGGACGGTTAGATTCCCGGGATGCTCAGCACACCTTCAAGCCGGACAGCGTCCAAAGCCGTCCCCGAACTGCTCGCACCCGCCGGATCACTCGATGCCGTGCGTGCCGCCGTCGCCAACGGCGCCAACGCCGTCTACCTCGGCGCCTCCCAATTCAATGCCCGAGACGAAGGCGCGCAGCTCTCGCTGGACGAACTGCGGCAGGCCTGCGCCATTGCTCATGCGGGCGGCGCGCGCGTCTATCTCACGTTCAATGTGCTGATCAAAACCGCCGAAATGGCGGGTGCACTCATGTATCTGGGTGACTGTATTGACTGCGGAATTGACGCGGCCATTGTGCAAGACTTTGGCGCGGTTCGCCTCATTCGCGAGGTGTATCCGCAGCTCGAACTTCACGGCTCCACGCAGATGACCGTGCATGACGGCAGCGGCGCACTCGTCATGCAGCAGCTTGGTGTTGAACGGGTTGTGCTTGCGCGTGAAAACACCATTGACGACATCCACAGCATTCGCGCCGCCGCGCCCGAGCTTGGACTTGAAGCATTTGTACATGGCGCGCTATGCATTTCCTATTCGGGGCAGTGTCTGATGTCCGGCATGATTTCCGAACGGTCCGCCAATCGCGGTTCGTGCGCACAATCGTGCCGCAAGGACTACTCGCTGCGCGATGCCGATACCGGTGCATTGCTTGACGAAGGGTTTCTCATTTCCGCGAAAGATCTCGCGGCGCACGACCATCTCGAAGCACTCGCCGCTGCGGGCATTGGTTGCCTTAAAGTCGAAGGCCGCAAGAAGAAGCCCGAGTACGTCGCGACGGTCACGCACGCGTATCGCGAGTGGCTCGACCGTCTGTCGCGTGGCGAGGAGTCGAAACCGCCCAGCGACGAAGTTGAACCGTTGGTGCAGATTTTCAGTCGCGGTTTCACGAGCGGCATGCTCGCAGGCCGAGCAGGCCGCGACTACATCACGCGCAATCAACCCGACAACAAGGGACGGCTGCTCGGCACCGTGGTTGGGCGCGAAGGCAACGACCTGCTCGTCGAAGTCTCGTCGCCAATTGCCGCGGGCGATGGTCTGGGCTTCGAAGAGCCGATTGATGGGTCGTCCGCCACGATGGGCTGCTCGGTTACTGCGGTTCGGACACTCAATGTGAACAACGGCGTGTACCGTCAGGCGCTGACGACGCGCATTCGCGTGCAGGATGGTTGGCGCGTGCTGCGAACGTTCGACGCAACGCTGACGGCGCGCGCGCAAAGCAGCTTTGCCGAAGTCGCGGTGCCCGAACGCACGCGCGTGCGTGCTGATGTTCGCGTGTTCGGTCATGCGGGTGCGCCGCTCAAAATCATTTGGACGGCCGGCGAACATATTGTGACAGTGAAAGGTGACGTCGCATTGGCGCCGGCCTCCAAACGTGCGCTCGATTACACACAACTGCGCGAGCAACTCGGACGGCTCGGAGAAACGGTATATGCACTCGGCGCCGTGGATATTTCGGCGTTGAGTGAAGGCATGTTTATACCGGTGAGTGAATTGAATCGATTGCGGCAGGATGCCGTGACGGCGCTGGACGAGCAGCGCGGCTGGCAATCGGATGCGGCAAAGTTTTCGCGGGATGAGGCGATAGCCGCGTCCGTGCTCAGTGTGGGCGGAACGCAACGCCGCGAGATCGCGACAGGTGCGGACACCATGCAACTGCGCGCCATTGTGTTCACCGTAGCCGACGCCTTGGATGCGGCCAGCAACGGCGCCACGGAGGTAGTGCTCGATCCGTTCCTGCGTCATCCCCCGCTCCCGTTGGCGCGTGTGCGGGCCTTGCGCGACAATCTGATGACACTGGGCGTCGGGCTTCGTTTGCGCACGCCCACCATCGTGCGCCCCGAAGAGCGAAAGACGCTCGACAAATGGTTGGCGCTCGAGCTGCCGTTGTTGTCGGGACATCTCGGGCTCGTGCGCGAACAGTCCGCACTTGGACGCGACGTGATTGCCGACTACGCCACGAACGTTTTCAATCCGCACACGGCAGCGTTCCTGTTCGAGTTGGGCGCTCGGCGTATTGTGCCGTCAGTCGAGTTGACGCTCAATGAAATTGGCCAGGTGGTCGCGCCGTGGCAGCTCACGCCATCAACCGACACGCCATTCGACGTGCTGGTGTACGGTCGGCCGGAAGGCATGACCATCGAACATTGCGTATTGTCGGCGGCGTTTGAACGCGAACCCACAACGTGCCGAGATTTGTGTGTGAAGAAACACACACACGTGACACTCACGGATCCCGCGGGATACACGTTTCCCGTTGCCACAGATTCGGCCTGTCGCAACCGGTTGTTGCATTCACGGCCGATTGACGGCGCAGAATACATCGCCGCGTTGTGGCGCCAGCAGATTCGCGGATTTCACCTGGTGTTTAACGTTCCGGGCGAACCTGTCAGCGCTATCACGCGGAACTATCGCGAGGTGTTGAACGCGGCGTCGCAGGGCGTTGAGTGTGATACTGGCATAACCCGTCGCCTGCTTGATGGCGCGTTTACGCGCGGACATTTTGTGCGCGCGGTGTGACATGCAGTGCGTTTGTTCCGTACGAGCCGCGAAGGTTTGATGTTGGTGGCGCCGCGACGCTTCGCTACCTATGCGGTATGCCAACCGCCACTTCAAATGTAGCCAGACAGACGCTCGACGACGCACGCGCCATGTTGCGCGCAAAATTCGGTTACCCGGATTTCCGCGCGCCGCAAATACGCGCGGTTCAGGCGGTGATTGCGGGTCGCGACGCCTTGATTGTGTTGCCAACCGGAGGCGGCAAGTCGCTCTGTTTCCAGGTGCCCGCGCTCATTCGCCCGGGGCTCACGCTGGTTGTGTCGCCACTTATCTCGTTGATGAAGGACCAGGTTGATGCATTGGAGCGCCGAGGGCTGCCGGCCGCGTTTATTAATAGCACGCTGAGTGCGAGTGACGTCGCGAATCGTCTCGCGCGCGCGCAGGATGGTGAGTTGAAGTTGTTGTATCTCGCGCCCGAACGCATGGAAGCCGGGCGCACCGTCGACAAGCTACTGAACATTGGTATCGCGATGCTTGCCGTTGACGAAGCACATTGCATCAGCGAATGGGGACACGATTTTCGTCCATCGTATCGTCGCATCGGAGCTATTCGTGAGCGATTGAACCGCCCGCAAACAGTCGCACTCACGGCCACAGCGACCCCTGAAGTACGACGTGACATTGTGAAGCAACTTGAACTCCGTGATGCAGAAATTGTGGTTGGCGGATTCGATCGGATCAATCTCACTTATCACGTAATCAGCACGCAAAATCAAATCGAAAAAGATAAAGCGGCGGTGAGGTGGCTACGTGATGCACCAGGCGCCGCGGTTGTGTATGCACCCACACGCAAAGCCGTCGAGCGCATCACGGCCGTGTTGGTGCGCGCGAAAGTAGGAGCGGTCGGGTATCATGCGGGACTCGATGAAGATCTGCGCCGACGGGCACAGGATGCGTTCATGAAGGAGTCTGCGCGCGTCATTGTTGCAACCAGCGCCTTTGGAATGGGTATCGACAAACCGGATGTGCGTCTGGTCGTGCATCACGCGATGCCAGGGACTCTCGAGTCGTACTACCAGGAGGCGGGACGTGCCGGGCGTGACGGCAACCAATCAACGTGTGTGTTGCTGCACATGTATCCCGACCGCTTTACGCACGAATTTTTTATTCAGAACGCACATGCAGATCGCGAAACGATCGAACGCGTGTGGGGCGTGTTGCGCGACCATTGCGACAAGACCCGCGTGTGCGCGTTGAGTGTCGAAGACGTCACGGCACGTGTGCCCCCCAAATGGGGCGAGCGCAAGGTGAGCGCGGCGCTTCGTGCGTTGGCGTCATCGGGCGCGTTGTCGGTGGAGGCACCCTCGTTCACTCGCGTGTATGTGCGCCTTCTCGCAACTCCCGCGCGCATCACCGCCAACTTGCAAGGCGATCGCGCCTTTGACCGCGATCTGCTGCGCGCCTTGTGGCGCTCGGGTGGACCGCGACTTCAAACAGGCGTTTCGATTGACCTCGACCAGCTGCCGCGCAGCCTCGGCGGAAGTTATGCGTTGGCAGCGGCGCTCGATCGTCTCCAGTCCGAACAGTACGTGGCCTGGACGCGTACTGGTGGTGGGTTCCGGCTCGATCCCAAATGCCGAGATCCGAAATGGCTTCCTGTGGATTGGAAAGCATTGGAACGTCGACGGCTTTCTGATTTGTCACGGTTGGACGCTGTGCAGCGATACGCACAAACTCGAGCTTGCCGTAGAGCGTTCGTCCTGCGCTATTTCGGCGATCCAGACGCGCGCGATACCTGCGATGCGTGTGACCGTTGCCTCGACCCCGTGGCTCAACCCGTGTCCGGTGTATCCAACAAACAGTCGCGGGTACGAACCCGCCTAACTCGATCCTGATCCCTTTCCTACAAACGCAACTTCGCGAAGTCTGACGATGCGCCCGCGAAACGTTTCCCGCCTCACTGTGAGTCCGGTCAAACCGGATTCCCCTGCTTTCTGACTATGGATGATAGTTTGTATTTCGGCGAACAGCAGCTCGCGGTTCGTGACATGGTGCGCTCGTTTGCCCGTGAGCATGTCGCTCCCGTGGCCGCACACTTCGACGACGTGTCGGAGTTCCCCTGGGAAAACATCAAGAAAATGG
>JBDUBA010000161.1:0-8812 GCA_040004335.1 Gemmatimonas sp.
GCTCATGCAACTGCCCTCCGTTCCTTCGCGACGGGTTGTCTGGGAAGACGGCATGCACCTCACGCCGCAACACTTCCAGGCACAGCGCCGATACCACGAAGACCAGACGCTTCGAACCCTCGACCTGTTATTCCCGTTTGCCTACGGACTTTCGGCAATCGCGGTTGATACCGATGCGCTCAGGAATGGTGCGTTTTCGCTCGTGATGTTACGTGGCGTGATGCCCGACGGAACGTCGGTGCACACCCCCGGCGGAGACGTAATACCCGCGTCCATCGCGCTCGCACCCCGCTTCTCTCCCACACGTGATTCGCACGTCGTTCACCTCGCCGTTCCGCGCTCGCGGGCCAATGCCCCAAATGTGCACGGTCTCGATGCGGACACCGTTATTCAATCCGACGGTCCGCCGGCAACCCGGTATCAAGCCATCGAAGAACGACTGGTTGATGAAGCGACCGGTACCGATCCACTCACCGTGCGATTTGCTGCACGCAATCTGTATTTCCTGCTCGACGAGGAAGTTACAGAAGACGTCATGACACTGCCCATCGCGCGCGTCAGGCGTGACGGTCGCGGCCAGTTTCAAATTGACAGCGAGTTCATTCCGCCAACCCTGCAGATCGGTTCGAGCGAGCGGTTGGTTGACGTGTTACGCCGAACGGTTGCATTACTGGAAGTAAAGGGAAGCGCGATGGCCGCCACGCTTGCGCAAGCGCCTGCGGGAGCCGTTGGCGGAGCCGCCGCCTATGCCGGAAACGAACTCGCCACTCGCTGGCTGTTGCATGCGGTGCGTTCGGCCGACGCGCCGCTCCGTCATTTGTTGCTCATGCGAAGCGCGCATCCGGAACAACTGTATCTGGAGTTGTCCCGCTTAGCCGGCGCGCTCGCGACGTTTGCCGTTGGCGTCAGCGCCCGCACGTTGCCGTTGTACGATCACGACGATCCCACGTCGTGTTTCGATGACCTCGAGCGACGCATCAAAGCGCAGTTGGAGTCCGTCATTTCAACGCGCGCGATCATCATCCCGCTGCAGCATACGTCCGATGTGATGCACTCCGCGGTTGTCGGAGATGCGCGCTGTTACCTGCCGGGAGCGCGCTGGTTTATGGCCGTTCGCGCCGATCTTGCGCGCGCCGATCTGATCGATCGCGTGCAGCGCCTCACGAAAACGTGCGCGCGCGTCTACGTGCAGGAACTCGTCAACCGCGCCTGGAACGGTTTGCCTACCACGCACATTCCAATTCCGCCTACCGGCATCGCACCAAAAATCGACCTCACGTATTTCGAATTGACGATGACGGGCGGCTGCGCGGCATCGCTGGCAAAAACACAGGAAGTGGGTGTCTATGTGCCGCAAGCCATTCCGGGCGCCTACGTCGAAGTCGCGGTGCTGCTTCCCGAATGACATTTTCTGAGGAGTCTCTGTGACGCAGACGCTAGTGGCTACGCAGGGCCGCCTGGCCATGACCTTGCAGGAGTTTCTCACGGCGGTTGTGCGACTGCGCGCCGACCGGCAACCCGTGACCGATGCGGCGGCGTTTCGCAGCCACGTTACCGGCATGCTGGCACGCGCCGAGCAGGACGCGATCGGCATGGGATTCTCCGCGCCCGATTGCCGACTGGCCATTTTTGCAGTGGTCGCATTTCTCGACGAGTCGGTGCTGAATGTGCGGAACCCCGCGTTTTCGGAGTGGGCGCGTCGTCCGTTGCAGGATGAATTATTTGGTGCGCACATGGGCGGCGAATGGGTATTTCAGCACATCGAACAACTGCTCGCCCGTGGTGACTCGCCCGAACTTGCCGATCTTCTCGAAGTGCATCAACTCTGCCTGTTACTTGGGTTCCATGGCAAGTACGGCACGATGGAGAACGGCCAATTGCACGCGATCACAGCGCGTGTTGGCGAACGCCTGAACCGAGTGCGCGGCGCGTTGGGCGATCTCGCCCCGTCGTGGATGCCACCAACCGACCGCGTTGAAACCCGCGACCCCTGGATGCGCGCGCTGACCTACTCGGCCATTGGCAGCGCGGTGTTGCTGTTTGTTTTATGGGGCTCGTATGCGCTCCTGTTGCGCAGCACGACCAAGGATATTCGTTTGATGGCGCCGGCGTCGTATTTCGTGACCGCGGTGAGCACGAAGCGATGATCAGTCCTCCCGTCGCAACTCAGAAACCGGCAACGCGTTGGATCATTGCGGGCGCCGTACTGCTGTTTTTTGTTCTGCTGATGGTGGTGCTCGACTACGCGCTGACGCTCGAGCCCCGTCCGTTGTGGACGATGCGTATCGGGCTCATCCTGCTTGGCCTGGTTGGTGCCGGTGCGGTGTTGTGGTATCTGCGGCCGGACGAAGATGTGCCAATGGATACTGGCGACGACGTATTGCTCGCCATTCACGGAGCGAGTACTCGGTTGCCGCGCGGCACGTTCCTTGACCGTTCGATGGTGCTGGTGGTTGGGCCGCAGGGTGGCGCAAAGACCACGCTCGTTGCACGCTCTGGTGGCGCGCCGGAGTTGATTGCGGGGCTCGCGCCAACTGGTGCACACGAAGCGCCGTCGCCAACAAAAACGGTCAACGTGTGGGTCATGCAGCAATCGATCATCACCGAACTTGGTGGTGCGTTGCTGGGAGACGTTGCACGGTGGTCGAAAATTTCTCGCGCGTTGCGTGCGCCACGCATGCGAGCAGCGCTCGGTCGCGGACATCCGGCCGCGCGTGCGGCGGTGGTGTGTATTCCAGTAGATCTCTTTTACGCCGGCGACAGCGGCACGCAGCTGGAAGAACTCGGTAACGCACTCCGCCAGCGCCTCGCCGAATCGTCACGCGAACTCGGGCTCGCCCTTCCAGTGTACGTGGTGTTCACGCGCATGGATAAGGTGCCGCAGTTCGAACCGTGGATTTCCGTATTTACGAAAGACGAGTTACGCGCCCCATTGGGTGCAACGCTTGAATTCGATGCTGCCGTCAATCCTGGCAACTACGCCGAGCGGTTGACGCCGCGCCTTGATGCCGCCTTCCGCACGTTTGCGCATAGTCTCGCTGTTCGGCGCGTGAACGTGTTAGGTCGCGAGAGTGTGCAGGCACGGCGCTACGGCGCGTACGAATTGCCGCGGGAGTTCGGAAAGCTTATTCCAGGCGTCACAGCGTTTCTCGTGGAGTTGTGTCGTCCAACGCAACTGGGCTCGAGCCCGCAATTGCGCGGGTTCTACTTTACCGGTGCACGCCCGGTCGTTGTTACGGATGTGGCGAAAGCGGTGGTTCCGAAACCGGCGTCGATGCACACGACCGCGGAATACGATGAAGACGATCGCGCGCAGCGCGCGGCGGCGCAAAGCGGACACGCGGTGTCCCGTAAAGTGCCGGAGTGGGTGTTTGTTGATCGGTTCCTGCGCGACGTCGTACTGGCCGACGCGTCGGCGGCGTTGATGGCGCGGGGTGGTGTCAAAATTCAGACCGCGCGTCGCATGTTGTTGGGTGCGGGCATGGTGGCCACGCTGTTGCTGTTGACGATGGTCACCACGTCATGGCTCCGAAATCGCGCGTTGTCGGCGCGCGTTGAACTTGCCGCACACGCGGTTTCCACACTTCCCGTCATTCCGAACACACCGGGTGTCATCACGTATCCCAGTGCGCCGGCGTTGCGCAGTCTCGAAGCGTTGCGCGCCCAGCTCGACACGATTCGCACGTACGTTCGCGAAGGCCCGCCGCTGTTGATGCGTTTTGGGCTGTGGCGTGGTCCAGCGTTGTATGAAGCGGCGCGACCGGTGTGGTACGAAGGTTTTCGCACCGCGCTGTTTGCCACGAGTTGGAGTACGCTGGTTGATTCGCTGAAGGCGTTGCCGCCACAACCGGGCCCGGCGAACGACTACAGCCGGTCATACAACTGGCTCAAGGCATATCTCGTGACTACGTCGGAATACGCGCGCAGCACGAAGGAATTTTTGTCGCCGGTATTGTACGAAAGTGGGCAACGCGGGCAGACGCTCGATGCCGAAGTCACGGCGCTCGCCATGCGGCAATTCGATTTCTACTCAAGTGAATTACCTACCTACAATCCGTGGCCACGCGATCCCGAAGTGCCGCTCAGAACCCGCACACGCGACTTTCTGCATGCATTCACCCGTGGTGAGCAGATCTATCGCAACTTGCTCACCAAGGTTGACAAACAGGTGCCGGCGGTCCCATTGCGCCAGACTCCTGGAGTGTTCACGACCATGCTGCAAGTGCCCGGTTCGTTTACCTCGAAGGGCGCCGAATTGATGCTCGCGAGTTTCAACAGCAATACGTTCGACGCCGGAGAAATCTGGGTCGTTGGTGAATACAAGGCGCAGGATGGAATCAGCGCGGATCTGCTGCGCCTGCGATATGCGTCGGACTATGCGAACATGTGGCGCAAGGTTGTAACGACGGCTGTGGTGGTCAAACCCTCGACGCTCCGTGACGCTGCGTCCAAGCTCGAGGCCATTGCGAACAACAACTCGCCGTTGCTGGAGTTGTTGCAGGTAACGGCCGTGCAGACCAACATCGATTCAATCACACGCGTGCGGTTTCAACCCGTGCACGCGGTCACGCCCCCGGACGTGGTGGGGCGTATTGTGTCCGAGAAAAATCAACCGTACATCGATGGGTTGCTTGCGCTGCAGGGCGCAGTCGCGCAAATCGCCAACATGCCGAACACCGGCGATTCACTGTCCACGTATGAGCTGAATCGCGCCGCCATCTCGGCCGGTTTGCAGGTGACGCAGGCACGAACTGCCGTCAAACGATTGGCGCAGACATTTGTGCTGACGTCGGAGTTGTCAATGGCGGCCCCGGTTGAACAGTTGCTCCTGGAACCAATCAATGGTGCGGAGCGGATGCTGCGTGACGCGGCGTCGCTCCGGCCACGCGTCGTGCGTGCCGTGGCCGTTGCGCCACCGCCGGAACCACCGCAAAATCCGGTGGTGGCAGCGCTCAACGACAAGAGCAGCAAGCTGTGTATGGACATGAATCCGATCCTGAACAAATATCCGTTCAGTCCTGATTCACCGGTTGAAGCGACGATGGCCGACGTCACCGAGATGTTTCGGCCGGGCAACGGAAAGTTTTGGCAATTCTTCCAGGAAAGCCTGAAACCCTACCTCGAAAAACAAGGTGGTCGCTGGGTGGCGAAACCGTATCGGGGTGTCACCCTGTCCGCGGAGTTCGTCGAGTACTTCAACCGCGGTGCGATTGTGTCGAACGCATTGTACAACGATGTCAATCCCACTCCGCAGCTGCGGTGGCTTGTAAAACCATCCGTGTTCAACGAACAAATTCCCTTGATTGTTTTGCGTCACGGAACAAAAGAATCGCGGTTCACCGAAAAATCACCGACGAATGGCGTGATCTGGCCGCAACCTCCGCAGGGTACCAGCGCGTCGCTCGAAGCGCAGTTTGGAAAGAACAAACCGGTGCAAATTGCCGCTGGCGCGGGAGAATGGGCGCTATTCCGCATGGTTGCACGGGGTTTGACCGATGCGAACGGCCGGCATGTGATCGTGACATGGCCCGCGCCAGCCGGAGCGAAGAACGCGCAACAAATTGTGCTCGATTTCGAATTCCTCGACGCGTCCGGCGCACCCGTGCTCAAGAAGGGATGGTTAGGCGGTTTCAATTGCGCGTCGATCGCGGCGCAGTAGCGAGAGTGTTATGAGCAAAGTCTGCATGTTGTGTGGCACGACGTTTCCCGACTCCATCACGTTTTGCGCAAAAGACGGGTCGGCGTTGCGGGCCGCCGTGCAGGGCGACTCGCTTATTGGCGAAGTGTTCTGCGATCGCTACGTCGTCACGGATCTGTTGGGCGAAGGTGGCATGGGCGCGGTGTACGCGGCCAGTGATGTGCGGTTGCCTCAACAAGTCGCCATCAAGGTGCTGCGCGAACAAGTCATGTCCGACCAAACGGTCGTGGCGCGCTTTCGCCAGGAGGCCGAAGCCGCGAGTCGCATCAACCACGATCGGGTAGCGCGGGTCACTGATTTCGGTTTCATGACCGACGGCCGAGCGTACCTGATCATGGAGTACGTGGGCGGCCAAACGCTCAAGCAGATGATTGCAGAACGTGGTCCAGTGGATGTTGCGCAAACATCGCGCATCGTCACAATGGTCGCGGAAGGATTGGACGCGGCGCATCGCCTGGGCATTGTGCACCGCGATCTCAAGCCCGACAATGTCATGATTCTCGACGATGCCGGTGGCGGAGTGCGTCTCAAGGTGTTGGACTTTGGCATCGCCAAGGCATTACACGGCAACGAAGATTCGGCGGGGAATACAAAAACCGGATTCGTGATTGGTACGCCGCAGTGGATGAGTCCTGAACAGATTCTCGGCGAATCACTGGATGCGCGCAGCGATGTGTACGCGTTGGGTTTACTGGCGTACATGATGCTGACGGGTAAACGTGCATTCGAGAGTTCGACCACCGAAGCGGAGATGATGGCGCGTCTGACGTCATCACCGCGCGCGTTGCACGAAATTATGCCATCGGTGTCGTGGCCTGCTGGTCTGGAGGCGTTGTTGCAGCGAACACTCTCGCGCGACGTGAACGAACGGCCCGAAGGTGCGTTGGCATTTGCAAGAGCGTTTGCCGGCATCGCGGCGCGAGTTGGCAGCCCCGCTTCTACAACGTCCAACATGCGTGTCGGAGACTTCAACACGCCTCCGGTCACGCAATCGACATCAACGCGCAACGAGCGCCCGTTAGCATTGGCTGAGGATGAACGACGACAGCCGCCAGCGCTCGCGACGCTAACGCTCAACGAACAGCAACCCGGTGCGCTGAACAAAATTGTGGCCGTGACACTCGGCCTCGCGGCTGTTGCGGCCATTGCATTTTTTGCCGTTCGTCAGTGGCCCGCCGACAACGGTAAATTGACAGCCGCGGACAATCCCGGTTCAACCGTTGCGGGAGCGTCCGCCAATGACACTGTGAATCGCGGCGCGGTTGCTCCGCAAATCACGGAGCCGCCCACGGTATTGCCTGCTGAGCGCCCGCCCGCTGCAAAACCGAATGTCGAGGTGGGTGAACGCGCGACTCAGTCTGCGACGCGCACAATCCCGCCAACCGGCGCAACCGGGAGCGCCAATACGGCGCCGCCGGATTCGGCCAAAGTCACCGCTCCCCGCGGTGCGGTTCCCGGTGCACCGGCAGCTGCGCGTCCCACTTCGGCCGAAGCTGCGGCGTCCATTGAACTGAAGCATCTCATGGACCTCGCCGATCTTGATTTCGCAGACAAGGATCTCTACGAAATCAACGCTCGCATTCGCCGATTCGAGTCGCTGTTGCCGGAGCTTGGAACACCCACCGACAAGGGTAACGCGCATTTGTATATCGCGATGTCGCACAACGCGCTGGGCGACAATGTAAAGGCGTGCGCGTCACTCAATCGGGCCGAGCCGATGGCAACGCAATCGGCAGCGTTACGCAGCAACGTTGAGCAGTGGCAAGGTTTGCTCAAGTGCGGGCAGTAGACGGTACTGCGGCGTATTGGTGACGTGCGCGATAGTAAAACGCGCGAAATAGTCACATCAATAGCACTGATGCGGTGTAATCTCATGCCACCACTACCACTTCTCCGCGCGCAATGACCCTCGCCATACAAGACTTTCGCTCGGAACCCGGCGTGACCCGGTGGGTCGCGGAACTCGGCTGCAGCAGTGCGCCGATTCCGCGGCAAGGCATTCGGACTGCGCTGGGATTTTTCGCGCGCCAGATGCCGAATCTCGCGCTTCGCGACGCGGTCGGTTTTTTGGCAGCGATGGATTTATCGAAGCCGGTTCAGGAAGTAACGTTGCAACCCGGCACGCGCATCATTGGATTTCGCACCGCGACCGAATCACCGTTCAAACTGTTTTTCGCGCGGCGCGGCGCGTCCATGCATTCGTCGGGAATCAACACCAACCGCCGCGGTCCTGTTCATTTTGTGGTGCGTGCGCCGGTGCGTGCGCTGGAATCATTTACGGGTGGCACCAAGGACAGCTGGACACCAATGACGACTCAGCAATCAGTGACGTTCACTCCGCGTGCACAGAAATGGTTTGGCAAGGAGTTTGGCGTCATGGTGGCGGGCGGCGGACAACAACTTGTGATTCCCGAATCGTACAGTCACCTGTTGGTGGAGTAACGGCTTACATCCCAACTCTCAGCGAAAACACGTAGTGCCAACTACGTCCCAAACGTCACCGAAAACACGTAATTCCCAACATCACCGGCGCCAAACGACGTGGCGCGCACGGTCAGGACTTCACCCGCCGCACCCTTGCAGGACGTCAGCGAAATGCGCGCATTGCTGCTTCCGCCTCCGTCATTGTCGGCCGCGTATAACAAGGAACCCGCGTACACTTCCAGGTAGGGATTGCTCAGTGGGCTTGTTGCCTCGCGATTCATGGTGATCACACACGAACGCGCTGAGTAAACCAGAAACTCATCGGCAATGCGTCCCCCATACACGCAGTCACCCGACGCCAATGATTGCGATGATTGCAGGCTGCCGGAAACCACCACCGACAAACATCCCGTCACGTTCGCACTCACCGATGCTGCTGAAAAAGTATACGTACCAGTCTGACCCGCAGCCGCTGCGCCAATTCTGAATTCCGTCAGCCCGGCAGGCATGTGCCAGGTCTTTCGTACTTCCAGCGACGCGTTGTTCGTAAAGAAAATGAACTCCGATTCGGCTGCGGGAAACGCGGTCATGTAGCCGGAAAATCCGACGGGCACAAATCGAAGTTCAATTGCGGTCGGCGACGCGAGAGTCACGCGAATTACATCACCGCGGCGCTGCAAGTCGGTGGTT
>JBDUBA010000180.1:0-8790 GCA_040004335.1 Gemmatimonas sp.
TGCACTCACCGTGTTTCGATCGCACTCCGCCACGTCTTTTCTCGACCCACGCAACCAACCGCTCATCGAGCGCCTGGTTCACGTGCCGTCGGACGTCAGGCTCGTGCCCGATCACGCGCGATTCGTGGAGGTGCCAGCGACGTCGTCATGGCGGTCCAGCAGGGGCCGTTTGACAGCACTTTCTACTCACCGTGTGCGTTGGCATTCTGGCCTAGCGGAGTCGCCGCCGTCCGAATGTGAACCCCAGGCAAATGAAGCGAGAGATATTGGTAAACGCCGGCCCGCGAGAGACGCGGGTGGCCATCATCGAGGACGACCTCCTCGTTGAGCTGTTGGTGGACCGTCCCGATTCGCGTCGCATGGTTGGCGATGTGTATCTGGGCAAAGTGGAAGCGGTGCTGCCGGGGTTACAGGCAGCCTTCGTGAACATCGGTACTGAAAAAGCAGCTTTCCTCCACGCCGCCGACGTGGTGGTGGAAGACGCGTCGGTCTCCGACGACGATGACGAGGATGACGACGACGATACGGTCGCTCCGTCAACGGGCGGTGGTGGCCGTCGTGGGCGACGGGAGGTCCCGCCCATCCAGGATATGCTGAAACGTGGTCAGGACATTCTGGTGCAAGTCAGCAAGGAGCCCATCTCCACCAAAGGCCCACGCGTCACCGCTCAGGTGTCGTTGGCCGGTCGGTTTCTCGTGTACATGCCGTTCGCGTCGAGAGTAGGCGTCAGCCGCAAAATTGGCGAACGCAGCGAGCGCCAACGGCTGCGGCAAATGGTGCAGGAGATTCTGCCCGAGGGCGTGGGTGGCGTTATCGTGCGCACCGTAGGCGAAGATACGACGCCTGAAACATTCGAGCGCGAACTACACACGCTCATCAACAACTGGAAACGCATCAAACGCAAAACGACGTTTACGCGTGCGCCCGCACTGGTGCATCGCGAAACGAACGTGACGCGCGGATTGGTGCGCGATCTGTTCAGCGCCAAGGTCGACAGCCTCACCGTCGATTCCAAACAGGTTTACAACGAAATCGAGGAATACCTGCAGGGTATCGCGCCGGAATTGGCGCAGCGCCTCAAGCTGTACGAAGAGCCTGTGTCGCTCTTCGACAAAGCGGGAATCGAAACTGAAATTCGCGACCTGTTCAAGCGCCGCTGCGATCTGCCGTCGGGAGGATATCTGATCATCGAACCAACCGAAGCGCTCGTGTCGGTTGACGTGAACTCCGGCCGGTACACCGGAAAGCGCGATCCCGAAAAGACCATTCTCAAAACAAACTCCGAAGCGGCGCGCGAAGTGGCGCGTCAGTTGCGACTGCGCGATGTTGGCGGAATCATCGTTTGCGATTTCATCGATATGGAAACGCAGGCCAATCGCGACCGCGTGTTGCAGGAACTGCGGCAACACCTCAGCCGCGATCGCGCACGCACCAAAGCGTTTGCCGTGAGCGACCTTGGCCTCATTGAGATGACGCGGCAGCGGGTGCGGCAAAGTCACTATCAGAGCATGACCGAGGCCTGCCAGACGTGCAATGGAACGGGGCGCGTGTTTACACCGGAAACCATTGTCCGCCGCGTCGAGCGCGCAGTGAAACGCATGGCAGCTGAAGGGAAGAAGGAAGCCATCACGCTGCGGCTGCACCCGGACGTCGCGTTGCACGTGCTCGAGCAGGAACACGATTTCCTCAAGCGCATCGAGAAGGCAGCAGGGTTCCCGTTGGACCTTCGCGACGACCCGTTGCTCAAGCCTGATGAGATTCGCCTCATCACGAAGGGTGCCTCGCGCGACGTGACGCAGCAGTACGCCGTCGCTTAACCCGCCGTAGCCCACCAGGGCGCCGGCGGGCAGCAGCAACAAAGGCAGCCTTCTGGCTGCCTTTGTCTTACCGGGGCAACGGACCGGGTCAACGGACCGGGTACACGGACCGGGTCAACGGACCGGGTACGCGGACCCGGAAATGTTACGCAGTTCAACTGTTGTGAGCTGCGTCACAGTTGTGGTATGCCTGAGTCAGGTAGGCCGTTTTCAACGTGCTCTTCCTATGGTCGAGCCTGGCATTTGAATTGCCTTGGTTGGGGGCATTCCCTAACCCGACACTTCCATGAAAAAGTTAGTCCTCGTAGTAGCGTTGGCCTTAACGGCCACGCCTCTCTCCGCCCAGCAGACCGCTTTCTATTTGATCGACGGCGACTCCAACCTCGGCTACATCGTCAAGAACGGTGCGCTGCAATCAACCTTCTCCGTGGCAAACCAGGCGAGCTTCGCCTCATACGGCATCCGATTCGATCAGGGCAAATTTGCGCTCCTCAGCCGTGACGGTTCAGCGTCCGAGGAATACACCGCCGCTGGGGTGCAGACGGGTGTCACGCACAACCTTGGCACGCCAGATCTGGATCAGATCCTCGACGGCGGTACGGATGGTGTGAGCACGTACGTCGCACGGTTTGGCAGCAATACCGGGGTGTACAAGGGCGACATGAATTTCGGCAATCAGAGCATGTTATTCGCGCTCGAAGATACCTACGGTGTCACCTACGGAAATGGATCTGTCTGGGCGCTTACCAGCGGCACGCTTTGGCAGTACACGACGGGTGGCGCGTTCCAGAATTCGTTCTCACTCAACTTTGATGGAATGCGTCCGGGTGCGCTGGCGTACGAGTCCGCGACGAATTCTCTCTGGTTTGGCCTGAACGGCACGGGCGAGATCTACAACTACTCGCTGACCGGCCAGGAATTGGATCACCTCTCGATCGCTGGCCTCGGCGGCAACTTCTGGGGTGGTGAAATGATGAACGACGGAACGAGCGTCGTGCCGGAGCCATCGAGCTACGCGTTGATGAGCGCCGGATTGCTCGGCCTCGGTGTCGCGTCACGCCGTCGCCGGAAGGTGTAATGTGAGATGAGCGTTGCGGAGTTCCGCTTGAGCGATGCGTCGCCGCGCAACCGTAGGTCTGCTTCGGAAGGCGCGCGGCGCAGCATAGTCCGCACTGCGTTACACCGCCAAGGAAGCCGAGATTTCTAATTTGCGCCGGGGGCGCATCTTCGGTGCCGCGCAGCCGAAATACTCTGTGTCCGTTGACACGCAACGCATTGCTGGATAAGCTTCTAGGCTTACTTGGAACGTTTTTCCCGGCACGCTCGCACGAGTGTGCCAGACGGTCTTTTTTCTACGGCGCTCTGTCGCCGTTCATGCCCCAAGCTGGTTTATTCATGAGCTACGCGATCATTCGTACGGGCGGCAAGCAGTTCCGTGCCGAGCCGGGCAAGAGCCTTCGGGTTCCTTCGTTGTTGGGTGAAGCTGGTACGGCCGTTGAGTTCAACGACGTACTGCTGGGCTCCGACGGCAATTCCATTCGCACCGGCGTGCCAACTCTCTCTGGAGCGAAAGTCTCCGGCGAAATCGTCAAGCACGGACTGGGTGAAAAAATTGTGGTCTTCAAGTTCAAGCGCCGCAAGAATTACGCGCGCAAGCAGGGCCACCGCCAGAAGTTTACGGAAGTCCGTATCAAAGAAATCACCCTCGGCTGATCGCCGGGCGGCGCGCCTCACTGGCGGCGCTGCCTTCTCAGGATAAGAGCAATGGCACATAAGAAAGGCGTAGGCTCCTCACGCAACGGACGTACTTCCAACCCGCAATATCGCGGCATCAAGAAGTACGGCGGCGAATTCGTTATCGCCGGTAACATCATCGTCCGCCAGTGCGGTACCAAATGGCACCCGGGCAAGAACGTTGGTCTCGGTACCGACTACACCATCTACTCACTCGTTGACGGCGTGGTGCAGTTCGAGCACAAGAACAAGCGCCGCTACAAGGTCAGCGTCGTTCCCGTTGAATACGTGGAAGTGACCGAAGAAGAGATGGCCACGGTCTGATTTCCGTGAACATGTTCAACATCAAGGCTCTCGCATTTGTTGCGGGGGCTTTTTTTGTTTCTGCGAATATCGCATTCGCTCAAACGGTTACGAACGCGGACGGCGTTCGCACCGTGATCTACAAAACCGGTGCAAAAGCAAAGGGGCAGTGGTCTCTCAGTCCGAAACCACTGTTGCAAATCAGTGGTGATGATAAGGTCGAGATTCTGGACATTGCCGGCGTTGTGCGACAATCAAACGGCACCGTTGTTGTTGCATCACACAAGACCACCGATTTGCGATTCTTTTCGCCCGACGGCAAACATGTGCGCACGGTCGGACGACAAGGTAATGGCCCAGGTGAATTCGACCGACTGTTTCACCTCTTTCGCATTCGCGACACCCTGGTTGGTGCCGACCGCGCCGATGTGCTGCAGCTGTTCACACCCGATGGCAAATACATTCGCACAGAACAACGTGCAAAGGCGGGGCCGTTGGGAGAATTCGTCGATCGCAGCGGATTTCTGAACGACGGAAGCAGTATTCTGAGAATGTCACCGGCACGTGATACAACAGGGCCGGTGAAAAAGATGATGAACTTCACGGTGCTCCGAAGCGATGCAGGAACCGTGACGCCGGTCGGACGATTTCCCTTCTACGAGCGCGTGTCGATGCGCAGCGATCCGCTCGCGAGCGCGAAGTTCGGCGCGGTGGGGTCGATTGCAATACTCAGTAATGGATTTTGTGTCGGTTATTCCGACATGATGGCGCTCAGTTGTTATGACAGGAATGGCAAACAACTGTCGCGCGTCGAGCGAAGTGGTGTGCTCGGTCGCGTCGTAACGGACGCCGACAAACACGCGTACATCGACGCCGTAACCAAGGCGAATCCAGGACCGCAAGCCGTTGCCAGTCTCAAGAGTATCCGAGAGAACACCGTGTACGCCGAACGCATGCCGGCGTTTGGTCGAATCGTTGGCACGCTGAGTGACGAAGTTTGGGTCGCTCCCGTGCTTCGCGAAGATGAATCGTATTCGCTGAATGCGGTGCCCGAAAATGCGACGGTGTGGTCGGTGTTCTCCTCCAACGGCGACTGGCTTTCCGACATCACGCTTCCCCAACGTTTTCGACTGATGGAAGCCGGTGCCAGGTACGTCGCTGGCGTTCTCAAGGATGCAGATGACGTTGAAACAGTGGTCGTGTATTCAATCGCCAAACGTTGAGCGTCCTGACTGTTTGCAACTCGCGCGCGTACGTCGCGTACGGACGTCCATCGCGTCGCATCAACAACTGTTGACACCGACCAAGTACTGCGCGACTTCCTCTCACAGCGAGACCCGTATGAGCATCTGGGATAAAGTCAAAGACGGCATCGACAAAGCGGGCAAGGCGGCACAGGACGCAATCGATGATGGAAAGACTCGCATCGAGGCCTATCGTGCGCGTGAGCAGGCCGACAAGGCCGCCGAGGCCTTTGGCTACGCGGTTTTCCGCGCGGCTGATTTGGGCAAGGAAATTGAGCCGGACAGCAAAGAGCGTTTGATGCAGTCGCTTCGGGAATACGATCGCGAAGCAAGGCGCCTCGAGACCAAATTGGCCGATGAAAACTCCGCGAAGCCCGATGCGCCACCGTCACCGCCCGACGCCGCGAGCGCACCGGCCGAGCCCGTGCCACCCGCTCCGGCACCCGAAGCGAGCGCTGCGCCTCCCGGTCAGGTTTAACGCAGGTCAGCATGCACCGGGTTCGTGGAGCGGGTTCGTTGACCCGGTCCATTGACCCGGTCCGTTGACCCGGTCCGTTGACCCGGTCCGTTGACCCGGTCCGTTCACCCGGTCCGTTGACCCGGTCCGCGCTTTACAGCACGCCGGCTGCCCTCAGCCCCGACCGCATTTCACCCGGGATATCGGTGCAAATGGCGTCCACACCCAATTGCACCAGTTCCGCGGCGTGTTGCACACTATTCTCGGTCCACGCGATAACGCGCGCGCCGTTTCGATGGGCGGTCTTCACGAGCGCCCGATCAATCATTGCGGTCTGCTGCCACAGATCACGCGCGCTGGCGGTGGTAATCAGATGCGTGAAGTCCAATAGATAACTCGCACTCAAAAGACCGATTGGAGAGCCGGGATTGAGCATGCCAATGTGATGTGAAATCCGGTGGTCGAACGAATGCACCGCTGTTCGCGTGTTGGCGTGGCGGGCCAGGCACTTGATCACATCGACTTCAATCCCAATTCCCTTTACTTCGACGTACACAGCCGCTTTGGCGGCCGCGAGCGACAGCACGTCATCCAGCGTGGGAACGGCCTCACCATTTCTCAGACGGAGCCCCGACAAGGTGGTGAAATCCACCGTGTTGATGGTTAACCTCCGACCGTTCGGTACTTTAGCGTCCTCGGCGTTGATCAGAATGTCCGCATCATGATGTACCACCACCACCCCATCCCTGGTCGCGTGCACGTCCAACTCGAACGCATCGGCACCTTGTTCCAGCGCGCAAATAAAGGCGGCCATGGTGTTTTCCAGCCGGTCGCGGGAGGCACCGCGGTGCGCGATAATTTCTACTCGGGCCGAGACTGTCATGGGGGATGGGTTGAGTGGCGAAACGGCAGGTGGTCGGGGTGGTAGCCAAAGCGCAGTGGCAAGGCCCCGCGTTCGTGGCCCCGGTCAGTGCTGACGAGGGGACCGGCCCACGTCAAGGCACTCCTCGTGTTTCTGAGCAGGGCGCCTTAACGAACTTGGGGCAGCCGCGTCCAATTTTCCACAAGGGATGATGGAAGCTGATCGGCAAGCGGACGCACTGCTTGACCAGCAACTGGTTGAGCGTTGGCAGGCAGGCGACGAACGAGCGGCTTCGGCTATCGTGGAGCGTCATGCGCCTGCCTTGAAGCGTTTTGCGGTCAGTTTGGGAGTGCGTGAAGAAGTAGACGAGTTGGTGCAGGATACGTTTGTTCGCGCGTTTGGTGCGTTGGATTCGTTTCGATCAGAAAGTTCGTTGCGTACGTGGTTGTTCACCATCGAGCGACGACTCGTTCTGGATCGACGAAGAACCGAGCAGCGACGACGAAACGATGTAGAAGTGAACGACAGCGATGCTGTGACGGGGTATGACGCACTCGATACGATTGTCGCTGAAGAAGTTCGTACCAGAGTTTCGCGAGCGCTCGAAAAGCTTTCGCGAATGCAACGAGAGGTGTTCGTTTTGCGAGTACAGGAAGGTCGGTCGTACAAAGAAATCGCCGACATTCTTGGAAGTTCGGAAGGCGCCGCTCGGGTGCACTATCACAATGCCATGCGCGCAGTAAAGGAGTTTCTCGATGACTGACTGTTCAAACGCTGAGATTCGCGACCTGTTGCCCGACTATGTGCACGATCAGTTGTCGGTTACTGATCTCGCGCGTGTGGAGCAGCATCTCGTGTCGTGCGCGGATTGCGCCGAAGAATTGGCGCTGCTGCAGACGGTCCTCGCGATCCGCCCTCAGGTGCGCACGCTAAACATCGCCGACATTCTCGCGCGGTTGCCAAAGCCTGACCAGTTCTCGACCGTCACGACGGCAGACAACGCGCAGGTTGCCGCCATTGACGATGTCCGTGATATCGCGTCCGCCAGAAGTGTGGCGCGCAAGACAAGCAACGTGCGCAACTGGCGCGCCATCGCGGCTGTCGCGGTCATGACGGTCAGTGCGCTGTCGATCACGATGGTGCGACAGAACTACAACAGCAACAAGGTTACGCCACTGGCTGACTCCTCGACGGTTGCAGAGTTGCAGACGCGTAGTGGACCGAACGCACTCAAGGGTTTGCAGGATTCCGCGAACGCCGGATCCAGCGACAATCGCGTGTCACTTTCCGTGGGCGATCCGTCGGACTATACGGACGAAGAGTTACAGGCCATGATGGCTCGTTTGGACAAGTGGGATGGTTCTACGTCGGCTGAGCCGTTGCCGAGTGTGCCCATTTTGCCGCCGGGTTCATGAGGAGTGTTGCGATGTTATCGCATTTCGTAGGGCGATATTGGAAAGGCATCGCTGTGGCAACGATTGTTGCAGCGAGCGCCGGCATGTTGACAACCGATCTGCCCGCTCAAGGCGGCGGTGATACGTCGTCGCGTGGGCGGATGGGCGGTGGCCAGGGCGGACGTGGTGGGGACAGGGATCGTCCAAACCAGGGTCCGAGCAAGGCAATGATTGCTGAATGGCAAAGAACGTACGAGCGCGTGTTGCGAAATCAGGTGACCCTCTCGGACGACCAGATTGTGAAATGGCGCTCGTGGAATACCCGGTTTGACGCTCAACGTCGGGCAACGTTCGCCGAGGAAAACGACATTCGCCGAACGTTGCGCGTGCAGTTGGCGCGCGGCGCAACGCCAGACGAAGGCAAGGTTACTGACGCGATGGATCGCTGGACAAAACTGCAGCGGCAACGGCTCGATCTGAAAGAGAAAGAGAACAGGGAGTTGGCAACGTTTCTCACTCCCATTCAACGAGCGCGCTTGTTTGCGCTTCAGGACGAAGCCGAGCGGATGTTTCGCGAAGCCGACAATCGTCGCGGTGGCCGGGGCGATGGTCCGGGAGGCCGTGGTGGTCCACCGTTCGGATCGGACAGCGGCAAATTCCGTCAAGGCATGCGCGGCGATACGGCCGGTGGCAAGTTCACGCGCGGTGCTGCGCAAATGCGTCCACCCGGCAAGGTGGACACCATGCCGCTGGTACAAAAGCCAAAGGGCAATTAGCAAGCCGAATTCATTCACGCCTGGCGACTACCACGGCTGGGTGGCATGCACTACCTTGGTTGTTCGCGCTTCGCTGGCCGCTCAATGAGCGTGCCTCAAATCGTGGTAGCGCCCGGATGGCGGAACTGGTAGACGCAGCGGACTCAAAATCCGCCGATCGCAAGGTCATGGGAGTTCGATTCTCCCTCTGGGCATGCCCGCGG
>JBDUBA010000311.1:0-8762 GCA_040004335.1 Gemmatimonas sp.
TGCGGCATTGACAGAGACGTGACCGCACGCGTAATCGAAGGACCTTCCGCTGGTGGCCTTTTTTCTCCTGCCCAAACTCCAGCCCCGCTATGGCCCGTTTGCTCCGCACGCTCCCCTGGCTTGGTGTCGCCGCCCTAGGCGCCGGCGCTTTTGGTATCCTCGCGCTTCATAAAGGCGAAACCATCAATGCCGCCTGGCTGTTAACCGCTGCAGTCTGTACTTACATGATTGCGTACCGGTTCTACAGCAAGATTATTGCTGCCAACATCTTCGCGTTGGATGCAACCCGCCAAACGCCCGCGGAACGCCTTGAAGACGGCCGCGATTACATCCCCACGAATCGCTGGATTGTTTTCGGTCACCACTTTGCGGCTATTGCCGGCCCGGGACCGCTGGTTGGTCCAACGCTCGCGGCGCAGTTCGGCTACTTGCCGGGCGCACTATGGATTGCTGTTGGTGTCGCACTCGGTGGTGCGGTTCAGGATTGTGTCATTCTTTGCGCGTCACTGCGCCGCAATGGCAAATCGTTGGGCCAGATGGCGAAGGACGAAATCGGCCCCATCGCTGGCGGCACCGCACTCGTTGCCGTACTCGGCATCATGATTATCCTGATTGCCGTGCTGGGCCTCATTGTCGTAAACGCGCTCAAGGGCAGTCCATGGGGCGTGGTCACCATTGGCCTCACGATCCCGATCGCACTGTTCATGGGTGCGTACCTCAAGTGGTTCCGCCAACACAAAGTGCTCGAGGCTACAGCAATTGGCCTCGTGATGCTTGGATTTGCGTTGTATGCGGGCAAGTGGGTGGCCGCCGATCCGTCGCTGGCACACTACTTCGATCTCGATGCGCCAACGCTGTCTCTCTACATCATGGGATACGGCTTCCTCGCATCAGTGTTGCCGGTGTGGTTGCTGCTGGCACCTCGCGACTATTTGTCGGCGTTTGTGAAAATTGGCGTCGTGCTCTGTCTTGGTATCGGCATTCTGGTCGTGCTGCCACCGTTGCAGATGCCCAAGCTCACGCAATTCATTGACGGAACGGGTCCGGTGTTCGCTGGCAAGTTGTTCCCGTTTGCGTTCATCACGATTGCGTGCGGCGCCATCTCCGGATTCCACGCGCTGATTTCTTCGGGCACTACACCGAAATTGTTGATGCGTGAACCCGATGCGCGTTTCATCGGGTATGGCGCGATGCTGATGGAATCACTCGTTGCAACGATGGCCCTCATTGCCGCGTGCGTGCTCGAACCGGGTGTGTACTTCGCCATCAACTCTCCGGCCGCTGCAATTGGTACGACTGCCGCCAGTGCGGCCGAAGCGGTGCGTCATTGGGGGTTCATCATTTCTCCTGATCAACTGACGGTGCTCGCACAGCAAGTGGGCGAAACGTCGCTGTTGTCGCGTACGGGTGGAGCGCCCAGTCTTGCAGTGGGTATGGCCCATTTGTTCTCGCAGGCGCTTGGCGGTACTGATACGATGGCGTTGTGGTACCACTTCGCGATCATGTTTGAAGCGTTGTTCATTCTGACCACGCTTGATGCCGGCACGCGCGTTGGCCGTTTCATGCTGCAGGATCTCCTCGGCAACATCTACAAGCCGATCAGCAAAACTTCGTCGACGCCCGCGATCGTTGCCACCAGCGCGATCTTTGTTTCGATGTGGGGCTACTTCCTCTATCAGGGTGTGACTGATCCACTGGGCGGCATCAACTCGCTGTGGCCACTGTTTGGTATTGCGAATCAGTTGCTGGCGACGGTCGCTTTGTGTGTTGGAACGACAGTCATCTTCAACATGGGCAAGAAGAAATACGCGTTCATCACGTTGATTCCGTTGGCCTGGCTTTCGATCGTCACGATGACGGCCGGTTATCAGAAAATCTTCTCGCCGAATGTGAAGCTGGGCTTCTTGTCGCACGCCGCGTTGATCAAGGATCAGGTGGCAAGCAACACGCTGCCCGCCACGACCACCGTGGAAGCAGCGGGTCGCATGATTTTCAACGACCGGATGGATGCAGCGGTCGCCGCGTTTTTCCTTATTTCGGTGATCGTGATTCTCGCCGAGTCGGCACGCGCGTGGATTGGTGTCATGAACGGCAGCAAGGTTCCACGTAACTCCGAGACGCCGTACACGCGGGTGGTTGAGACGCGGGCGTAGAAGTTCAATAGCGCAGAGCCGCATCAGATTCGTATTTGAAATAAGCAGTTCAAAAAGCAAAAGAAAAACGGCACACCATCGGGTGTGCCGTTTTTTCGTTGCGACCACCCGGAGCAGCATCACACGTTACGCCTCGTCGCGTCGTCCCAGGCAGTTTCCCCGTTCGCCTTGACAGCACAACACGCCGGACGCATTCCTTCCCATTACTTGGGAAGGGGAACGGGACGATGGCCAAAGAACCGATGGACTTGCTGCAAGGAACGCTCGACGTTCTGATTCTCCGCACGCTGGCGTGGGGACCGATGCACGGGTATGCCGTAACACGGTGGATTCGCGAACGCACGGGCGACACCATCCAGATTGAAGATGCGCCCCTTTACAAGGCACTCCACCGGCTGGAGAAAGCCGAATGTGTGTTGGCGGAGTGGGGATTGTCGGAGAACAATCGGCGGGCGCGTTTTTATCGACTGACCCCGGCGGGCCGGAAACAACTCAAAGCCGGGGAAGCGGCGTGGCGTCGGTATGCGAGTGCGGTGTTCGCCGTGCTGGAGCCATCGGCATGAGCGGCCCGCGACGGTTTCAATTTCCGTGGCGCAGTCGCCAGGACATTCGCAATGATGTTGACGATGAATTGCGCTTCCATTTGGAAACGCGTGCACAGGAACTCGTTGCATCGGGATTCAGCGCTGACGACGCGCGGCTGCAAGCGGCGCGCGAGTTTGGGGACATCGAGGACGCGCGTCAATACATGCGTCACGTTGACGGCTCCATTGAAACGCGTCGTCGACAGCGCGACTACGTTGGCGAACTCAGGCAGGACCTTCGTTATTCGTTGCGTTCGCTCAAGGCGGCTCCGGCATTCACAATCGTCGCGATACTCACGCTGGCGTTGGGTATTGGAGCGAATTCGGCCGTGTTCACGGTCGTGCACCGCGTACTGCAGGCGCCGCTGCCATTTCCCAATGCCGATCGCCTGGTCAGAGTGTGGACCGCGAAGACTGATGGGAGTTTCACGCAAGCTTCCGTTTCAGCCGTTGACCTGGATGATTGGCGCGCCAATCGCAAACAGATTGCTGACCTTGGCGGTTGGTGGTTTGCCGACGGCGCCAGTGGCATGGATATGACCGGTCACGGCGCACCGGCGCGTGTGTCCGCCGCCTTTGTATCGCCCGGATTTTTTTCGACGCTGCAAGTTGGCGCTGAGCTTGGGCGGTTGCCGCGCGACAACGAAATGGTGCGCGGCGGAGATGATCGTGTCGTGGTGCTCGCGCACGGGTATTGGCTGCGAAATTTCGGCGGCAATTCGAATGTCATCAACTCGGCGGTACTGCTTAACGGCGAATCGTATCGCGTCGTGGGCGTCATGCCGCAGACGTTTGCGTTTCCGTCACCGCATGCGGAAATTTTCGTGCCGTTTTCGGTCATCCCCGACGGCGCCACGCCTCGTATTCGGCCGGTGCGCATCATGGACGTTGTGGCTCGACTCAAGACCGGTGTTTCGATTGGGCAAGCCAGCGCTGAAATGAAGGGGATCACGCGCGCATTGGCGGCGCAGTTTCCAGATGCCAACGCGGCATGGGGCGATGCAACCGTGATGTCTCTGCACGAAGCGGTCACCGGATCGGTCAAGACGTCGCTCATGTTGTTATTCTCGGCGGTTTCATTTGTCCTGTTGATGACGTGCGTAAACGTGGCGAGTCTGTTGCTCGCGCGTGCGTCGTCGCGCGAACGGGAGATGGCTGTGCGCGTTTCGCTTGGAGCGACGAAGGGTCGCATTTTGCGGCAACTCGTTACCGAAAGCCTGGTCCTCGCAATGGCTGGTGGAGTGCTCGGAAGTGTGTTCGCCGCCGCTCTGACCCGTGGACTGGTGCTGCTGGCCGCGGGCCAACTTCCTCGCGCCGAAGAAATACACGTTGACGGCACTACATTGTTGTTTGTGCTCGGTATTGCATTGGTGACCGGCGTGTTGTTTGGCACCGCACCCGCGCTTCGTTCGTCTGCGGTGAATCTGCGCGGCACGCTCAACGCAAGCAGCCGCAATACAACGGGCGGACACACGCGACTCCGCAGTGCGTTGGTTGTTACGCAAATCGCGTTTGCTGTGGTGCTGGCCGTTGGAGCGGGCTTGATGGTTCGAAGTTTCGACCGGTTGCTGAACGTGAATGTGGGTTTCAAACCGGACCATTTGTTGGCCGTCAATTTCAACATCAACACGGAACGCCATGGCGACACCACTTGGCAGCGCTATTACTCGCAAGTACTCGACCGTGTTCGGGCAACGCCGGGAGTAATGAGTGCGGGCGCATCCCAATACGCGCCGTATCGTGGCATGGGGGAACGAAATTCATTCGTCCCTCTCGACTATGTCGTGCACGCTGGTGAGGATCGTCCGTCGTTTCCAACGCAGCGCGTCAGCGACGGATACTTTCGCACAATTGGCACCCCATTGCTCAGCGGTCGGGAATTTCTACCAACCGATCGGAAGGGTTCACCGCCAGTCTTGATCGTGAACGAGGCGTACGCGAAAAAATTCTTCCCAGAGCAAGACGTTGTTGGAAAGATTGTCAGTCCCGATGGGAAGAATCCCATCACCATCGTTGGAGTGGTTGGCGATATTCGTCAGTCGGCCATCGCCCGACCGGCAGAACCATTGATGTACCTCAGCAATCTGCAGAATGGCCGAGTGAAGGTGACGCTGGTTTCACGGACGATGGCCGATCCACTCACGATGACGAACGCCATTCGGAATGCAATCTGGTCGGTCGATCGCGATCAAACCATCACTTCGGTGTTCACCTTTGACGATGTGGTGAACGAATCACTCGCTCGGCCGCGCATGTTGACGATTTTGTTCGGCATCTTCGGAACACTGGGTATCGCGCTTGGTGGTCTGGGAATTTATGGTGTGTTGTCCTTCCTGGTTTCAGCCCGCCGGCGCGAACTTGCGGTACGAATTGCATTGGGAGCTCGCGCCAGTTCGGTGATCACCTTGGTCTTGCGACGCGGACTGTTGTTGGCGTTTGCGGGGGTGGTCCTTGGTTTGGGATTGGCATTGGCACTCGCGCGCTTTGCCGCCAGTCAGCTGTATGACATCACCCCAACCGATCCGCTTAGTTATGGCCTGGTGACGTGCCTACTGTTAGTTATCGCAGCGCTAGCCAGTGCACTCCCTGCATTTCGTGCGTCACGCGTTGCACCGGTAACGGCCATGCAGAGTGACTAAAGCCCCTGCTCCAAACAAACTGCGGCGCGCGCTCGCACACCGGGCGGCACAATCCACGAAAACGCACTGAGTAACGTGCCGCGACCAAAGATTGATTTGAGCGCGTCGGCTTCTCGTCCGTTGCGCAGGTCCATGACGTATTCCAGCAATTTCTCCTGACGAGCGCCAAGTTCGGTTCCGCGATCGATGTCGCGAACGTTTGCCACGGCTCGCTTCATCGCCGCTCGACGTTTCTCATTGAAGCCAAACACCAACTCGGGCAGGTTGTGGCAACCGCCCCATGTAATCGTCGACAGGGATTCAATGCGCAACGAAGGGTGCATTGATCTGTTTGCGGCAAACGTCTCCGACGACTGAGAATTCGCATTGCTCTCATCTTCAAGCAGCGATAACCGGTTGAAGGTGCCCAGGAAGTTTGTCGCCGCTGTGTCCAGCCGCGACGCCTGCCGCGCGGTTGTTGAATCGCCGCTGGACGATGCGACAAACGCCAATACTTTCAAGCTGCGTCGCAGGAAAATGCGACCTATGACGGCATCAATGACAATCGGCTGCTCAATGAAATTCCGTGCAGCGGCAACGTTTTCTCGAGCGCGCTCCATGGCGGCGACCCGATCCCCTTCGCGGAGCGCGAGCAAGGCTGAGAATTCGTTTTCTGCAAACAGCACGCGCCATGGTCCGACCGTGCGCAAAGGGGTTTCCACGATAACGGTGGGCGCGGGAAGTCCGGCGCTGTGGCTCCACAACGCCGGCTGTCGGGGCGCGCGGGCCCATTCCCGAAACAGCGGCAACCACGGGTCTCTCGTTGCGGCTCGTATTGCGCTCGGGTCGATCAGGCGCAGGCTGTCTGCCGTGAGTGACAACTTGGGGCGCTGGTGAAGGACATCCGGAACTGGGCCCGGCAGTGCGAGCCGCGACCCACTCTGGCCGAGCTGGATGTTTGACGAGTCCAGATTGAGTGCGGCAAGGCTGGCAACGACCGTGGAGCTGAGCGTCCGGACGGGACCAAGGGGCGCCACCAGCGAATCCAGCGCCAGCGCCGTACTCCCAATGTCCCGGAATGCGTGCCCCGGGACGGAATTCCCGCGGTAGGCCGCCACTATTTCGGCACGCTTGGGGTTGAGTTTGTTCGTGACGGCCGCGGCGACGACGACAGTCGCGGCGGTACCGCAAACCACAAGCGCCGCCGCGCAGGCGACTGCCGTCGCCAGCAGCTTTGTCGGTATACTGATGCTGGGGCCTGCTGGGCGCATGCCGGTCAGGTTGAAGGCAGTCACACTCGCGCTTGTGTGGGTGGCTCGTAACTTTTGACGCGGGTTATTCACCGACGTCACTCGATCGTCACACTCATCCTCTCATCCATCACAGCGTGTCACAACCAGCCATTGGTGCACCGCCGCTTTCCTGGTGGAGTCGGTTCGCGGCCGTTGTTCGCGAGATCATTGGCGCGCCCAATTACGAAAAGTATGTCGCGTACATGACGGCCAATCATCCTGAATGTTCGTTGCTGTCGCGTGATGCGTTTTTCAAGGAACGCATGAATCAGAAGTATACGCAACCCGGTTCTCGTTGCTGCTGAAGGTCGCCCGGCGTCACCTCACTCTTTCACAATTGCCCTTGTCATCAACGCGTGTTGGTAATCGGCTCGCCACCGCTTCGTTCGGATTGGCGATCACTGTTCCGCTGCTCGCCTGTCCGCTGTCCGCTGCCTCGGCACAACAAAAGCCCTTCGAATTCACCATCGCGAATATCATGCGCGGGCCCGAGTTGTACGGGCGCGAACCCGCAAATATTCGGTGGTCGGCCGACAACCAGTGGATCTATTTCAACTGGAATCCGCCCGGCACGCGTTGGGACCTGCCAACGGTTCCGTATCGCGTCCGCGCACAGGCGGGTGCAAAACCAGAACCGGTGACTGCGGCACACGTGGACAGCATGGCGCCGTATCTCACCGACGGCCCGGAAATGCGTGATGGCACGCGTGCAATCAGTGCGCGAGGCGATCTGTTTCTCATCGACAAATCGGGTAAACTGCGTCAGCTCACGTCAACGACGGCCGCTGAAACGAATCCGATGTTGAGCGCCGATGAGAAGCAGTTGCTCTACCAGTCTGCGGGCAACACGTTCGCGTTGGATCTCACCTCAGGATTCATCAAACAGCTGACCGATCTCCGCACTGGAAATGCACCCGCTCCGGAAGTTGTTGCCCGTGCAACCGGACAGATGGGCGCACTCGAGCGTGATCAGTTGGAACTGCTGCAAGTCATTCGCGATCGCGCGTTCGCGGATTCAATGCAACGCGCCAATCGTGCGTTGGCCAATGCCTCGATCACGTTCAAGCCAATTTATCCCGGCACTGATCGCGTCACGTCGATGAACGTTTCGCCGAACATGAAAACGGCGATCATCATTTCGTCGGGTGCGGGCGGTGGCGGTGGCGGCGGCGGACGTGGTGGCGGTGGGGGTGGGGGTGGGCGTGGTGGTGCAGCAACTCCGCCAGTTGGCGCGCCACCGCAAGCCGGCGCTGCGGCCGCGGGCGCCAATCGCAGCACCATCATTCCAGCGTACGTCACGGCTAGCGGCTTCACCGAAGAAATTCCGGGTCGCACAAAGGTTGGCGGCGAAACCGGCTCGCGTTATCGTATTGGCCAGGTCAATCTCGCCACTGGCAACATCAAGTGGATGAGCGCGACCGGTGGGGACGCTGACAAGAGTTTGAACGGCGTGCGCTTCATGGGCTGGAGCAAGGACGGATCAACGGCGCTCCTTGCATCCAGCACCGCTGATTACAAAATGCGTTACCTCCTGACGGTATCGGGTGACGACGCGCAGCAAACCAAAACGATCGACACGTTGCGCGACAGTGCGTGGGTGGCCGGTCCGTGTGGCGGATGCGGTGGATTTCTGCCCGATGGTCGCATCTGGTTTGTATCCGAAGCCAGCGGCTACGCGCAGATGTACGCCGTCAAAGCCGACGGCACCGGACGGGTCGCACTCACCGAAGGCAAATGGGAAATTGAACGTGCCGAACTTTCGGCCGATGGTCAGTCGTTCTGGTTGACCACGAGCGAGGAATCACCATTCGTACGCAAGTTGTACAAGATGTCCGTAAACGGCGGTGCCCGCACGGAAATCACGAAGGAGCACGGTGGACACACGGTCGAAATCAGCCCGGATGGATCGAAACTCGCCGACGTATTTTCCGAAGCGAATGTTCCGCCCGAACTGTTTGTGGCCGATGCGAACGGTGGCAATCGCTCACAATTGACCGTCAGTACGACGCCCGAATTCCGTTCGTACAAGTGGCTCAAGCCCACGATCGTGAAAATTCCCGCCAGCGATGGCATCGGGGTGCCAGCGCGCGTGTATCGCCCACAGGACGTTGGTGC
>JBDUBA010000261.1:0-28294 GCA_040004335.1 Gemmatimonas sp.
CCGCAGGGCTGCGTTCCACTCGCTCGCCTTGCCCCGCCGCAAAATTCGCGTGCTGCCTTGGCGCACGGAACTTCTGCGACACTACACTAGCAAGTTGCCCGCGATGAAAGTGGTGATGTGGCTGGGCGACAATATCCAGGATTTTCCGACGCTCGGCCAAGAGGTGCGGAATGGCGGCGCGGCCGGATTTGCCGAGTTCGGTCGGTCGTGGTTTGTGCTGCCCAATCCGCTCTACGGGTCGTGGGACAAGAACCCGCTCCCGCTTTAATGATTTTGCCTGTGGCGCCTGCGCCGCCCCGCACACATTCTCCGGGCATCAACCAACATCTTGGGAGTTCTGATGGCGATCGAACCGCGGATTGGGCTGCTGGTCGGCCGGGAGTGGTCGTTTCCCCCGGCATTCATGGAGGCTGTCGCACGCCGCAAGAGTGGCGTGACGGCCGACTTCATCAAGCTGGACGCAACACGAATGGCGCAGCCCATTCCGTACACGCTCATCATCGATCGCATTTCGCACGAGGTGGGGTTCTATCGCGCGTTTCTGAAACACGCCACGCGGATGGGGGTCACGGTCATCAACAACCCGTTCATGTGGAGTGCGGACGACAAGTTTTACGATGCAACGCTGGCCATGCAAAGCGGGGTCGCGCATCCAAAAACCATTGTGCTGCCGAACAAGGATTACATCCCCGGTATTTCGCACAGTGAGTCGCTGCGCAATCTTGCGTATCCCATGGATTGGAAAGGCGTTGCCGATCACATTGGATTTCCGTGCATCCTGAAAGACGCGCACGGTGGTGGTTGGCGAGATGTCTACGTGTGCCAGACCATGGACGAACTGCTGGAGAACTACAACAACAGCGGCACCCTGACGATGATCGCGCAGGAATTTGTAAAATGGGATCAGTATGTGCGGTGCATGGTGCTGGGGCGCGAACATGTATTGCCAATGCCGTACGATCCGGGACAGAAGAAATATATTCCCGACGCTGACTATCTCTCCGACGACATTCGTGATCGCTGCGTGAAGGATGCCCTCACGTTGTGTAACGCGCTGGGCTACGACATGAACACGGTCGAATTCGCGGTCAAGGATGGTATTCCGTATGCCATCGATTTTATGAATCCCGCGCCAGACATGGACATCCATTCATTGACACCCAGTTATTTCGAATGGGTGGTGGAACACATGGCCGACATGGCCATCAAGATGGCGTTGGCACCACGTCCCGCTGCCGGAAGCGGTCCGACGTTTGCACAGAAATAAGTGATGAGCGGCGAACAGGCTCAGGGCGCCACCGCGCCAGCATCACCAGCAGCGCCACTCGATCACTACCACTCGCTGCTCACTAACAACGCACTCGGCGAGGCGTCGCAGGAGACGCTGGTTGACATGTTGCGCCGCGATAATCTGTTCTTTGGAGATCGTCCGTTGTGTGGCGTGTTACGCCCGCGTTTTCTCACGATGGCGCAATACAAACACATTGCGCACGGCTGTAAACTGGTGGGGCAGGCGTTTGAGAAGTTGCGCGTCGCGGCAATGCAACGACCCGAACTTCGGGCACAGTTCGGATTGTATGAATGGGAAGAAGAACTCATTCATGCCGACCCGGGGTTTGCGGTGGCTAGTCCAACTTCGCGGCTTGATGCGTTTTATGCACCGGGCGAAGGCGGCTTGAAGTTCACCGAATTTAATGCAGAAACACCGGCGGGCGGTGCGTACAACGACGCGCTGTCGCGGGCGATGATGGCACTTCCAGTCATGCACGAATTTGCACGCACGCATATAGTGCAACCAATTCCGGCGGCGACGGGAATTATTCACGCACTGCTCACTGCCTTTCATAGCTGGCGCGGTGTACGCGACACTCCAGAAGTATGCATTCTGGATTGGGCGGAAGTTCCAACCCGCAGCGAGTTTGTGTTGTTCGAAAAAGAATTCATGGCGCGTGGCATCCCAGTATTTATTGGCGATCCGCGCGACGCCGAATATACCAATGGCACACTGTACGTTGCCGGACGCAAAGTCACGCTGATCTACAAACGTGTGTTGATCGACGAGTTGGTTGATCGTTGCGGATTGGACAGCGCCGTTGTGCGCGCCGTTCGCGAAGGCGCGGTGTGTATGGTAAATCCGTTCCGCTGCAAAGTGCTGCACAAGAAAGCATCACTCGCTGTTGTTAGCGACGAAGCCAACGAATCATTGCTCAACAGCGACGAACGGCGCGCGGTGGCCGCACACGTTCCATGGACGCGCGTTGTCACGGAACGAAAGACACGTCACGAAAGCGATGATATCGATCTCATCCCCTGGGTTGCGCAGAATCGCGAACGATTGGTGCTCAAACCCAATGATGAATACGGCGGCAAAGGCATCGTGCTTGGATGGACGGTTGACGATGCCGTCTGGCAGGACGCAATCAAAGTTGCGCTCGCTTCACCTCACATCGTGCAGGAGCGCGTTACGGTGCCAAGCGAAATCTGGCCCGCGTGGGAAGGCAGCAGCGTGCATTTTGGCGAACGCATGCTGGACACGGCGCCATTTCTTTTTGACGGCAGCGTGATGGCAGGATGCCTGACCCGTATTGCCACCGATCCACTGCTGAACGTCACCGCCGGTGGTGGCTCGAACGTACCAACTTTTCTTGTTGAGGAACGCTGATGTCCCGTTCGGCTGCTGCACATGTTACGCGCCCCGTTATTGGGCTCACCACACAAACACTGCACTCCATTGACGGCATTCCAACGGGTTTGCCACAGTCATGGGTGATGAATCAGCGGTATTTTCACGCTGCTGCGCAGGCGGGCGCGATTCCGTGGATGATCCCGCTGCTCAACGACGACCTTCCAACACTGCGCGAAATTTATTTGCGTCTCGACGGGCTTCTCATTCCCGGCGGTGTGGATATGGATCCGCGCCAGTACGGTGAAGAAATTCGGAAGGAGTGTGGCAACCTCGATCCGGCGCGCGACGCTGTTGAGCTCCAGTTGACCAAGTGGGCCATCGAAGATGGCAAACCGGTACTGGGACTGTGCCGAGGACTGCAGGTGATCAACGTGGCGCAGGGGGGATCGCTGTGGCAGGACCTGCCGTCGCAGAACCCTGCGTTTGCCAAGCACGATTTTTTTCCAACGACTGGTTACGAGCGCGACTATCTCGCACACGAAGTTGACCTGAAAAGCGGTTCGCGGTTACAAACGCTTCTTGACGAACCGCGCGTACAAGTGAATTCAATGCATCATCAGGGCATCAAGAATCTGGGCGAGTCGCTGGTTGCCTCGGCCGTGTCGGATGATGGTCTGATTGAGGCGGTTGAAGGGTCGGGCGACGCGTTTCTGGTGGGCGTGCAGTGGCATCCCGAAGTATTCGAGATGGCCGAACGTCATGCGGGTAATTTGTTTGGCGGGTTCATTCGCGCAGCGTGCGCATGGGCCGAGCAACACGGATCGACACGCAGCGACGCGAAGTAGTCATCGGATCGCAGGCGCAACGTTTTGATGCTGGTGTCTGACCCCGGTACCAAACCGTTGCGGCGTACCACGGCGTGCGGGTTTTTGATGTTGGTGTCTGACCCCGGTACCAATAACATTCCAACGCGATGGGCCTAAGCGGCCCGGAGGCGACATGCAGGCTCCGTCACTCACGGTCGGCATTGAAGAAGAGTACCAGATCATCGATCCGGTGACGCGTGATCTCACCCCTGGTTTCGAGCAGCTGGTTACCAGCGATCACGCAATTCTCGCCGAGGTGAAGGCGGAACTGCATCAATGCCAGGTGGAGATCGGCACCCAACCGTGTGCCAACATTGCTGACTTGCGAAAGGATCTCACAAACCTGCGCCGGCTCGTCATTCAGGCGGCCGCCCAACATGGTTTAACAATTGCCGCGGCCGGTACGCATCCGTTTTCGAACTGGATGAACATGGAAATGACGCCGAAGGAGCGATATCTCGGCGTGAAAGCAGAGCTGCAAGACCTGGCGCACCGACTGCTGATTTTCGGCACACATGTTCACGTGGGTATTGAAGATCCGGAATTCCGCATCGATTGCCTGAACGCCGCGCGCTACGTGTTGCCGCACATTCTCTGTTTGTCGACGAGTTCGCCGTTCTGGTTTGGCCGGAACACAGGATTGCATTCGTATCGCAGCATTGTGTTCAAGAATTTCCCGCGCACCGGGGTGCCGCGCGTTCTACAGGGATGGAGCGACTATACCGACCTGATTGATACGATGGTGCGCACCAAGAGCATCCCCGACGGATCGAAGATCTGGTGGGACGTGCGTCCGCATTATCGGTACCCAACGCTCGAGTTCCGCATTTGCGATGTCAACACGCGCGTGGATGAAGCGATTTGTGTGGCCGCCATTCTGCAGGCCGTGGTGGCGAAGATGTGGAAGTTGCGTCGGGACAATCTGACGTTTCGCGTGTACGCGTCCGATCTCATTGAGGAGAACAAGTGGCGCGCGGTGCGTTACGGACTCGGTGGCAACCTTATCGACTTCGGGAAGAAGGCGGAATCACCGGCGCCGGTGTTGATTCGCGAGTTGGTCCAATGGTTTCTGGACGATGTACTCGACGAACTCGGCACGCGTAAGGAAGTGGAATACGCGTTCAAAATTCTAGAGGGCGGCAGCAGTGCACAACGACAGCTCGCGACGTACGCGCGCACTGGAGATTTGCGCGCGGTTGTTGATCAACTGATTCGCGAAACCGCGGAAGGTGTAACGGAGCCTACGTTGGGGCCGCCGCTGGATTCCGTGAACAATCCGTTGGTGTCGAACTCGCCGGGAACGGTTGCTCCGCCAAACAGCTCCAGTGATAGTGCGCGGGGGCAGTCTGTACCCTGAACACGACTTTGGCGGACGGTTTCGTGCGAGTTCGCCTGATGTTTGTCGGGGTGTGGGGCCGCTAACGGACTAACTGCATTTGGACTCTGCGGGGGCTACCGGCATTTGTTGCGGTTTGAGGCTGCTAACGGACTAACTGCCTTTGGACTCTGCGGGGGCTACCGGAATTTGTTGCGGTTTGAGGCTGCTAACTGACTAACTGCCTTTGGACTCTGCGGGGGCTACCGGAATTTGTTGCGGTTTGAGGCTGCTAACTGACTAACTGCCTTTGGACTTTTCGGACTCTGGCGGACTTTGTGGACAGGGCTGAGATGATTCGAGGTTTGAGCGAGAAGTTGAAGGAGTTGTTATTTGCTCACGGGCGAATTCAAACGTGTTAGTTCTCCGGAGGGAGTGTGTCCATTGCTTTCGTTTGCAGGTTCTTGCACGTCACGGCCGGAATGTGCGCAATCGATTTCGCAAGCGCAGCAAGTTTCCCCAAAGTGAATTGACTATCATGCGTGCCAATGAACGGTATTGGGTCAAATACGGAGGTGCTGCACCCGCATTCATGCGTGTAAGTACTGATAGGACAATGACCTGGCGACGCCTATGATGTCATCTAACCAGTGAGCGACTCACCGGATTCCTTTCGACAACTCAGCCAGCCAGGACAGATTCCGGATGCGCGGATCAATTACAGGCATCTCTCGGGGCGCGAAGATAGCGTCCGCGTTAATAACCGTTCTCGTATTGGGTGGCTGCGAAGACGACGCAAGCCCAACCGATCCAAATGCTGGCAGCGGCATCGAGGCGCCGGTCAACACGGTTGTCACCTCGGCACCAATCAACGGTACCAGCAATGATACGCTGGTGGCGTTCAGCCTCGCCAAGAACGCCGTCGTGCCGAAGTCTGGTGACTGGGACATTCTGATTCGTCGCTACGAAGTGCGCGTGAACAGCGCCGCCACTGCAGGCGCGTCAACCAAGGGCGTGACGGCGTATTCGATGAACAACAACAAAAGCAAAACCGATGCCGAAGTGCTGGCATTTTCGGTGGATAACACGCTGGCCGCGTTTGACGCAGTTCGCGCCGCTGCAATTCCACTCGATACGGCCTTCAAGACGGACCGTCTGGAAGAAAACCAATACGGCTATCTCACGTTGGCAGGCGCGCCGGTGGTCAATGTTGCCAACTATTGGAAGGTGAAAATGGCCAACGGCGCCTATTCAGTTTTTCATGCGACAGCAATTGCATACAATGCGCAGGGTGCGTTGACTTCACTGACGCTCGAGACGCGCTTGCAGAATGGAGTGGCGTTAGGTGCCGTGCAGACCCTCACCATTCCATTCACGGGCGTGGCGAAGAATATCAGTCTTGCGACCAATGCCGTCGTGGCCACGACCGACTGCACGTGGGACATCAGCGTGAACCCAAACACGTTCGAGATGATAACGAACTCCGCGTGCGCTGTTGGAACGTCGCCTGGCGGCAGCTCACCAACTTTCGCCACGGCAACCGCCGCAAACGACGCCCCACAATATCTGTTGTTTCTGACGCAGTTGGATGGTCCCATTCCCAACTCGTTCACCGATGCCGGCGCGCCGTTTCGCTATAACCTGCTGAACACGAATCGCCTGCATCCAACGTTCAATATTTACCTGGTGAAGGTTGGCACGAAAGTCTACAAGCTCCAGGTGATCAACTACTACAACGAATCGGGCACCAGTGGTTATCCCACAATTCGTTCGGCACGCATTCAATAAATGGTATCACGACTAGTGTCGGCGCTCGGCCGTTTGGCAATCAACCACCGCCTCGATATTGTCGCGGTGTGGGTGTTTGCAACGGCGAGCGCGTTGGGGCCTGGCAATCGCGCGGCCGCGCAAGGCAACGAGTCGGTACTGCGCGGCGTGGTTGTCAGTGCCGCCGACAGCGGGACGATCTTTGCTGCCGAGCTTCGCGCGGTTTCGGGCAGGGCGATCACGCGCACTGATCAGGCCGGAAAGTTTTCCGTTCGCTTGGTGCCTGGTGATTCCGTTGTCGTGCACGCATTGGGATTTCGCGAGCAACGGGTGGCCATGACGCAAGGCATACGCGTGTTGCTGCGTCCGTTACCCACGGTGCTACCAACGCTCACAACGACGGTTGGTCAACGCGAAATTCGGGCGAGCGAATCCACATCGCACACAACGGTGCTGGACCGCGCGGACATCGATGCGGCGGGCGCGATTTCTGCCAATCAATTATTGCGTCAGATTCCGGGATTGCAGGAGCTGCCGTCACCACCATCGCAAACATCAATTGCCATTCGCGGATTTGATGCGTCGCGCGTGTTGGTGTTGATTGACGGAGAACCAACGTCGGGCGCGCTTGTCGAGAATCGCGACATCGGCCGTTTGTCGACCGTGGCGGCGGAACGAATTGAGGTGACGAAAGGACCATCCAGCGTCGAGTTTGGAAGCGACGCCCTTGGTGGGGTGATCAACCTTGTGACAGCGGCGCCCACGAAGACATTCTCTGCCGATGGACTGTTTCGTCAGGGCGAACTTGGACGGCGCGAGTCGACCGTGGGCGCCAGTCAGACCATCGGAAATTTTGGATATCGCGTGAGTGGTGGATGGCGTCAGGTTGATCGCGTTGCAGGCGTTGACGCTGAAGGAAGTTCTTTGGAGCGCGTCTTTGATCTTCGTACTAATGCGCGTTACAAGTTGTCCGATCGCGCGTCGTTGCGTGTTGATGTGCAGGGGTCGCGCGAACGACAGCGTTGGCCAATTGGCGGTGGCTACAATGGCTTCATTGACAATCGCACGGGACAGGGATTTGTTGAAGGACAGTTACAGGCGCTGGGCGGCGCGTTCCGTGTGCGTGTGTTTGCGCAGCGATACTCGTATCAGTATCGTCAGTCGCAAAAGGACGTGCCAATTGCGGGAACTGGTGATTCACTGGAACAACGTGAACGCCTCGCACGATATCTTGTTGCGTACTCACGTTCGGCGGGGCGCCAGACGATTGACGTTGGCGGGCAATTCTCAACGCGCAATCTCATTTCGCCCAGGAAAGTTGATGGCGACAGCGCGGCCGACCACGTAGACGAAGTGTTTGCACGCGATTCCTGGACGGTTGGCTCTGTACTTGCCAGTGCCGGTGTTCGTTACTCCAACAGCTCGTTGTGGGGTGCTGCGGTCAATCCGTCATTCGGTGCGGCGTGGCAAATAGAGCCGTCGCTTCGCCTGCGCAGTAACGTTGCGCGCGGATTTCGGGCGCCAAGCTTCAAAGAAATTCGATATACGTTCTCAAACCCGAGTGTTGGATATACCGTCATTGGCAATAGCAACCTCGATCCGGAGTCGTCGTGGAGTACATCGATTGGCGGAACGTGGGCGCCTGTGTCGCATCTGTCAGTTGATGTTGAGGGATATCGCAACACTGTGTCGAATCTCATTGATACACGGTATCAGGGTCTGAACGCTGCTGGTTTTCAGGTCTATCAGAACGTTAATGTGGCAAAGGCGCACACTGCTGGCGTTGAGACCAACCTGCAATTCGTGAACGGACCGCTCGAAATCGGCATGGGCTACAATTACCTGCGCGCGCGAAACGACGAAACCGCCATGCCGCTCGGGCGTCGCGCGTCGCATTCAGCGCGGGTGCGGGTAGCGCGTACGTGGTCTTTCTTTTCGGGAGTCACGGCCGACGCGACGGCCAGTTACACAGGGTCCGCGCCGCTCGTTGGTACGGTTGGTGATGCGCCGGCAATTGTTGGAACGCAGGGAGAGTTTCTCTCAATTGACGCACAGCTCCGCGCCCGTCTAACGCGGCTGGCGGAGTTGTCGGTGGGCGTGAATAATTTGTTGGACAAGCGACCGGTGCTCTATTCACCAGCGTATCAGCGTCAACTGTTTGTGGCGTTACATATCAAGTTGGCGCGCGCCGAATAGGCAAGCGCAGGCTTACTCACTGGTTGCAAATTGCGTCAGATACTGGCGCGCTTCTTGTTCGGGCAAATCGGACACTGTCAACACAGCGGGTTCGCCAAACGGCGCCACGATGCTCACGACTGTCATCTGCAAATCCGAACCGACACCGGAAATCAGCACGCTGAATTTTGATTCCGCGTTCGTGCGTCGGTGCGTAACCCGTACAATCGCGGCGTTCCAATCGCGTCCCGTTTCGTACGCGATATCGAAACTTGCGACGCGGTCCACATGTATGCCGAGCACTTTCAACGCGGCCGCCGCTGCGGCGACGCGCATGGCTGGTGCAATGGCTGGTAACGCTTCGCGCACGTACAGGTCGGCCGCCGATCCCTGTTCCGCCACGTTACTCATGGCCAGCGACAGGCCATTCAGGAGTTCGCCTTGTAATCGGGTGGTGTGTCCCGACAGTTCAATGGCCCGGGCCGCATAACGGAGCACCTGCCGCGTTTCGATGCGCGCAACGTCATCAAAGAACCATGCGCAGGAGGTGAATGTGCGCAGCACCGCGCGCTCGAGCTCGAGCAGTTCCTGTGCCCGTTGCAACTGCACAATGTTGTCGGGATCGCGGAGCTCCGCCTGTGCAAAGGCCGTCAATGCACTGCCGTCGAGTGACACCACACTGCCGTATCGGTTGCGCACACTCCACGGACTGTCCGCGAAGAGCGCGACGCCCTCGCTTTCGAAGACGCTGTGGCATTCGTGCGCCAACCAATTCATCGACTCCCGCAACGGGCGACGCCAGCGCTGCGACGTGTTCGCGTTTGTATCCAGGCGACACCCGCAGTCACTCCGCCATCGTTCAACACCGTGCGCGCAACTCCACGAGGAAGGTGACACCAGTTGAACGTTTGTTTGCGGCGGATGTTGCGTCATCAGTACGGCCGCGTTTGTCACGTCGGTGTTGGCCCGACCGGCAAGCATCAACAATGCGCTGCCCAGCGCTGTCTCGCCGCCGCGATGGTGATGCCCAAACGTTTCGCCGTCGGTGGCAAGCGTGATGCAACGCGGACGGTGATGGTCGGATTCAATGGGTGCCAGGCGGTCCGCAAGTGCGGACGGGTTTTGCAACAAGTTACCGAACGCCACTTCGCCCGCGAGATTGCCGTCGTACGGAAGAATCGTAACACCGTGCCCCTTTGCTCCCTGCCATTTGACCGGCATTCCGTTACCCGATGCGCCGCGAATCTGATATGGCGCCAAGATGGTAAACTGTACCCCTTCTTCCGCGAGTACTTCCAGCGTCTCTTCATCCACCGCGCACTCGGGCAACCACATCCCTTCGGCATCGCGACCAAAGCGACGGCGAAAATCGGCGAGACCCCAACGAACTTCGGTGACTTTGTCGCGACGTGAGGCAAGCGGTAAAATCACGTGATGGTACGGCGCCGCAATGGCGTTGCCATGACCCAATCGTTTTACGCTGGCCGCATCGCCGTCGATCATCAGTTGCAACGTGTGTGGCGCCTCCTGCTGCAACCACTCACACAACGTTGCGCCTGCATCGAACGAACACCACGCGTACAAATTGGCCACGCGTAACAACCCCGAACGCGCGTCGGGATCGCGTCGCGCCGCCCGTTTATCGCGTGCGCGAATTTCTACGGCGCCAAGACGCGCGTAACACTCACGATTGATGCGGGTGTTCCAATCGTGATCGGGTGCAGCGGACGGTTCCGTTTCAACAACTTCCAGCCAGGGATCTTCGCGCGGCGGTTGATAACAGTGCGCGTGTATGACGACCGCGGAACTCAACGGCCTTGACGTGCAATGTCGATGGCCCGGCGATACACCTCCGCATATCGGTTGGCGGAAACTTCCCAGCCAAAGTCACGGCCCATTGCTTCGTAGACCCGCGGCGCCCACTCGTCTCGCTCGGACCAGCGCGCCAGCGCTCGCGAAATCGCGCGATCGAGTGACGCGGGTTGAAATTCGTCAAACAGAAATCCGGTCACATCGTCCTCAACCGTGTCGGCAATACCACCGACACGTCGTCCAACGACCAGCGCTCCGTATCGCTGGGCGCGCATCTGCGTGAGACCGCACGGTTCGTATTGCGACGGCATCAGGAAAATATCCGCTCCTGCCATCAGGCGATGTTCGAGACGATCGGTGAAATCGAATTGCACACCGATGTTGTTCGGACGTGCGGCGGCGAGTGCCGTGAGCGCTTCTTCGTATTTCTTCTCACCCGCGCCCAGAAACACAAAGTGCGCATCCAAATTCCAAACGAGACGCGAGTTGAGTATGAGGTCGATGCCTTTCTGCGTCACCATTCGCCCCGTCAGGCCAAACATCGGAGTACGACGGCGCTGCGGTAACCCAAACGTTCGTTGCAGCGACGATTTGCACTTCGCTTTGTCGGAGGTATCTGCGCGCGTGTAATTCGCGGTAATCTGATCGTCCGTGGCGGGGTTCCACACGCGCTGGTCGATGCCGTTGGTGATACCTGTGAATCGGTTGCCAAGCCCGATGAACATTTCCTGGAGGCCAAATCCGCCGCCGGGGGTGCGGAGCTCGCGCGCGTGGGTGGGACTGACGGTGACCACCATATCGGCAAACGCCAATCCCGTCTTGAGATAATTGATTCGCCCATACCACTCGGCTTGCGCAAAATTGTACACCTCGGGCGGCAACCCGATTTCTCCCATCGACGATTCAGGAAAATGTCCCTGATAACCGGCGTTGTGTACGGAGAGCACCGTGGGCGTTCCGGCGTATCGTTCGCGCAAGTCGCCGTAGGTGCGCATGTACATCAACGTGAGCGACGTATGCCAGTCGTGTGCGTGAATCAACACCTTCCCGGCAATGAGCCGCGGAATTCCCGCCAGCACCGCGCGGCAGAACATCGCGAAACGACGGGCGTTGTCGGCGTAGTCCCGACCGCCTTCGCCATACAGCCCGGAACGATTGAAATATTCGGGAATGTCAACAAACACGACTTTCGGACCCGGCGGTGAATTTACTTCACGAAAGAACCGCACTTCCTGTCCGCGATAACCGAGTTCGATGTGTACGGGACGGCCAATTGGCGCGAGATCGGGAGCGTGATCGCGCACCGATCGGTACAACGGAAGGAACACCACCACAGTGGCCCCGGCCTTCACCTGAAAATTCGCGAGTCCCATCGCGGCTTCGGCGAGGCCACCCGTGCGTGCAAACGGACTGTACTCCGCCGCAAGGTGCACGATGGTATAGGAACCGTCCGTCGGGGCCTGTATGGCAGGCATCCCTATGTGCGGCGTGAATTCGGATGGTGACGTCATGGGGCGCTCCTGGAAGTCAGGAAAGCGGTGGATCGTCAGGAAGCGCGTCGCCAAGAATTGACGGGGCGTAATAGCCGCGCGCGTACTCTTCGACCATGCGCCGCGCGGTGAAGTGCTGACCCGCAACGCGAATGGCATGTTTCATCGTGTGTATCCACGCCAGCGGCAAGTCGCCGGCGCTGCGCTCGTAATAACGCGGAACGAGATCATTCTCCAGCAAAGCGTACAACGCTTCGACCGTGCCTTCACCTGTGTCGGAGTCAACTTCCGGTGGAATGGCCCAACCGTTGTTGCCTTCAAATCCTTCTTCCCACCAACCGTCAATTGTGGAGAGTTGCGGCACGCCGTTCAACGCGGCTTTCATGCCGCTGGTGCCCGAGGCCTCGAGCGGAACGCGCGGCATGTTCATCCAGACGTCTACACCTTGCACCAATAAGTGTGCGAGGTGCATGCCGTAATCTTCGACAAATGCAATACGTCCTTCGAAACGATCGTCACGCGTAAACTGATAGACGTTCTGCAAGACGCTCTTGCCCGGATTGTCCGCCGGATGCGCCTTGCCGGCGAAAACAAATTGCACCGGGCGACCGATGCGGGTGCACAGACGGCGCAAGCGCTCGGGATCGCGAAATAGAAGATTGGCGCGCTTGTACGTGGCAAAGCGACGTGCGAACCCAATGGTCAGCACCTGTGGGTCGAGGAGTGTTCCCGCACCAACAATCTGCGAAGCGTCGGACGTTCGCTGCGTGAACGCGCGACGGGCTTCATCGCGAATGAGTCGCATCAGCGTGTGTTTGAGGCGCAGATGCGCGCCCCACAACGCATCGTCGTCCATGTGCAGCACTTGCTCCCACGCTGCCTTGTCGGGGTTCGCGCCCCAGCCCGCGCCGAGTGTGCGATCGAGCAATAACATGATAGGGTTCGCCATCCACGTGGCGAGATGCACACCGTTTGTCACGTGGCCGATGGGCACGTCCTCCGCACTACGCGCTGACCACAATGGCTGACACAGCGTGCGCGAAACAATGCCGTGGCGTCGCGACACCGCGTTCACCCGGCGCGCCAGACGAATTGATGCGGCGGTCATGTGAAACTGATCGGGACCGGCCGACGGATGATAACCGATGCGAACAAATGCCTGCGCATCAATATTCATGTCTGTCCATACGGGTCCCGCACACTGCACCACTTGTTCGTTGCTGAACATGTCGTGCCCCGCGGGCACCGGCGTGTGTGTGGTGAACACGCTGGCGTTCCGAATTTGCCTGACCGCATCGGCGTAGGACATTCCCTGCACACAGAGTTCGCGCACTCGCTCAACCATCATGAATGCAGCGTGACCTTCGTTCGCGTGCCAGGCGGCGGGTGCGATCCCCATTGCGCGCAGCGCGCGGACACCGCCCACACCCAGCAACCATTCCTGGCGCAAGCGCAACGCAGGGCCGCCCGCGTACAGTTTGCTCAGCAACGGGCGATCGTCCGGATGATTCTCTTCAATATCCGAATCGAGCAAATAGACGGGCACCCGCCCAACATCCATCCGCCACACGCGAATGTGCACGTCACGTCCGAACGTCGGAACAGTAACCAGATGACGCGCGCCGTTGATGCCGGGAACAGGCGTCATTGGTGTCGATGAAATTTCGAAGCGGTTGTCGGAATCTTCCTGCCAGCCGTCCGGACGGATGTGTTGATCGAAGTATCCGTTGCGGTACAGAATGCCCACGGCAACCAGTGGCACGCCCAGATCGGACGCGGTCTTTAAATGATCGCCCGCCAGCACACCCAGGCCGCCCGAATAAATTGGCACGGAATTGTGAATGCCAAACTCCGCGCAGAAATACGCAATTGGTTTGCCTTGCAAGTCCGGAAAATTGCGCGTGTACCAGGTGTGTTCCGACGACTTTTCCGAGTCCAGCCATTGCAATTGCCGATCGTAACGTGCCAGAAATGCTTCGTCGGTTGCCAACTCGGCAAGTCGTGTCGGGTCGACCAGCTGCAGCAACAACAGCGGATTGTGGCGGAGTTTCTGCCACAGCGGTTCGTCAATGTCCCGAAAAAGTGTGCGCGCTTCGCGATTCCAGCTCCACGCCAGATTCATGGCAAGCGACTGCAATCCATTCAACCGAGGGGGCAGAGCTGTGACACGTTGGCTTGACGCCGGCGTAGGCGAATGAGATCCAGAAAATTCAGTGGCAGTTGATCCAACAGGTGCAGTCATGAGCGATCAGACGTTAGGATAGCAGAGGGCCAGACGGTTCTGACTTTCGTGTGGCCCGACGATGGCCAGCCGCAACATAATCTCAAGCCGCCCCCTGCATGGCAACACGTTCGCGCGTTCCCGAGGTCCACAAATTTGGCGGCGCCTCCCTGGCCGACGCCAAGGCGGTACGACACGCACTTGATATCATCGCGTCACGCACGGCGCCAGCGGTTACTGTTGTTTCGGCACTGGCCGGGGTGACCGATGCGCTGCTGGCGCTGGCTGCATCCGCTGTGTCCGGCGCACGCGGGGACCCTCAAGGTGACATTGCGGCGGTAGCGACCTCTCCGCAACCTCGCTTGGCCGGGCACTCGGCCCCGACAGCGTATCGTTTTGCAATGACGTGCCATTACCGAAGCGCGTCAGTACAATCCGCATGAGCGCACCGGACCGCGTCGTCACCGCCTATGCTCCCGGCTCCATCGGCAACTTCGGCCCCGGCATCGACGTGCTTGGCGTCGCACTCACCGGCGCCGGCGACGAAGTGCGCGCACACTTCAACGACTCCCATGGGATTATCATTGCCGATGCAGGACATCCCGACTTGCCGACAGATCCCGCCCGACACGCGGCCGCCATTGCTGCGCGCGAGGTGTTGGTGCGCACCGGGATGGACTCACGCGGCATCACGATCAGCGTACGCAAAGGACTGCCACTTGCGGGCGGGCAAGGCGGGAGTGCGGCGTCAGCAATTGCCGCCGCGGTCGCCGCGAATCAACTCGTGGCCAATGCCGGCGGGGACGCGCTCGATACACACGCACTGTTGGCGGCCGCACTCGTGGCCGAGAATACCGTGGCGGGCAGGCATCTCGATAACCTCGCGCCTTCGTTGATCGGTGGAGTGGTGTGCGTGCGCGCCATCGATCCACCCGATGTTGCGAGTATCCGCGTTGCAGTCCCAATCTTCTTCGCGCTCGCGCATCCGGGCATTGCCGTTCGTACGGCCGACGCACGCGCCGTGTTGCCACAATTTGTGCCGCGCAATTTGTTGATCGCGCAAGTCGCAGCGGTATCCGCTTTAATTACCGGGCTCACGAACGGTGATCTCGAACTGGTGGGCCGAGCGATGACGGATCACTACGCAGAGCCGCCGCGTGCGCCATTCGTGCCAGGATTTTACGAAGCCAAACAAGCGGCCGTCGAAGCCGGTGCGCTGGGTGGTAGTTTTTCGGGAAGCGGTCCGACCACGTTTATGGTGTGCGTAACCGAAGCGGTTGCGTTGGCCGCTGCAGAAGCCATGCGCTGGTCGTATGAGGTGTCAGGTGTTGCGTGTACAGCGCGGGTGGCCACTATCGACTTTGAAGGAGCACGATGGCACTGGGAGTAGATTCGCTGTTTCAGCCGGTGGGGGCCGTCGCCATTCAACGGTGCGCCGACTGCGGTGCCAACTATAGCGAAACCATTTCAGCCGCCGTCTGCACATCGTGCGGAGGTTTGTTGGAAATCCGCAATCCCGCACCGTCCGACGCCAACGGACGCGCGCTAACCGGCGCACCGCTTCGCGCATCGTTTGCGCGTGATCTGGGGGCACGCACACTCGGCCGCGGGTCAGGAGTGTGGCGCTACGCAAGTATGGTGATGCCCGGTGCAGGCAGCGCCATCATCTCACATCCCGAAGGCAACACACCACTGTTGTCACGACCAGCGCTCGCGACCTACACCGGTTGTGATGGGCTGTTGATCAAACACGAGGGGCACAATCCCACGGGTTCATTCAAGGATCGCGGGATGACAGCGGGGGTTACGCAGGCCGTCCGCATCAACGCGTCCGCAGTGGCCTGCGCGTCAACCGGAAACACATCCGCATCATTGTCTGCGTACGCGGCACAAGCGGGCATCGCGGGCCTTGTGTTTGTACCGACCGGTCAAGTCGCGCAGGGCAAGATGATGCAGACGATATCGTACGGTGCGCGCACGTTGATGGTGCGTGGTGATTTTGACGATTGTCTGCGACTGGTGCAGGAATCTGCATCCGAACTTGGTGTGTATCTGCTCAACTCCATCAATCCGTATCGATTGGAAGGACAGAAAACCATCGTGTTCGAAATGTTGCAGCAACTCGATTGGGACGTTCCCGATTTCATCGTGTTACCAGCCGGCAACCTCGGCAACACATCGGCGTTTGGGAAAGCGTTGCGCGAAGCATTCGCGCTTGGGCTCATCACCAAACTTCCTCGGCTCATTGCGGTGCAGGCCGCGGGCGCGGCGCCGTTTGCACAAAGTTTTCGCGAACACTTCGCCGCGCGTTACAAAGTGAAGGCCGAAACACTCGCAACCGCCATCAAGATTGGTGATCCTGCATCACATCATCGCGCGGTGCAGGCCATTCAGGAAAACAACGGGATGGTGTTGTCTGCCACCGACGACGAAATCATGGCGGCAAAAGTTGTTATTGATGCAACCGGAGTTGGCTGCGAACCCGCCAGCGCGGCCAGTGTTGCGGGTGTTCGGCAACTGGTGCAGCAAGGGGTGATTACGGCGCGTGACCGAGTGGTTGCTGTCCTCACGGGACATGTGCTCAAAGATCCCGGCATTCTGGCGCGCATTCACCTGGAAACCGAACCACCACCAGCGGGCGCCAATCGTCCCATTGAAATCGACGCGGATGTGCGCGCGGTGGCGCGTGTGCTCAACAGTTCACTCACGGCCCACAGATGATTGCCTCGCCGCGACGTACCCTTGTTACCGGCGCTTCAAGACCCCTGGGCGTTGAGTTCGTGCGTCAGTGTCTCGATCGCGGTGATCGCGTGATCGCAGCGGCGCGCAATCCCGCCCGCGTTCCCGTGCTGGCCGACTTGCGCGCGAAGTACGGTGCGCTCGACTTGCTGGCGCTCGATCCGGCCGATGCCGCGTCTGTTGCCGAAGCGATGCCGGTGTTGGAGCAGATCACGCAATCACTCGACCTGGTAATTGTTGCACCGGCCGAACCCGGGCCGCACGATCGTGCGAGTGATGCGGCGCGTGATGCCGCACTCGAAACATTGTCGGCAACCGGATTGGTTGAACACTATCGCCGGCACGCCGTTGCGCCCGTGTTGCTGGTCCGCACGCTGTTGCCGTTGTTGGAAGCGGCCGGCAAAGCGCGCGTGTTGCTGGTGAACAGTTGGCTTGCGTCGCTCGGCGGCAAATCATACGGCGGCGATTATGCTGTTTGCGCGAGTGGCGCCGGCTACAACATGCTGGCGCGCGCGTTGGCGCATGATGTAGCAACGTTCAACGTCATTGTCGGTATTGGAAATCCCGGAAAGTTTGCGCCGACACCAGACACGTCACCGACGTCCGTTCCGATTGAGCAGTCGGTTGCCGGTTTGCTCAGCGTGATCGAGGGGATGAGCGCCGAGCGGAGCGGTGATTTCGCAGACTGGAGCGGTGCGGCGCGCGAGTGGTAGTGATGGTGCTGGTAGTAGCGGCGCTACAATCAGCCGTGGTGTTGCAAAAGCATGGCGGCTAAAGATTCGCGTTGCCGTTCATGACCCCAATGGAGATTGCGGAAACTGCCACTGAGCATTTCCTGGCCATCCCTTGAACTGCCAGTCACGAGCACCCGCCGCACCAAATGCAAGGGATCAGTGATGCGGAAGAAGGAGACGAAATTTGTGCCGTATCGTTTCGCCTCCTTTTTCCGCGTCGCTGCTCCCGTTTCGCGCGCTGAACTCTGCACAATCACCAACGAACAGAGCCAGTTACTGCCGCGGCGGACGTTTGCCCGCAGAATCCGCTTTCGGAATGTCACGCTTCCAGATGTTCTCCAACGAATCCACCTGCATGCGCTGGCGCTCACTCAACAGCGCGCGCGCGCGATCACGGTACGCACTCTGCACATCCTTGATGCGACTTTCGCAATCCTTGGTGAGCGCCATCAGAATGACCGTGCCGGGAAGTTGGCCCTGTTCTTTTTTGGTGGCGGCCTTGTCCAGGTCCTTGTACGCGACGTCCTGGTAGTGCTGCATCTCCTTCCGAAAATTCTTGAGCGAATCTTCCAGCGGACGATCCAGCAGCAGCAATTTTTTCTTGTCAAGCAGGAAGAGGATGGGATCATCGCGATCGGCTATTCGCTTGACGCTGACCGACGCCGCGGGTGGTTGGGATGATCCGCCGCCCTGTTGTTGTCCACCACCACCGCCGCCACCGACCTGTGCGTTGGCCAATTGGCACGGCAGGAGAACGGCTGCGGCACCAACGGCGAGGAAACCGACCCCGCGTAATACGGCTGTACGAGACAAATGAAAAATATGCATGGCAGAAATGTTGAGAGGCCGGTACTGGTCACGCAACTGCTCCGCTATTGTGACGCATCCGGTCGGACTTCTGTTATACCCGCAAGCGACCCGGTTCCCCCTTTGATGGATTCATGTTGAGACCCTCGAACAACGCGTCGTCGAACTGTTGGTCGTTTTGCACACCGCCCGTTGCACCGGCGGTCGTCGCCGGTGCTGGTCTCGTGACAAAGCAGCGCGGGATGCAGCGCTTTGTTTCACAACGCCTCGTCACGTTGGGATTGGCGTTGTCGGTCGCGCTCACTGCGTGTGGACACAACAGCAGTACGTCCGCGACGAGCACGGGAGCGAGTACATCCGCACTCAAAACTACGGTCTCCACCGCAGCGGTCACGCCGTCGCTGTTTCCCGCGCCAACCGACGCACCGACCAAGCTGCTGATGGCGCGCTTGGCGGCGTTGTCCGCCGACTCGATGGAAGGCCGTTTGGCCGGTTCACCTGGGGGAGCGCGTGCGCGCGGCTGGCTCATTCGCGAATTGCGCGCTCTTGGCGTTGCCCCCATTGGCACGAGTTACGAGCAGCCCGTCAAAATTACCCGTCGCACGCCAACGGCCGACTCGATGGGTGCGAATGTCATCGCGCGTATTCCGGGCAAAAATCCCAATGCGCCGGCCATCGTGCTGAGTGCGCACTATGATCATCTCGGCGTTCGCAACGGGGATGTCTTCAACGGCGCTGATGACGATGCGTCGGGTTGTATTGCCGTGCTGACCATTGCTGAACATGTCAAGAAAGCCGGACTGGAACACGACCTTGTGATCGCATTCTTCGACGGAGAGGAGTCGGGGCTGCTTGGTGCGAAAGCCTTCGTGGCGAGTCCCTCTGTTCCGCTCAATCGCATGGCGATTGATCTCAGTCTGGACATGGTGAGCCGGCAGGATGGTGGAGCTTTATGGGTCGCAGGGCTTTCGCATTACCCGTTCTTGCGCGACATTGTGGTACCGGTGGCGGCGCAGTCGCGGGTGAAAATTCACCTCGGCCACGACACGAAGGATTTGAAGCCCGGCGACGATTGGACGAACAGCTCCGATCACGGAGCGTTTCACAGCAAGGGAATTCCCTTTCTCTACCTTGGTGTAGAGGATCATCCGGACTACCACAAAGCTGGCGATGAAGTCGGGAAGATTGATCCCGTCTTTTATCGTGGCGTTGTGGATTTTTCGGAGCAGTTGGTGCGTGCCGTTGATCGCGCGGTATCGACGTTTCCGTCACGCGGATGAACGGCCCAATGTCATCTTTCCGCTCTCTTTTATTGGAACTTTCCCGAATGTTAGGTGTGGCGGCCCCGTGTTCAAAGCGTTACCATTTGCTCGCCCCCGAAGGTCTCGTGAGCCGAAGGTCTTCCAATCCTCGGCTCCCACTCTGTACTGGAACCCGCATGTACTTTCGCACTCCAAACCGTGCGCGTGCACCACTGCCGATAATTATGGCAGCAGTGGGCATGCTCAGCGCATCGCTGGCATTTGCGCCCAGCGCATACGCACAGAATACAGAAACCTCACCAGCCAGTAAGCGCGCGCGCATTACCGGCACTGTACTTGACGCAGCAACTGGCCAGCCCCTGGCCACGGCCAACGTCTTCCTGCTTGGTACGCCAATCACGGCCACCACGGGACCCGACGGCAAGTTCGCCATTCCAAGCGCCCCTCCTGGCGTCTGGACGCTTGAAGCCAAACGACTGGGCTACGGTGCGGCGCGTCTCGAGAACATCCGACTCAAGGCCGACAGCGTCACGACCCTCGAATTCAAGTTGACCGATCGCCCCATGATCCTCGATCAGGTGACGGTCGCAGCCACGGTCGACGCGCAGTCCGCAACCAAAAGTACGTTCGCCACCACCGTTGTGACGGCAGAAAACATGCCGGTGTCGCCGCAGGGCACGGCGGCCAACATGCTGGCGGGTAAAGCGGCGGGCGTCAACATCACGAGAGCAAGCGGCCGTCCGGGTTCAGGCGTGAACATTCTGTTGCGCAGCCCGATCGGCGGTTTTGACCAGATCGGTGGCGCCTCCGGTAACGGCTCAGCGCCGGGACCGCTGTTCATCGTTGATGGTGTGTATCTCAACCAAACGCAGCAGGTCACGACCCAGGATCTGGAAACGATGGACGTTGCCAGTATCGAAGTCATCAAGGGTGCGGCCGCGGCCGCGTTGTACGGAGCCCGCGCTGCCGCCGGTGTTATCGCCATTACCACGAACCGTGGCAAAGGACTCACGCTCGGCACCACGCAGTTCCAGATCCGCAACGAAACCGGTGGCGATCAGTTCCTGACGCACCTCAGCAAAAACCAGCACCACCAGTTCCTGCAGGATGCCAGTGGCAACTGGCTCAATGCGGCCGGCGCCATCGTGCCACGCCCGCAGCGGGTGCTCAAGCCGCTTGGTATCATGGACGCGCCGTACACGTCGCCGACGTTCGACAACGTCAAGCAGGTCTATGAGTTGAACTATTCCAACTCGCAGACGGCTTCCGTGTCGGGCAGCTTCCCGGCCAGCAACTACTACGTGTCGTACACGCGCAAGAACACCCCAGGCGTCATCAAGTACAACGAAGGCCTCAAGCAACAGTCGATCAAGGTCAACGTCGACTCGCGCCCGGGTGAAAAGGTCAGCTTCGGTGTTTCCGCAAGCCATAGCCGAGTGGTGGATGATGGCGATCCGGTGTCGTATAACGCGCTGTATCAGTTCGATACCGACGTCGACTTGCTCCGCATCGATCCAGTGCCCAAGCTGGGTTTCCCGTACATCATCGTTCCTGATTCGGTAAACCAGAGCACCAACCCGTTGTACTCGTCCTACATCTACGACAACGTGACGCGCCGCGCACGCACGAACCTCAACGTGAACGGTACGTACCGCCCGTTCCAGTGGATGTCGCTGACGGCTGAAGGCAGCTACGATCGTGGTGATTTGCAGCGTACTCGTTATCAGGGCCGTGGTACTCCCGTCGTCAGCAATGGCGGCCTCGCGACCTCGTCGGGCTACCTCGCCATCGAAACCGACATCACGGATGGGTACACGCTCAAATCAGGTATCACGCTCAAGAAGAACTTTGGTCCATTGACGATCAGCGTGTCGGATATCGGCCAGACGCAGCGCGAAACGAATCCATCCGTGCGTGACTCCGGATCGCAGTTCCTTACTGAAGGGCTGAAGGCGATGTCGCAGGCGTCGGTCAAGTCGGTATTCCAGTCGTTCACGGATTCCCGCCAGATCAACAACATCACCACGGCAACGCTCAGTTTCAACGAACGCTACATCCTCGATTTCCTTGTGAATCGCGAAGGCAATTCGCGCTTCGGTCGTGAGAATCGCTGGAACACGTTCGGTCGTGCGTCCGGCGCGTGGTTGATTCAGGAAGAAAAGTGGTTCCCGCTGCAGGCGCAGTTCAGCCAGTTCAAGTTGCGCTACAGCTGGGGCCTGGCCGGTTTCGCGCCAGGATTCTCGCAGCAGTACGAAGCGCTGGGCACCGACGGAACGGGCGGCATCACGCGCAACACGCTTGGCAACCCGCACATCACGCCGCTCAAGAGCTACGAGTCCGAACTGGGCCTCGACTTCACGGCGTTCGGCAAGTTGCAGGGGCAGTTCACGTACGTTCGTAACCGCACCAAGGACAACTTCATCGCGACACCTGCACCGGCCGTTTCCGGCTATTGCTGCGTCACGTCCAACCCGGGTGAAAACGCGGGCCAGACGCTGGAAGGCACGCTCAACATGCAGGTCTTCAACCGCCGTGGATTCCAGGGCAGTGTCAACATCATTGCTGACAAGTCACGCAACATCATCACTGCGTTCCGCCGTACCTGCTTCACCGACGGTATCAATCGTCGTTGCGAAGGACAGCGCGATGGTGAAATGACCGGTCACTTCATGGTGAAGGACAAGGCGAACCTGCTGGCCAAGCACGCCAATTCCGGCGCGTCGTTTGACCAGAACGACGACGGATACATCGTGGCTGTCGGAACGGGCAACACGTACAAGGATGGCGTTGCGAAGTCGCTGTGGGGCACCAACGTCACGATCGACGGAACGACGTACCGCTGGGGCATGCCGATCGTGCAGTTCGACGAAAATGGCCTGCAGAAGGAAACCATCATTGGCGATGGCAACCCGACGGTGCACTTCGGTATCCAGCCGGATTTCCGCTACAAGGGATTCCGCATGTACTTCCTGTTTGACGGCAAGCTGGGTGGCAACACGTACAACAACTTCGGTCAGGCGCTGTACACGTCCGGCGATGATCCAACCGTCGACCAGTTCGGCAAGCCCGACGAGTTGAAGAAGCCGGTTGCCTACTACAATGCCGTCGCGAATAACAACAGCGATTACCAGCAGGACTTCGTCAAGACCGGTACGTTTGGCCGCCTTAACGAGTTCATGATCGGGTACACGCTCGATTCGAAGAAGGCGAACTTCCTGAAGAAAGTTGGCGTTTCGAACGCCCGCTTCGATCTCGTCGGTCGCAATCTCAAGGTGTTCACGAAATATCCGGGACTGAACGTTGACGGTGGTTCGCCGTCGCGCCGCGTCGATGACGTGGTGTATCCGCAGACGCGGAACTGGTCTGGCGTTATCACTCTTACTTTCTAATCCGGATCACTGATTCCATGCTGAAGAGCAATAAAGCGTTGCGTGGTCCGTTCGTACGTCGGCGATCGATTGCCGTCGTCGTAGCGGCCACGCTGGGCCTGGGTGGATGTTTGAGCCTCCAGGTTGACAATCCGAATACCCTGAATCTTGACAGCGTCTACTCAAGCGCCGCCAATACCGAAGCCGCACTGATCGGTGGTTGGAAGCGCCTGTACGGATTGATGGCAGGACAGGGAACGAACAACGGCAACTCCAACTGCCCGGGCGTCGTCCTGGCAGTCTGGGGTAACGCCATCACGAACGTTGTGGGCGGCACGTACCTCGAAGGGGTGTCCGAACCGCGCGTTCCGATCGACAACCTCAACACGTTGCAGTGTGCCACCCGCGGTCCGTGGTACGATGTGTACTCAGGAATCGCGAGCGGACGGGAAGCGTATCAGGCCATTGTCAACAACCATCTGAAGTACGGCGTCATCAACGCCACTACGCCCGATGGTGATGGCACGCCCATGCGTCTGATTTTTGCCAAGTTCCTCATTGCCATGGGTCAGCTCAACGCGGCACTTCGTTTTGATAAGGTTTTCCTGACTGACGTCACCACGCCGTACGGCTTCACGCCAACGGCCAATGATCTCAAGACTTATCAGGAAGGGCTGGCGCACGCGAAGAAGCTACTCCGGGAAGTCATTTCGGATTCCCGTGCGCAACCTGCGTTCACGTTTCCGACCATCTGGATCAACGGAAACGCACTCTCGCGTGACGAGCTCATTCGCGTCTGCATCACGTACATCAACCGTGCGGATGTGTACGGCGCGCGTACGCCGACCGAGCGCAACGCAGTGGATTGGGCGGGCGTCCTGGCCCGGCTCGACTCCGGCATTACGAAGGACTTCTTCGTGGATGCCGATCCGGCCGTGGCGTTGACGCAGTCAAACTGGGTCAACCTGTCGTTCTCGCAAACAACGATCCGCATCAACAACCGGCTCCTCGGACCGGCGGATACGAGTGGCGCGTATCAGACATGGTTGGTGACGCCGCTGGCAACACGCGCACCGATCCAGATCATCACACCGGACCGTCGTATCCATGGCGCGGCCGGACCGACCGTAACCGGAACACGCTTCCTGTATCTCACGACCAACATGACCGGCGGAACAACGCAGCCATGGGTTGCTTCGAGGTACCGCAGCATCCGGTATCTGACCAGCACGAATGACTCGGGCTCGTTTGCACTCAACGCGCTCGCGTCGCTCGACGAACAGAAGTTCATCCGCGCCGAAGCATTGTACCGCCTTGGCCGTTTGACAGAAGCTGCCGCGTTGATCAATCCAACGCGCGTGGCCGCTGGCCTCAAGCCCATTGACGCGAACGGCATTCCCGCCGGTCGTGATTGCGTACCGCGCAAAGACAACGGCGCTTGCGGCGACTTCTTCGATGCCATCCAGTATGAGAAGCGCATCGAGCTGTATCCGGGCAGCGAAGCCGACATTTTCTGGTATGATGCGCGCGGCTGGGGCAAGATGCTTCCGGGTACACCGTGGCATCTGCCGATCTCGGGTCGCGAATTGATCCAGCTGGGCATTCCGTATTACACGTTCGGCGGCATCGGTTCACCAAGCACACAGCCGTAGTAACGGGGAGTTGTGAAAAACAAACGGGGCGGAAATCGAAATGATTTCCGCCCCGTTTGTTTTCACGTCGCGCGAATGTCTCGCGCGACGCGAACTCGTATTGCTTACTTCTCAGCGAGGTTTCCGCAGCCGTAGGCAGAGGCGTCGGTTCCAGGGGAACCGCCCTCAAACACGCGCACATAGTACAGCTTTCCGCTCTCGAGCTTCGGGATGTTCGCCGAAATTTCGGCGCTGCCGTCCATGCCACCCTGCAGCATTGTGAACTTTGCCTGCGGGGCAATGCGCGTACCCTCGTCATTGCAACGGCCGGCCACAATGTCCCACCAGAAGCGGGTTTCCTTACGGCTGTTCGTGATCATCAATTTGGCGCGCGACTCCTTTTCGCTGCGTGGCTCCACGCGCAGCTCGGCCGATCCGCCAACTGATTTGAGTTGCGAAATGTTGGCCACCCATTTGCCAGAGGCTGCGGGAACCTGAGCCTGGGCAACCACGGGCAACACGGCAAACGCGGTTGCGACCGCGAGGAGCTTGGCAACCTTGCGAGAAGTTGGAGCGCTGATGAGCGAAGTCATGTCTGAATTCATTGGGGTAGGAGAGGGCTGAGTTCATCGTCAAACGAAGCAACAGGTGCGTGCCGACGATGGCGGAAATTTGGCCGACCGTCCAGCAGGACCGAGCGGGACCAGCATCGAAGAGGATGCTTCGGGCACCAGCAAAGGCGACGACAAGTGATATTTACACCCGAAATGGAAAATAGGCTCGTTCCGGCACGAATGCGTCTTTCATCAAAATCGGTTCTGTCCAGCACGCTGGCGACGTTCTGCGCCGCGCTCGTGGTGGTGCCACCAGCTTTTGCACAGAAGATTGTTGAGCGCGATAGTGCCGGAATTCGGTTCGTGGAGAATCCGTCGCGCGAAACGACCCCCGTCAACTTTCGCCTTGGAAAGCTGCTGTCGAACATTGGCGGAGTTGCGAAGTATCCAACTGGGAAGGTGACCACAGAGGCATCGCAGCCGTCAACGTGCGGACCCCTTTCCCGCGCTGACCATGAACACGTTTTTGTTGATGATGATTTTCGTCGTGCTGCTCACCATGTGGGAGTGGCGGGTCGTTCATGGACCAATGAAAGAGCTACGAGAGGCTCTTCAAAAAGAGCGAAGGGCACATGCGAAGGAGCTCGCACAATTGCAGGGGCAGGTGAGACACTTCGAGAAGCTCACGCATCAGTTGCCCAAACATCTGCGAGATCAGCGAGCCAGTTAGATCAAAGAACCCCGACCCTCGATTAAGAGCGTCGGGGTTTTTCCTTCCCAACAGTATGGCGCTTCGACGGGATACTGGGGTCATTACGGTCCCCTGACGAAAGCCTTCACATCCGCGCGCACCACACCCCCCGCATCTATAATTTTTAGCACTACAATACGAAAACGCCCCTCAATCCGTGATGGCATTGAGGGGCGCTAAGTCGTTGGAAGGTTTGCAGTTACGCTACTTCGTTGGAAAACTCACAACGACCCATGAACTGTGACAATGGATCACCTCCTCTGTGTTGGGTAGGACTTCGGGCGGAACACCAGGAACACGTTGCTGGCAACGGCCAGAAGGCACGCCATCTTCGTGAACGCAGACCAGTTTCATGGCCCACGACTACATCCTATGCAATTCGCGTTTTTGTCGCAAGCGTGAAAATGATGTGTTCGACGCCTCTCTACGATTGTGGCGGTTGGCGAAAAACAAAACGGGCCTCGATAAAAATCGAAGCCCGCGAAAAAAACGTGCGAAACAGTCGCGTTCAGGCCTTGCTACCGCGCATCTTGTCCTGCACCCAGGTGATGGGAATTGAGAACAACGGAGACAAGAAGAGGCTGAGCAGGATGTTGAGCCAGATCAGTGCCATCCAGTAAGCCGTCATGCCGAGTGCTGCCCAAATGCTGCCAAAGGTTCCGTGCGACTCCAAGGCCGTTCTCCGGTTACAAAGTTCGCCTCAAGTGTAGTGACTGAGCACGAACTGAGGAAGCCCCGGCCCGTGGAAGATCACATTCCCGTTGCCGACGCGCTGCGTGCGGCGCTCGATGTTGCGGTGTCGCGCGCCCCGGGAAAACTGGTGGTGGCCGTGAGTGGCGGGCGTGATTCGATGGCCTTGCTGCACGCAGTGGCGCGCTGGTTTCCGCAGTCAGTGGCGGCGGTCGCCACCTACGATCATGGCTCGGGATCGGCCGCCACCGATGCCGCCGCGTTGGTTGCGGCTGAGGGGCGTCGATTGGGGCTCACGGTTATTCGCGAACGAGCGCGTGCAGTGGCGCCAACCGAAGACGCGTGGCGAACGGCGCGTTGGTCGTTCCTGAAACGTGTGGCGCGCGGGTATCGCGCGTCGGTGGCCACGGCACACACACGTGATGATCAGATCGAAACCATTGTGCTGCGCGAGCTGCGCGGAACGGGCGCGCGCGGATTGGCGGCGTTGGCGGCAGCGTCCCCCATTGTACGCCCGTGGCTGCCGTTGACGCGACGCGAGGTGGCCAGCTGGGCGGCCACAGAGCGTGTTCCGTACGTGGAAGATCCCACCAATCACACGCGTCAGTTTTTTCGTTCACGCGTGCGCATCGATTTGCTGCCGGCCCTTGAAATCGCGCATCCGGGGTTTGGCAACGAGATGTTGGCAATTGGCAATCGCGCAGCCGCACTTCGCCAGGACATCGAACTTTTGATCACGCAATTCGCTATTCGAGCCGCGCCGCCCGGGTCACCGCCAGGCGCGCTGCGTTTCGCCGGCGACCGCCTGTCGGGAATTGGAGATCCGGGTCTTGCGGTGATTTGGGCGGCCCTGATGGCGAAGTGCGGCGTAGCACTCAACCGACGCGGAACTACGGCGCTTGTTCGGTTTACGAATCAGTCGCGGATTGGTACGCGTCTGGAGTTGGCGGGCAAGGCCTGTGTGTTGCGGTTGCGCGATGGGGTAACGGAGGTTTTTGAAATGCGTCCCGGCCCCGATGCACGTTTGCTGTCGCGTGCAACCGGTTGGGAGCGGCCCGTGTCTACTTCAACAGCATCGACGTTAATGGTTGGCCGATCGGTGATGGCGTCGCCGTCATTGCCTCCGCTGTTTGGCCAATGGCGATTCGTTAAAAGCGATAGTATCAAACAGGGTGTCACGAATTCCGTGCATGATGTGTGGGTGTTTCCCGTTCCCGAAGGAGTGCAGTGCGACGTGCGTAGGTGGACGGCGGGCGACCGCATTGTCACAGTGGGGGCGCCAGCAGGAAGACGTGTAGCGCGATACCTTTCGGAAGCTCATGTGCCACCGGTTGACCGACCGCAGTGGCCCGTCGTCCTCATTGATGGGGACATTGTGTGGGTTCCTGGAGTATGCCGCAGTCTCGCGGCTCCGAACCGGCCCGGTCGGCCGGCTGTGACCTGGTATCGGTGTGAGCGCGAACACGGCTGATCCCCGCCTCGATGG
>JBDUBA010000512.1:0-28227 GCA_040004335.1 Gemmatimonas sp.
CGCGGGCCGTTTTTTGTGCGCGGCTGTGTCGGCGCTCCCGCTCGGGGGGCCGTTCAGGAACGTTTGGCGTGAGCGCGTTGCATTTGCTGTTCCGCTGCCGTCCGAGACACCGCCGCCCGACCAGAGATTCGCATGTTCGATTCAACGACGCGTACAGTCGTGGTAGTGGGCGCGCAGTGGGGCGATGAAGGCAAAGGCAAGCTGGTAGATGTGCTGGCCGAACGCGCCGACTGGGTGGTTCGCTATCAGGGCGGCGCGAACGCCGGTCATACGGTTCACATTGGCGACAAGACGTTTGTGCTACACCAGATTCCATCCGGCATTATGCACGCGGGTGTGCGGTGCGCGATTGGAAACGGCGTCGTGCTCGATCCCGAAACGCTCTTTACCGAGATCGACGAACTCGTGAGCGACGGCATTGATGTCGAAGGACGCTTGTATGTGAGCGAGCGCGCGCATCTCGTGCTGCCATATCACAAGCTGGTCGACCGCGCGAGTTCGGCGAGCAAGGCAATTGGCACCACCGGTCGCGGCATCGGTCCCGCATACGAAGACAAGATCGCGCGTCGCGGCGTTCGCGTACTCGATTTGCGCTGGCCCGACAAATTGCGTGAACGTGTGGAGCGCGGTGTCGCACACGCGAACTCGCGCCTCCAATTGTCGGGCAGCGACTCGCGCGCGTCGATTGACGATACGATGGCCACACTGGCGGCGCTCGCGCCACGTTTGCTTGGGGTGGCGGATGACGTTGGTCTGCTGATTCATCGTGCGATCAAGAGCAACGCCGCGGTGTTATTGGAAGGCGCGCAGGGTTCGATGCTGGATGTTGATCACGGCACGTATCCGTATGTGACGTCCAGCAACACCACGAGCGGCGGCGCGGCCACGGGTGTTGGTATTTCACCGCTCTCGTTGCAATCGGCGCTCGGCGTGGTCAAGGCGTACACGACGCGTGTTGGTGCGGGACCGCTTCCAACCGAGTTTGAAGAACCACTCCAGACCAGCGTTCGCACACTCGGTAACGAGTTCGGCGCGACCACAGGTCGTGCGCGCCGCTGCGGCTGGTTTGACGGCGTGGTCGTTCGGTACGCTGCGCGTGTAAATGGGCTCACCGGTTTGGCCGTGACAAAACTCGACGTGCTCGATACGCTCGACAAACTCGCGGTGTGCACCGGATACAGCATTGACGGTGAAACACACACCGAGTTCCCGGCCGATCTCTCGTTGCTCGAGCGCGCGGTGCCGGTGTACGAGTGGTTTGATGGATGGATGGAACCAACATCGCACGCGCGCGCACTGCGGGAGTTGCCGGAGAAGGCGCGTGCCTATCTCGATCGCATCGAGTCGTTGTGCGAAACGCCCATTTCGTTTGTCAGTGTTGGCACGCGTCGCGATCAGATCATTGGCGTGACCGGGGCGGCTGAGTAATCATGATCGACACGGTTGATCTGGCGATCGTTGGTGCGGGGCCTTGCGGACTGGCGGCGGCCATTGCGGCCGAACGTGCAGGCCTTCGTGCCGTCTGTTTCGATCGCGGGCCAATCGTGAACGGACTCGCGTCGTATCCGGCGTACATGAACTTTTTCAGTACGGCCGAACGTTTGTCGATTGGTGATATCCCGTTCATCGTGCCGGCTGACAAGCCCAATCGGCGCGAGGCACTCGCGTATTATCGCGGTGTGGCGTCACTGTACAACGTGAACGTGCGGCAATACGAAACCGTGGAGTCGTTACACCGACTCGGGCACGACGATGTGAACTTTGCAGCGGCTGACGACGCGAATGTCACTACTCGAATGCCGCGGTGGCGTGTCAGTTCCATCAAACGGTCAGGCATTCGGTGTACAACATTTGCGCATGCCGTCGTTGTAGCGACGGGATATTTCGGACGTCCCAATCGATTGGGTGGGGTGCCAGGTGAACTGTTGCCGCATGTTGCGTATCGATACACCGAAGGACACGGTGCCTGGCACGAACCGGTTGTCGTGGTTGGCGGCGGCAATTCGGCGGTTGATGCGGCGCTCGATCTCTATCGTGCCGGAGCGCGTGTTACGCTCGTGCACTACGGCCCCGATCTCGACGTCAACGTGAAACCGTGGGTTCGGCCCGACATGGTTGGTCGTTTGACCGAAGGTGCAATCACGGCGCGTTTCAACACACGCGTGATTGCCGTTGAACCCGAGGCGGTTGTTGTGCTCGACGCCAACGGTGAAAGTCGAATTCCGGCAACACAAGTGTACACGATGACCGGGTATCAACCCGAAACCGCGCTGTTGACTGCTGCCGGCGTTCCGTCGGATCGTGTGACTGGAATTCCCGCGCACAACATCGAAACACTTGAGACATCGCAGGCCGGCCTGTACATCGCCGGAGTGATCGCGTCTGGATTTGACGCGAACAAGATTTTTATCGAGAACGGACGCGATCACGGCAAACAGATTGTGGCCAGTGTGCTCGCGCAAACCCCTTCACCCGACGTGCTCTGATGGCCGCTCAACCGGATGTCATGGACAAGCTCGTTTCACTCTGTAAACGACGTGGTTTCATTTTTCAGTCCTCCGAGATTTACGGCGGCGCTGGTTCCGTGTGGGATTACGGTCCACTTGGTGTTGAGCTCAAGCGCAACATCAAGGATCGCTGGTGGAACAGCATGGTGCGCTCGCGTGACGACATCGAAGGACTCGATGCGGCCATTCTGATGCATCCCAAAACCTGGGAAGCCAGTGGTCACGTGTCGGGCTTTGTTGATCCGCTCGTTGACTGCAAAACGTGCAAGGGCCGTTTCCGCGCCGATAGGTTGCAGGACGCGCGTTGCCCGCAGAAGCCAAGCAAACAGCCGGGGCAGCATGACGCGTGCCAGCTCACCGAAGCGCGCCAGTTCAATCTGATGTTCAAGACGACGATGGGTCCGCTGGAAGACTCCGCGAGCATCGCGTATCTGCGCCCGGAAACCGCGCAGGGTATTTTCGTGAACTTTCTGAACGTGCAGCAAAGCATGCGTCAGAAGGTTCCGTTTGGTATCGCGCAAATTGGCAAGGCGTTCCGCAACGAAATTACGCCCGGGAATTTCATTTTCCGCACGCGTGAATTCGAACAGATGGAGATGCAGTTCTTCGTTGAACCCGGCACGGACATGGAGTGGTTCGAGTCATGGAAGGAAGCGCGCCTGCAGTGGCATCTCGACCTTGGACTGAGTCGAGATCGCCTGAATTTCCATCAGCACGCCGGCAACGAGCTCGCGCACTATGCACGCGCGGCGTTTGACGTTGAATTCGATTTTGGCGGCACGTTGGGCTTTCAGGAAATCGAGGGCATTCACAATCGCGGCGATTTTGATCTGACGCAGCATCAGCAGTTCTCGGGCAAGAAGCTCGAGTACTACGACCAGCTCAATAACAAACGGTACATCCCGTACGTGATCGAAACGTCGGTGGGTGCGGACCGCGTCACGCTTGCCGCCATGGTCAATGCCTATCGCGAAGAGTCTGTCGAAGGTGAATCGGAAGGGCGAGTTGTACTCGGATTGCATCCGGCGATCGCGCCAATCAAGGTGGGTGTGTTCCCGCTCACCAAAAAAGATGGGCAGCCGGAATTTGCAAAGCGTATCATCAGCGATTTGCGCGGGTCATTCACCGTCGACTATGACGAATCCGGTTCGATCGGCAAGCGGTACCGCCGTCAGGACGAAGTCGGAACCCCGTTCTGCATCACGGTCGATGGCGACAGCGCGGGCAGCGACAGCGTCACGGTGCGCGATCGCGACACGTTGGCGCAAGACCGCGTGAATACGAGCCAGCTTGCTGGATACCTCGCGCAGCGATTGCGCTGAGCCGGTGAGCTGAGGGACAGTCGACAGGGGACGAGCCGCTGCCGGTGGAGCCACGGATTGTGCGATTCGGCCCCTGTTTCAACTCGCGGGCACTCCGGCGCGTTATGATGAAGGCTGACGACCTCACACCACGTTCCAACTGAATTCACATGCATCAGCAGTCCACTCGGCAGCTGCAGGAGTGTTTCACTTCGTTGGCTCCCGCCGCTGTGCTCGAACAGGCGGTGCTGTTCTTCTCGCGCCAAAGTGGCGTGTATGCGGCGTTTCCGGAAAAACGCGGACCAACACACGTGATGCTGCGCGGACTGGGCGGGGAAGAAATCGCAATAGCAGCGTGGCCCAGTGACGGCGTGACGCGCGTGAGCGGATCCAGTTACATGTTTGACCAGCAGGTTGTGCGGTTTCTGGACGCGCTCCCACCAGCGACACCAATTGTGCCACCCGTTGTCGTGCCGCCGGCGGTGACCGCATGAGCGCGCCGTTTGTGACAACGTTGGGGGTCCGCCCTGAGACTATTTCACTGCTGGACAGTGCCGCCGCGGGTTCGCGCGCGAACGTGATCACGCTGCGTGTGCACAGCGCCGAAGTGTGGGATGCGGTGCGTGTCGAAGCGCTCGCGTCAACCCCGTTGCGAGATGTCAAACAAGCGGCGCTCGCCGTGTTGATGCCGGACGTCGACGCGCTCGATGGAATTGTCGTCAAACTGCACGGTAGCGAACTCCGCAATGAACAGCTGACGCTCGGCGAATGTGGCGTGAAGAACGGCGCAACGTTGCTGGTGATGTCGCGCCGTCGTCACGCGGTGCGGTGAACCAATGACCATGGTCAATATTGCCGACGCCACAACGCGCACGAATCCCGAGGCGTTGATTGCCGCTGTGCAGCGCCTTCGCGATGAAATTGGAAAACGTATTGTTGGTCAGGACCACGTCGTCGAAGAAATTCTGATGGCAATGGTGGCTGGCGGACACGCGTTGCTGGTAGGTGTTCCGGGATTGGCCAAGACGTTGATGATCAAGTCCATTTCCGACGCAATGCGACTCGATTTTCGTCGCATTCAATTCACGCCCGATCTCGTGCCCAGCGACATCACGGGAACAGAAATTCTGGAAGAGGGAGCCAACGGATCGCGCGCGTTCCGGTTTGTGCGTGGTCCAGTGTTTGCGAACATCGTGCTGGCAGACGAAATCAACCGCGCACCACCGCGTACGCAGGCCGCCCTGCTTGAAGCCATGCAGGAACACTCCGTAACGGCCGCCGGACAAACCATGCGTTTGCCCGAACCGTTCTTTGTACTGGCGACACAAAATCCAATTGAACAGGAAGGCACGTATCCGCTGCCCGAAGCGCAGCTCGATCGCTTTCTGTTTGATATTCGCGTGGGCTATCCCAGCGAAGTGGAAGAAGTTTCAATTCTGCGTGCCACCACTGGTCGTGGCGGCGCCCGTATTACGCCGGTCTTTGACGCCGATGAAGCGATTGCCCTGCAACGTCTCGTTCGCGAACTGCCGTGCGCTGACATTGTGTTGCAATACGCAGCGCAACTTGTACGCGCGTCACGCCCCGCCGACCCACGCGCGCCCCAAATTGTGAAGCAATATTTGCGTTGGGGCGCGGGTCCACGCGCGGGACAAGCGCTGATACTCGGCGCGAAAGCGTCGGCGTTGCTTGCGGGCCGCGCTGCCGTTGCGCCAAGCGACATTCAGCGCGTTGCACTGCCAGTGCTTCGCCATCGTGTGTTGCTGAATTTCGCGGCCGAAGCGGAAGGTGTGGATGCGGAGCGCATCGTGCAGGCGTTGGTGGCGGCAGTGCCCGCTCCGTCCAGCGCGCTCCCTGCGTAGCGGGACGCGGAACAAACAGCGGTGAGCGTCGAAATGGGCGCAATGCTGGATGCGCTGCGCGGTGTGCGTTGGCCGGCGCGTCGTCCGGTTTCGGCCGGGTTGCCTGGCGCGCACCGGTCGCGTCAACGCGGCACGTCCGGTGAGTTCACCGAATATCGATTGTATCGTCAGGGCGACGATCCGCGCCGTCTGGACTGGAAATTATTGGCGCGCAGCAACCGTGCGTTTGTGCGGCTCACTGATGACCGCGCCTTGGTGCCGACGTGGATTGTTGCCGACGCGTCCGCCAGCCTTGCGTTCCCGTTGAAAGAAACTGACGATCGTCCAACCAAGTGGGATTTGCTACGCGCCGTCGCAATTGGTCTCGCGGCCGTCGCGCATTCCGGTGCGGACCCAGTTGGGTTGCTGGTCGCGAGCGGCAACGGAGCACGACTGACGCCGCGTACACGTCGCGGAACCGTGCGCGAAATTTCACGCGCGTTGTACGAGACGCGGTGTTTCGGTGCGTCGGACATTGCACCATTGTTGGCACCGCTCTCCCCAAACACACGCATCGTCATTCTAAGCGATTTGCTCGGCGATTTCGAAGAGACGTTAAAAACCGTTTCGCAGTTGATTGCCGCGGGCGCGCAGGTGGATTGTGTGCACGTTGTCGCCGTTGAAGAGTTGGAACTGCCCGACGGTGCCTGGCTGGCCGTCGATCCGGACGAAAGCGAACTGCCGCCACGCGCGCTGCATCGTGGAGCGCGCGCAGAATATCGCAAAGCGTTCGATGCGTTTCGTGCAGAAGCAGCGCGCCGTTGGCGGGCGGCCGGCGCCGGTTACCTCGAAGCGCGAACCGATGCGTCGCCGGCGCGATTGGTGCGACACATTGTGTCCGGAGCGGCCGGTGAGCTTGCGGCCGAACCCGCGGCCGTTGGAGAGCGACAGGCATGATTGGGGTTGGCGCTCCCTGGATGTTTGGTGCGGCGGTATTCGCAGCGCTTGCAACGTGTGTGCTGCATTTCCTGTCCGTGCGCCGACCACCCGTGCTGCTGCTTCCAACCATGCGGTTCCTGCCAGAGCGTCCGGTGCGCGCGGTTTCACGGAACGCACGACCCAGCGACTTGTTTTTGCTCTTGCTGCGCGTGTTGGCGTTGCTGCTGTTGGGCGTTGCGCTGAGTGGATTGTATTGGCGTGGCTCCGGCATCAAACACGGGCGCGTTGTCGTGTTGCAAGCAGCGAACAGCGGTGATGTGTTGGGCACGCAGAACGCAGTGACGCGTGCGTTGAGCGGTGCATTTGCGGCTGACACCGTAACGCGGATTGTGGTGATGGACACAACGGCACACATGCTGTCGGCGGCGCAGACGAAAGCGTTCAAGGCTGAGACGATTTCTGCGCCAATGAAAGGCGCGAATTATCCAGCGGCGAGCCTAAGCGCGGCCATTCTCACGGCCACACGCGCCGCCAGTGCGCTGGTGCGTGAAGAGCGCAACGTGGACGCCGTCGATCTCGTCATTGTCGCACCGTTTGTTCGCAACTGGAAAGATGCGGCGTTCCCAGCGGTGCGTGCCACCTGGCCGGGCGCTATTCGGTTGTTCAATGCGAGCCCTGTGGTCGACAGTACCAATGCGTACGTACGACGTCTGGCGCTCGTTGGCGGGAAGGCCAGCGAAGCGGTGGTCTCGGCATTGGAGGTGCGCGGTTGGACGTTGTCCAACAGCGGGACGTCCTATGTTCAGACAGCGAGCGCAGTTCCGTTCGTGCCAATCTCACTTGAATGGCCGGCGTCGGGCGCGCCAGAGGGTTGGACCGCCAGCAACGCAAATACTGTCGGTGCTATCATCGCCCGCGGTGAGGCGTTGGTGTTTCCGTTCGAACGCGTGGCCCACATTCCTGATGCCATCCTCGCGCAAGGACGCGCGCTGGCGTGGTGGAGTGACGGCGAAGTTGCAGCCGTGGAGCTTCCCACGAGCACTTCATGCACACGACATGTCGGAATTGCGGTTCCGCCTTCCAGCGATGTGTTGCAAGGGCAGGCGGCGCGCGCCTTGTTGCAGGCGCTCTCGGGGCCGTGCGGGGGCGAACGCGATGTTGGGCAACTTTCAGAAGGTGAAGTGCGTGACGTTTCCGGAACGGGTTTGGCAGCGCCGGCCACGACGTTCAAGAGCAACGCCGTCATTCATACGCCGTGGGCGCCACTGTGGCTCATTCTCGCAATCGCGCTGCTGATCTGCGAGTGGTTTGTGCGTGATCGTGAAGACCGCATCACTGACGCGATCGAAGCACACTCGAGCGTCGCGCGCAGGGTGGCCTGACCATGGCTGCTGGTTCTGGAGTCGTGACTGGTCGATCAACGGAGCTCGTGAACAGCGTTCGGCAACGGATGCAGTTGCAATCGTGGGTGCGGGCCGTTGCGTTTGGTGTTGCCGCAGGCGCGCTTGCGTGGCTGATTGCATCGCTGGTGGTGTCAATGTTTTGGCGCAACGCTGGCAATGCGACGAGTGTCATTGCAATAGCGGTCGCAATCGCGGCGGCTGGTGGCGTCGCGCAATTTTTGCGTTTGCGCGACGGCAGTATCACACGCGCGCGCGCTGCGTTGTGGTTGGAGGAGCGATTTCCGGCATTGCAGTTCGCGTTGGTGACACTCGATGAAATCGACGCGCAGCAGTCGCGCACAATTTCCGACGAAGCGCGACAGCGGTTGGTTTCGGCCGTGGGGGCGCCGGATATTGCTACGCCGCTCAATCGATCATCGCTAAATCAACTGCGATTGCCCGTCGTACTGGCCGTGTTGTTGGGAGCTATTGCGGGGCCGCTTGAGGCACGGCTATCGCGCGCGGCCAGCGACCGTGCTTCCGGCGAGACACGCACATCACCGAAGAACAATACCAACAACGCAAACGGCGAGGCTCTCACCAATTGGCGCGTACGCGTCATTCCGCCGGCATACAGCGCGTTGGAGACAACCAATTTGAACGACGTCGGACAGGTTGCTGCACTTGTTGGCAGTCTGGTTGAAATCAGCGGCGACGATGGCGATGCGCCCACCGCCGTTCTACGCTCCACCGTTGACAGCATCGCGTCAATTTCGCTCACTGTCACGCATACGGGCAAAGGTTGGGCCACGCGTCTCACCATGCCGGCATCACCCGCGGATGCAAGATTTGCACTCGGCGCGACGAACCGACAGTTGCTGCTCGAACCACGTGCCGATTCCATCCCCGTCGTTCACCTGGAATCGCCCACGCGCGACAGCGTGTATCGCGAAGCCAAAGGTACTGTCACGCTTGGCGCATCTGCACACGATGATCTGGGATTGCAGAGCGTCAACTACGAATTGATTGTGACGTCGGGCGAAGGCGAACGTTTCACGGCCAAGACCACGATTGTCGGAGCGCAGCGGCTGAACGGCGACCATGAATACAAATGGCAGGCCGCGTTCTCGCTGGATACGATGAAGCTTGTTCCGGGCGACATCATCCATATGCGTGCTGTGGCGCGTGATCGCCATCCCGATGCCGCACACGAATTGGGCGCCAGTGAAACCCGAACGTTTCGTGTGGCGCGCGCCAGCGAATACGACTCGGTTGCGGTCGATCCGGCGCCGCCGCCCGAAGTACAGAAATCGCTCATGAGTCAGCGCATGTTGCTGATCCTCACGGAGAAACTTGTCGCGCGACTCAAAACTGTCTCGCACGCCGATCTCGTTGCGGAATCAGGCAAGCTGGCTGGCGATCAGGCGCGACTCAGGAAAGCCATTGGCAACCTGGTGTTTCAACGGCTCGATGGTGAAGATAGTGGCGAACACGGCGACGCAGCTGACCGCGGTGTGGCGATCGAGCAGGGAAAACTTGTGATCACCGCGTCGGGTGCGGCCGCGCCGATGACTGATGGCGACGAGGGTGATTCGCCCATTGTTGGCATCAACAAGCCGCTGCTCGAAGCGTTCAATGCAATGTGGGACGCAGCGAGCGCGCTGGAAATTGCAGAGCCGAAGAACGCCGTTCCACATATGAAGATTGCGCTAGCTGCCATTGAGCGTGCACGGAGCGCCGAGCGTATTTATCTGCGCGGGAAACCACCGGTGGTGATTGTTGATCTGGCGAAAGTGCGATTGATCGGCAAAGACACGGGCATGGTGAATTCACGCGTGGCGCGCGAAGCGTTGTCACCCAAGGAAGCCGAACGCGAAGCACGATTGTTGTCGGCCGCGCTGCTGCTCACGCGTGACGTCAACGCCGGTCGCGATTCGCTGGCACTGTTGCGGTTGGAATCGATCACCGATGCGCCGCGGTTGGCCGCCGCGCTGAATGACGCGCTCGAAGTGGTGCGCCGCGGTGGCGATGTGACGGCGGCATTGATTCGCGCGCGTCGTCTCATTGGTGGTGCCGCCAAATCGGATTCGCTGACGAGCTGGCGCGGACTCTGATGAACGGTTTCGGACCGACTGCGTTACCGGCCGCATCGTTTGTGTTTGCCACCGCGCAGTACGAATCGGGCGATTGGGATTCGGCGCCGCTGGTGCCGGCCAACGTCATCGATGCGATTGCGCGCTATACGACCATCTCGGTTGCGCCGCAGGGCATCATCGTTCCGCTTGCCTCCGAAGAAGTGTTCCGTTCGCCGTTGTTGTATCTGACCGGGCATCTCCCTGTTCGGTTTACGCCAAAGGAATCGGAAGTGATGCTGGAATATGTGAAACGCGGTGGCCTGCTTTTTATCGACGACCACAATCACGATATCGACGGGCCGTTTCATAGATCCATTGTCGAGGAAATCCGGCGCATCTTTGGCGCGCTCGTGCAGCTGCCCAACACCCACGAATTGTTTCGATCCTTCTTCAAGTTCGAGAATGGACCTCCGGCCACCAGTCATGAACTGAACGGATGGGGGGACAATCTCGTGCATGAACACCTCATGGCGATCCTGCGCAACGGTCGCATTGGAGTGTTGTATAGCAACAAGGATTACAGTTCGGAGTGGAGCTATCACCCGGAAAACAAAAAATTCCTTTCGGTGGACAATACCAAGTTCGCCGTGAACATCGTGGTGTATGCCCTTACGCGTTGAGTCATCGCCGCCGTCGGGCGCACTCGCAAACGTCGTAATGCGAGTGCGGATTGAACGTGCGCTGCGCTTGACTGCGTTTGCGGCGTTGGCTGTGGCGTTGGTGTCGGTGAGCGAGGCGCTTCGCGGCACGAGCGCGTCGGCGAACGCCCCTGTTGTGTTTCGCGTCGATTCGGTTCCGTCAAACGATTCGCCATCGCTGCTCGGTTTGATCAACACGTCGTTGCGTGACCGCGGCGCATTGCGTGCGGTTCATCTGGCCGCGTTCAGCGTGCCCAGTGATACGAACCGCGCGTTGCTCACGGCGGCGCGCTCGGCTGGAATTCCCGTGTCGTGGACCGATTCAATCAAAGGCGGCGCAGTTGCCGTCGAAGTGCGTGCGCTGATTGATCCAAAGGGCGGATATTCGCTGCGCGTCGCGGCTCCGAATATCACGCCCGTTTCGTTTCGCGATTCGCTCGGGCTCATAGACAGCGTCACTACTGCCAACGGTGGCGCGAGCGTCGTCGTTGGACGGGTCGCCGGTTCGGTTGCGGCGTCCGCGCGGTCCGCAACGGCAGTTGCAACGGCGCCCGCACCTGCAACGATACGTCGCATTCTGGTCTTTGCCGAACCGGGTTGGGAGGGAAAGTTCACGGTCGCAGCACTCGAAGAGCGAGGATGGGATGTTGAAGTGCGTTATGCAATCGGAAAGAACGTGACAGTCACGCAGGGTGCACCAGTTGCGCCCGATACGTCGCGTTATTCCGCAGTCGTTGCGCTCGACTCAAGTGTGCTGCCACACATTCCGGCAATTCGTCGCTACGCGCAAAGCGGAGGTGGGGTAGTAATCGCGGGTGCTGCAACGACACTCCGTGAGTTTGGTGCGATGCTGCCGGGCCGCGTTGGCGATCGCCAGCCGGGTGTGCCCGGCGGATTGGAAACCGACACTCCGCTCGTTGGATTGGGCTGGCGTCCTATCACGCCCGACTCGGATGCCGCAATCATCGCGCGAAATTCACGTGTCGCTGCGCGCAAGTCGGTCGCAGCGGTGGTCGCGCGGCGTTTTGGGGCGGGGCGTGTTGTCGAAAGCGCATACGACGGCGTTTGGGAATGGCGCATGGCAGGCCCCGATGGCAGTGTCGATGCGCATCGCGCCTGGTGGAGTAGCCTCGTGAGCGCGGCCGCCTACGCGCCCGAGCAAAGCCTGGGTGCCGATGGAAAAGAAGTCGGGCAATTCAGCGACGCGCCCGGCCGAACAGCGCCTCTCGCGGATGTGATGGTGCGTCTTGGGAGATCGACTCCAATGCCGGCATCCACGGTGCAGATGCATAGATCGGTCAATTGGGACGTGTCGCTGGCCATGCTGGCGATGCTCTGTCTACTGGCCGAATGGGCGTCGCGTCGATTACGCGGAGCGAAGTAGGCCGCCACGCGTGTTGTTGGAGTCTGTCACAGCGCGTCCAGGCATCGTTGGCCACGCACCCGCTACCGCAGGCCTGCGCGCGTGCCAAATTGACGTATGCACCCGCCTGTCGCGTTTATCTCCAGCTCCGATTGCGGCCGCCACGATACCGGATGGCAACACCCGGAACACGTCGGTCGCTTGCGCGCAATTCCGCGCGCGCTGCGCAACGACATTGCGCTGTACGAGTCGTTGCAACAACACGAAGGACGGCATGCCACCGTCCAGGAAATCGCGCTGGCGCATGACGTTGCGTACATCGAACAGGTGCGCGCACTTGCCGCCGCAGGTGGAGGCCGCCTCGACGCGGACACAGTGGTAAGCGAGGGTTCCTGGGATGCCGTGACCGCCGGTGCCGGTTGTTTGCTGGACGGCGTTGATATGGCGTTCGACGGTCGCGCCATTCGAAGTTTCAGCGCGGTGCGTCCACCGGGACATCATGCGCTCCGCGCAGGCGCCATGGGATTCTGCGTATTCGGAAACGTTGCAATCGCCGCGCAGTACGCATTGCAACGCGACGATTGCAACCGGGTATTGATTGTCGATTGGGATGTGCACCACGGCAACGGAACGCAAGCGCTCGTTGAACACGATGCACGCATTCACTTTGTGTCCATGCACCAATGGCCGTGGTATCCGGGCACCGGAGCGGCCGACGATCGTGGTCCGCTCAACACAATCTGGAATGTGCCAATGCCGCCGTCATTGCCGGCCGAGGAGTACGTGACTGCGTTTTTGGGCGCGGTTGATGCGGCCACAAATGAGTTCGTGCCCGATTTGCTGATCATCTCAGCAGGCTTCGACTGTCTCGAGGGCGATCCATTGGGCGCATTCACATTGCAAAACGAGCACATCACGGAACTGACGCGCGCTCTGGTAACACGCGCAGAACGTTGGTGTGGCGGGCGCATCGTTAGCGCGTTGGAAGGCGGATACGCACCCGATCCGGTTGCGGCGGCCGTCATGGTTCATTTGTCCGCACTCGCGTAGCTTTCGTCAGGTACTCGAACTGAACCAGAACTCGTGACATCTCCGCCACAAGTCGCCGCTAGCTGCGAACTGCCACTCAACACCAGCGAATCACCGTACCCATCGGTGATATATCGCGGTGTGGATGGACAGGCGGTCGTGGATTGTCACCCGCGCGACCTCAAGGCATTGCTCGAATCGAAGGGAACCTTGTGGGTTGACATTGACTCTTCGAACCGCACGCAACACGCGTTACTGGAGAAGCTGTTTCACTTTCACCCACTGGCAATTGAAGACACGCTAAATCCGGCTTCGCGCGTCAAGATCGAGGAATATCCCGGATATCTGTTCATCGTAATTCGCGGCGTGGCCCTGCGTGGTCAAACGGACGATCCTTACGATCTTGAAACGAATGACCTGTACGCGTTTCTGGGAACGAACCTGCTGGTGACGGTGCACGGGGGCACATTTCCGGCGATCAGCAAATCGGCGGAGCAGATCCGACGCACTCCCGATTTTCTGGCTCGCGGTGTCGAACGCGTGTTGCACCTGGTACTCGACGAAACGATCGACGGGTTTTTCCCAATCCTTGACGAGATCGATAAATTCCTTGACACCATCGAAACGCGCGTGTTTGTGGATTTCGACGAGACAGCATTGCGCGACATCTTCAACGTGAAACGCCTTGTGCTGTCGCTGCGTCGCTATCTGCAGCCGTCGCGCGAGGTCATGAACATTCTGACCAACCGGCCAACCACGCTGCTCACGCCCGAAACGCAGGTCTATTTTCGCGACATCTACGATCACGTGCTGCGCATCAACGATTCGCTCGATACCTATCGTGAATTGCTCAGCAGCACCATGGACGGATATCTCAACCAGGTCTCGAACCGACTGGGCACCGCAACCAAGGCGCTGTCGGTCGTAGCCACAATGTCGCTGCCGTTTGTTGTGGTGAGTGGCATGTGGGGCATGAACTTCGACTTGATTCCCCTGTCCAAGTGGCCACACGGTTTCCTGTTCATGGTGGTCATTCAGCTGGCACTCGGTTTTGTGCTGCTGTGGTACCTCCGCCGGAAGCGGTTACTTTGATGCGTATGTCAAGGGGCAACACGACGTCAGGCATCGCTCAACCGTCGGTCGAAGGAGCGCGGTAAAATGTTCTGCCCCGAATGCGGCACGTGGAGTCGCGCCGCGGCGGCGCGGTGCGCGCGTTGCGGATCGGAGTTGCCTGAGGTTACCGCGCCACCGCTGGGCGAACCCGACGAAGAACTCAGCGAATTGCGCCGCGCAACGGGTAATCGCTACACGATCGTCAAACGACTCGGCAGCGGCGGCATGGCGCATGTCTACCTCGCTCGGCACGCCGCGCTGGCGCGTTCGCTGGTGGTCAAGGTGTTACATCGAAACCTTGCGCGTGATCCGGAAATGCGTGAACGCTTTCGTCGCGAAGCCGAAGCCGCCGCACGCCTCGTGCACCCGTTCGTGTGTGCAATTTCCGATATGGGCGCGTCGGGCGATCTTGAATACCTCGTGATGCCCTACTATGCCGGTGGTTCTCTGGCCGACTTGTTGGCACGTCAACGCACGTTGTCGCCAACAACGGCCGCCACAACGGCCGTGCAGGTTGCGTGCGCACTCGACTATGCACATCGTCGCGGCGTGATTCACCGCGACATCAAACCCGACAACATTCTGTTCGACGAAGACGGTAACGCGGCGCTCACCGACTTCGGTATTGCAACGGCGCGTTTTCACGGGCGCCTCACCGTAACCGGACGTGCGATGGGTACACCGCACTACATGTCGCCCGAGCAAGCCATGGGTAAGCTGGTCGATGGACGAAGCGATCTGTACGCGGTTGGTTTGCTGCTCTACGAAATGCTGCTCGGGAAACCACCATTTGACGGTGATGATTCCTACGCGGTTGGATACAAGCACGTACACGAACAACCAGTCGCGCCGGCGGCGGCCGATCCGAAAATTCCCGGTGCATTGAGCGGCATCATCATGAAGTGTCTCGCCAAGAGCCCCGCAGAACGCTACGATCGTGGGTTCGATCTCGCGGATGCGCTGAACGCGTTTCTTGGAAACGGTGTCGACGCGCGTGGTGCGCGTGCGGCCCGCCGAACTGGTTTCACTCCTACCTGATCATCATTGCGCATGCAGCTCACTTGTGAAATTATCACCGCTCATACCACGCATCCTTTCATCATTGCTCGCGGCGGCACCAGCGAGTTTCGCATGGTGTGGGTAAAAATTCGCGATGATGACGGCGCCGAAGGCTGGGGAGAAGCAGCGCCCAGCAGATTCTATGGCGAGACGGCCGAAAGTGTGATGGCCGCAGTACGCAGCTTTGCGCCGTTGCTTGAATCTGCCAATACCTGGTCACTGGAGGCAATTGAGCAGTCGTTGCAGTTGGCACTGCGCTGGAATGCCGCCGCGCGTTGTGCGGTCAGTGCCGCGTTGCATGATCTGCAGGGAAAACGTCTGGGCGTTCCGCTCTGGAAGTTGTGGGGACTCGATCCCGCGGCGGCGCCGAAATCGAGCTTCACCATTGGTATCGCTCCCGATGATGAGACCCTGCGCGCGCGCGTGCGGGAAGCCGCCGCGTATCCAATACTTAAAGTAAAACTGGGCGGTCCGCGCGACACCGAAACAATTCGCCTTGTGCGGAAGGAAGCGCCCAATGCAATTTTACGAGTGGACGCAAACGCGGCGTGGAATCCCAAACACGCCATTCAGATGATGGACACGCTGGTGCAGTGTGGCGTGGAAATGTTGGAGCAACCAGTGCCGCCGCACGACATCGCGGGTTTCAAATTTATTCGTGAGCGCTCGCCTATTCCGGTATTCGCCGACGAGTCGTGTGTTGTCGCAACGGATATTCCGCGCCTGGCCGATGCGGTTGACGGCGTCAACATCAAACTGATGAAATGTGGTTCACTGCGCGAAGCGATGCGCATGATTGCCGTGGCTCGCGCACACAGCTTGAAGGTGATGTGCGGCTGCATGGTCGAGACCACGCTGGGCATCGCCGCTGCGGCGCAGCTCTCGCCGCTCCTCGATTACGCTGATCTCGATGGGGCCGCCCTGTTGGCCGACGATCCCTTCACCGGCCCCAGCATTCCAAACGGCGCAATTACCCTGGGCGATGCGCCAGGGCTGGGCGTGACCCGACGCTGATGGCTGACGCGATGGCCACCCGTTGCGTTTCGGTGGCGCTCGCGGCTCCCCTGTTTCGCAACTTCACCTACAGCGTGCCCGAAGGAATTGCGATGCCAATTCCTCGCGGTGCGCGCGTAGCCGTCACGTTCCGCAATCGCAAGGAAATTGGCATCTGTCTTGGTGTTGTTGATCCGCCGGAAGGTATCAAGCTCAAACCGATTGACGCGGTCATCGATAACACTCCGTCGTTTACGGAGCCATTGTTCGAAACGGCCGAATGGATCGCGAAGTGGTACGCCGCCCCGTTGGGTATGACGTTGCGCGCCATGTTGCCATCAGTGTTGACCAGCGTAACGGCGCCGTCAACCGCTATTCGTACACGACGAGTTGCGCGGATTGCCGCGGAATTGGCGTCCCTGCTCCTGCGAGAGAAACTGTTCGCACGTGCGCCGCAACAACGTGCTGTCTATGAATTGCTCGAAGCACAAGGTGGCAGCGCGCCAGTGGACGCGGTCATGGCGCAAGCTGATTGCAGTCCGGGCGTGCTAACAGCCATGGCCAAGAAAGGGCTCATCACCATTCACGATGAGACCCATGCGCGCGATCCATTTACCGAACGCGCGGTTGTACTGCCGCCACCTGTGCCCACACCAGCGCAGACTGCAGCGGTACAAGAAATTCTGCGCGGAAGTGCGGGGCAGACGTTTCTGTTGCACGGCATCACGGGCAGTGGCAAGACGCTGGTGTACATCGAAGTGCTGCGCGACATTGTGCAACGGCAGAAGCGCACGGCAATTGTCCTCGTGCCGGAAATTGCACTCACGCCGCAAACGGTTGACCGGTTCCGTGGCGCCTTTGGCGACGACGTTGCCGTGCTGCACTCGGCACTTTCAGAAGGAGAACGTCTCGACGCGTGGCAGGCACTCCGCCGGGGAGATCGTCGCATTGCTGTTGGCGCGCGCTCCGCGCTATTCGCGCCGCTCACGAATGTTGGTGTCATCATCGTCGACGAAGAACACGAGGCGAGTTACAAGCAGAGCGAAACGCCAAGATACCACGCGCGTGAGGCCGCGATTGTCCGCGCGCGCTTCGAAGGCGCCGTCACCGTTTTGGGAAGTGCGACTCCAAGCCTCGAAAGTTGGGAACGCTCCGAACGTGGCAACGCAATTCGTATCTCGCTGCCCGAACGCACCGGCGGCGGAAAATTGCCCGAGGTGTCCGTCGTCGATTTGCGCACCGTCACGCGCGATCAATTGTCGAAGCGCCCGCCCGGTGCACCATTTGATCCTGCGCTGGGGGTGCTGAGCCCCGACCTCGCCGTCGCCCTCGAAACACGACTGGTGAGAGGCGAACAATCACTGCTGTTGCTCAATCGACGCGGTTATGCATCGTTCATGCAATGCCAGTCGTGCGGTTACGTGGCCGAATGTCCGCATTGCAGCATCTCACTCACGTATCATCGCGTGCCCGAAGGGTTGGTGTGCCACTACTGCCAGCATCGCGAAGACGCGTTTCACAAGTGTCCGCAATGTCAAAGCGAATCGATCAAGCGACGCGGCATGGGTACGCAGCAAGTTGAACGTTTGGTTGCCGAACGTTTCCCAACCGCGCGACTTGCGCGCATGGACGTTGATACGACCAGCGGCAAATGGTCGCACGCCGCCATTCTCGATCGCGTTGGCCGTGGCGAAGTTGACATCCTCCTCGGCACACAGATGATCGCGAAAGGGCTCGACTTTCCGAACGTGACGCTGGTTGGTGTGATCGATGCGGATACGGGGTTGAATCTCCCCGACTTTCGCTCGAATGAGCGAACCTTCCAGCTGCTGAGTCAGGTGGCCGGACGTGCGGGCCGTGGTACGAAAGGTGGGGAAGTTATTGTGCAGACGCGCATGCCGGGTAATCACGCAATCATTCACGCGGCCACACATGACTTTCTGTCGTTTGTCCGGCGCGAACTCGATGAACGCCGTTTGCCCATCTATCCGCCATTTGTCGCACTGGCAAATGTGATCGTCTCCGGCGAAAGCGAGGACGCCACCGCGCAGGCAGCGCTTGCTGCCGTCGACTGGGTGCAACGCTTGCTGCAGAGGACCGACACGAAGGGCGTGGAACTGGTTGGACCGGCGCCGTGTCCGATTGACCGCATCAAGGATCGCTGGCGCTGGCACTTTCTGCTCAAGGCATCGAATCCCGGAACGCTTACGCGTGTCGCGCACTACATCGCCGAGCGTTATGTGCTACCGCGAGCGAGTAGCCTCCGTTTGATTGTTGATAGGGATCCGGCGGCGCTGTTGTAACCGCTGTTCGGTTCCGACATTTTCAGTACGCCCGGTTTTCACTCACGAATCATTCGGTTATCGCGCTATGCCTATCACCAGTTTCACCACATCCAACACGTTAAGCAGCATCCCGCCGTATGTCTTCTGGGAATTGGATGCGCGTCGCGCCGCGCTTCGCGCGGAAGGCAAGACGCTGGTGGACTTCGGAATTGGCAGTCCCGATCAGCCAATTCCGCAGCCCGTGATAAATGCGATGCGTGAAGCCGTTGGTGAACGTACGCTGAGCGGCTATCCGCATTTCAGCGGACATCCCGAATTTCGGAATACTATTTCGGCTTTCATGCAGGACCGATTTGGTGTGGCAATCAATCCGGATACAGAAGTGATGCCCGTAGCGGGATCGAAAGAGGGACTCGCTGAAATCGTGTTGTCAATGTGCAATCCGGGCGACGTCGTACTCGTGCCAGAAATCCACTATCCGGTGTATGCGCGCGCGACGCTTCTGGCCGGCGCAGTGCCGGTGTTCGTGCCGTTCGCGAATGACGGTTCGGGACGTTTGATGCTCGAAACCATCAGTGCCGACGATCTGGCCCGCGCGCGCATCATGATCGTCAACTATCCGAGCAATCCGACCACAGCAATCGCAACGCGTGACGATCTCGCGGCAATTGTTGCGTTTGCCGCGCAGAATGAGTTGCTCGTGGTAAGTGATTTGGCGTACAGCGAATTGTCGTACGACGGATTTGTGGTGCCCAGCATTCTCGAACTCGACGGCGCAAAGGATGTCGCAATCGAAATGCACACGTGTTCGAAATCGTTCAATATGGCCGGGTTGCGCATTGGGTTTGCCACAGGCAATGCGGATGCAATCCGCGCGCTCGATCTGTATCGCTCAAACGTTGGCTACGGTGTTTCAACGCTGCCGCAACGCGCTGCAATTGCCGCGTTCAGCCAACACCGTACCATCACGCCGCCAATAGTCGAGGAATACAAGCGTCGCCGTGACGCGTTGGCCGGCGCACTCAAGCAGCACGGCTGGACCGTAGACGTTCCGAAGGCCACAATGTACTTCTGGCTCGATGTTCCGCCCGGTTTCGACGACTGGGGCTGGGTCGATGCGCTTATGCGGGGCCCCGGCATCGTCGTCACTCCGGGCATCGCCTTTGGCGCGGCGGGTACGGGCAAATTCCGTATGTCCCTTGTGCAGCCGGGTGATACGCTCACGAGTGCCGTGCCGCTCATGACCGAAGTCGCCCGCCGCTAAAGCTGTCCAAACCCTTTCGCTTTCGCGGTTGTCATATATTCTACAAAGTCGACTATATGACCTCAGGGACCCATGGAAAAGAATCTCGGCGAACTCGAACAGCTCGTGATGTTTGCGCTCCTCCGGCTCGGCGACGATGCGTATGGCGTGACCGTGCACCAGGAAATCCTGGAGCGTACGGGTCGTACGATGAGTTTTGCGACCATTTACACCACGCTCTCACGTCTCGAGAACAAGGGGTTAGTGGATTCGTTTGTTGGTGATCCCACGCCCGAACGTGGTGGCAGAGCGAAAAAACATTTCGCGCTGACTTCCGGGGGAAAGCAGGCGCTGCAACAGAGTGTGCGCGCGCTCCGCAGTATGGCTCGTGGCCTCGATGCAAAGTGGGGAACGCAATGACTGCAGCAACGAACCGACCGCCCGTACGCGCGCGCTGGTTACTCGAGCGCATCGTTCCCGCGCATTTGCGTGACGCGCTGTTGGGCGATCTCGAAGAACAGTACGCAATGCTCCGTGCGACGAAGGGAGCGAGCGCTGCAAACCGGTGGTACTGGCGGGAAACGTTGCACGCCCCGCGCACGCTCTCTCAATCGGCTCCGCGCAACAATCACCCACGTTCTGTCAACGGAGATTCGTCCATGTCGCTGCTGCAATCAGACCTTCGGTTTGCGTGGCGCATGTTGATGCGGCGTCCCGCGTTTACGACGCTTGCCGTATTTACGCTCGCGCTGGGAATTGGCGCAACGACCGCAATTTTCAGTGCGGTTAATCCCATTTTGTTCGAGTCGCTGCCGTTTCCCAACGCGAACCGAATCACGATGATTTGGGAGGGAACCAATCCCGCAGACAAGAGCAATCTTGGGTACGCGACGTACGCCGACATACTCGCGCAAAATCATTCGTTCAGCAGTATTGCGGCGATGTCGTCGTCCTCGGGGACACTCACTGGCAAGGGCGAGCCTCAATTTCTTGAAGGGCAACGTGTTACGCCGTCCTTCTTTCAGGTTTTCGGCGTGTCCCCGTCCATTGGGCGAGCGTTTCGCGATGAGGAGAATATTGCCGGATCACAACGCGTCATTATTCTCTCGCAAGCGTTATGGCGAAATCGGTTCGCAGGCGACACGTCCATCATTGGCAGGCCGATCACCATGGCCGGTGTCGACTTCACGGTCGTCGGTGTGATGCCTGCCTCGTTTGAAAACGTGCTGAGTCCAACTTCTCAGTATTTCGTGCCGCTGCGATATGACGTTTCACTGCCGCAAGCGTGTCGTAGCTGCCGACATCTGCGCGTGGTCGCACTGCGGAAATCGACAGTATCCGAATCACAAGTCCGCGCTGATCTCAACGCCATCGCCAAAGTGATGGGTCGCGATTTTCCGAAAGACTATTCGCATCTCGGCTTCATGGCGCCGAAATTGGGTGACGACCTTGTGACTGGCGTGCGCCCAGCACTGCTAGCGGTGTTGGGTGCGGTTGCGCTGGTGCTGTTGGTCGCGTGCCTCAACGTGATGAACCTGTTACTCGCGCGCGGCGCGCAACGTGAAGGTGAATTTGCGGTTCGCGCTGCGCTGGGCGCGGGGCGTGCACGGATTGTGCGCCAGCTGCTCTCTGAGAGTGTTCTGCTGGCAGTGTTAGGCGGCGCCGCCGGCATTGGTGTCGCGTTTGTGGGAGTGCGCGTCCTGGTCGCGTTGAGCCCCTCCGACCTCCCGCGTCTCGCCGCAATTAAGATTGAGCCAACGGTCCTGCTGTTCGCGTTGGGTGTTACGACGGTTGTTGGTGTGTTGTTTGGGTTGCTGCCAGCGCTGCAGGCATCGCGCGGGAACGTGCAGGAAACCATTCGTCGCACCACGCGTCGGTCGGCCGCAACTTCGCGCTTTACGCGATCGGCGCTGGTCGTGAGTGAAGTCGCGATGGCCATTGTGCTGTTGGTTGGTTCCGGACTTCTGTTCAGAAGTATGGAGCGACTTTTCGCGGTGAATCCCGGCTTCGAAAGCAACAATCTCCTGACGATGCAAATCCAGGGCGGCGGAGGTCGCCTCGTGAACGGAGCACTGATTGCCGAGTTTATGCAGCAGGCGCTGAACAATGTGCGCGTTTTGCCCGGCGTCGAGGCTGCGGCGATGACCAGCCAATTGCCACTCAGCGACGATTCCGATCGCTACGGCGTGCACTTCGAAACACAGCCCAAGTTCAATCCGGAAGACGACAACGGTGGCTTTCGCTATGCGGTCAGCGATCAGTACTTCGAAACGATGAAAATCCCGCTCGTGGGCGGGCGGTATTTTGCAGCAACTGACATCGCGAATGCGCCTATGGTTGCCATCATCAACCAATCGTTTGCGCGAAGCCGGTTTGGCAACGTCAGTCCCGTCGGACAACGCATTAAAGTGGGCGGCATGGACGGACCGTGGCGTGAAATTGTCGGCGTAGTGGGTGACGTGAAACAGATTTCGTTGGCCTCGCAAGACGTCGAGGCGGTGTATCTGCCCGAAACGCAGTGGCAATTTGTTGATCCCGGCATGACGCTCGTTGTCCGTTCACGTTCGGATATGACGGCACTTGTTCCTGCACTCAGGAAAGCCATCTGGAGTGCAGATAAGGATCAGCCAATCATTCGTATTGCAACGGCCGAGGAGTTGTTAGCAACACGCGCAGCTCAGCAAACGTTTGCGCTCGTTTTGTTCGAGAGTTTCGCGATGGTTGCGTTGGTGCTTGCCGCAGCGGGCATTTACGGCGTGCTGGCGGGCACGGTGACTGAGCGCAATCGCGAACTTGGCGTGCGCGCAGCTCTTGGAGCAACGGGGCGCGACCAGGTCGTGATGGTATTACGTCAGGGAATGGCCCTCACAACCATCGGCGTCATCGTCGGACTCGGCGCGGCGCTGGCGTCGAGCCGCATTTTGACCACCATGCTCTTCGACATTTCGCCGCTTGACCCGGCCACCTATGCCACAGTAACGGGGGCATTACTTGGTGTCGCGCTGCTGGCGTGCTGGATTCCGGCCCGCCGAGCGTCGCAAACGAGTCCTTTGGAGGCTCTCAAGGCGGAATAGCGCCGCCGCACCTTGAGCCCAAGGCCGTCTGCCGGTGATCTTTCGGGAGTGACAACCTTTCGCCCGCCCAATTTCACCGATCCCGTCTTGAAAGACGCACCGCCGGCCAGGTTTGTGCCGGCGCCTGCCGACGGCGTGTTACCCGACGGATTTTTTTCGACCACGAATCTGCCAACGTACGTGCGCGTTGACGGTGCGTGGCAGTTGCCGCTCGAGCCACGTATGGATGCCGCTATTGTACGCGCCGCCGACGGTGTGTTGTACGCGCGTGAAGGTCGTCGCGTAATGGCGGGGGACCAGGTTGCCGTTGGATTGTCCGAAGACGGGTCAGAAGGAATTTTCGTGCATGCGCGCGCGTTCGCTGGTGACGAAGACGCACAGGCAACGCCCGAGTTCCAGTTCATGACCAGCCAGGTGTCGCGCGAAAAACCCATCGACTACTCGTTGATGGCGTCGCTGCTCGTTGATGAACGTGTGCGCGGTGGATATGTCATTTGGATCACGGGACCGGCGTTGGTTCACTCACGTGCCCGTGCGGACATGACGTGGTTCGTGCAGAACGGATTTGTGGGCGCACTGCTCGCGGGCAACGCCGTTGCTGTGCACGACATCGAGACTGCGCTATTCGGTACCACACTTGGCATGAACAACTCCGGAAATGCGAGTGCAGGCGGTCACGGGCTGCACATGCGCGCCATCAACGCCGTGCGTCGTGCCGGATCAATCGCCGCGGCGGTCGAGCAGGGAATCGTGACCAGCGGCATCATGCACGCGTGCGTGCGGCATCAGGTTCCGTTTGTGTTGTGCGGATCCATTCGCGATGATGGTCCGCTGCCAGATGTGATTACGGACGTCCTGAAGGCGCAGGACACCATGCGCAATCATGCGAAGCGCGCGACAATGGCGATCATGATTGCAACGGCGCTGCATGCGATTGCGACCGGCAACATGTTGCCCGCCTTTGTGATGGAAAGAGATGGAAGACTGCGAGAACTGACCACCATCTGCGTGGATTCCTCCGAGTTCGTGGTGTCCAAGCTCAAAGATCGCGGCACGCACCAGGCGTTTGGCGTTGTGACCAACGCTCAGGATTTTCTGCACATACTTCGCCTGTTCGTCGAGCGTGAGCTCGAAGCGCGCGGCATACCATCGCTTCATGCGACGCACGGCGGTACGCATTATTCGGAAACGCCTGTTTTCGAAACTCCAGCCATCCAGAATCTGTCATGAGTGTGCTTGTGTTATCAGAGTCCGAGAACGAAGACGAACAGTTGATGGACGAGTTGGACGACGAAACGGTGGTCGATACGGCGCCGCCCACGCGCGCAGCCGACGAACGCGCCAACGTTCCGGTGAGTGTTGTGACGGAACGATTTCTGCGCGCGATTCTCGACAAGGTACCACTCGATCGCATCGAAGAGTTGCATTTGTTTTCGCCACTCCGCCAGGGAACGGTGGAAACGGGAATAGCAGTCGTGGCCGCGCGCGTGCTCGTGGTGGAGGACGTCGTTGCACGGACGCCGCTGGTGTTGCCCCTAAACGGCGATGCGAACGTTGCGAGTGGGGGCGGTGCACTCGATGACGAGTCGAGCGCACAAGTTGACGCGTCGATCGGTGTGCCGTCAGAGGAATTCTCCACCCAGCATGGTACCGACGAAGCCGTGCACGATGCCGGCGCAATCGACGAAATCGACGAAAGCGAAATCGCTGAACCGGAACGCACGGCCGCGGCCGCCGACGCCGACGCCGACGCAGACGCAGACGCAGATGTTGACGCTGACGTCGACGCCGACGCCGACGCCGACGCAATCAAATACCGCGCCGAACACGACGACTCGCCCTACGCCGACGAGCCAGTGCAGCTCAAGTTGATTCCCACTGGCGACAATTCCCAGAGCGCAGATGAGGGAATTGCCGGGAAAGTAAATTCCGCTCCGCTGATCGAAACCGAACCACCCGAACCGCGAATCCGGCACACCGTCTACACGGCGCGTTACCGCCTCATCATAAAAGGGCCCGAACGCGGCAATTGGGAAATGGATGTGGTCGACGAAGCAGACGCGCCACTCCTCGCCGTTGAAACCGTCGTGCGCGGTGTACAGCGCCGAGCGGGCGAGGAAACGGCGACCGTGCGATATGATGCGTCACAACTGGCGCGCGTACTTCGATTGCCCAGCCCTCGGTAATCGTGACTGACACCGGTCACCCGCACAGCACGGCGGAGGGAAGGGAAACGTTTCGCGAGTACTTGCGCGAACACAACCTGCCCGTCACCGCGCAACGCCTGGCCATCGCCGATGTGGTGCTTGGTTCGGGTCGTCATGTGAGTGCGGAGGATGTGCAGAAAGAACTCGCGAACTCCGGTGCTTCGGCCGGTACCGCCACCGTGTATCGCACGCTCGAGGTGCTCGTGCGCAGTGCCCTGGTGGTTGAACGCGATTTTGGCGAAGGTTTCAAGCGATACGAAGCTGCGCGCGATGTACCGCACCACGAACATTTATTGTGCACAGTGTGCGGCAAGGTCACCGAGTTTCGCGATGAGCGCCTGGAACGAATGACCACAGTCCTCGCCGAAACGCACGGCTACACTCGGCAACGGCATCGCCTGGTGATTTACGGCCAATGCGCCGAGTGCCGGGACTCCAGGCGTCCGCGTTAGACACGTATGGATCCTGCAGCAGTTACACTCGTTGTCGCATTCACTGCTGGATTGCTCAGTTTCCTAAGTCCGTGCGTGTTGCCGTTGGTGCCCAGTTACATCGGGTTCATTACCGGACTCGGCCTCGAAGACATCACGCGTGCGCGCAAGACAACGCTGCTCCACGCGATGCTGTTTGTGATCGGATTCTCGGCGATTTTCGTGATGTTGGGTGCAGGGGCAACGCTTATTGGGCAGGTGCTCACCCAATTCAAGCCGATCATCGCGCGCGTTGGTGGTTTCATGCTGATTGCGCTTGGCCTGTGGATGCTGGGCGTGTTTCAATTTGGTGCATTGAGTCAAGAACGCCGCTTCCATCTGAACGACAAACCGCTGGGCTACCTTGGCACCATTCTGGTGGGTGTCGCGTTTGGTGCTGGTTGGACGCCGTGTTTGGGACCGATTATTTCCGGCATCCTCATGATTGCGGGAAGTGAGGCGACTGTTGGTCGTGGGGTTGCGCTGCTTGCGTCGTATTCCATGGGACTAGCAGTGCCGTTTCTGTTAAGCGCAGTGTTGCTGGAACGTTTCTTCGTGTTTTTTCAACGCTTTCGCTCGAAATTGGGGTTGGTGAACCGGATTGCGGGCGTGTTGTTGATAGTTGTTGGCAGTTTGTTGCTCACTGGATGGTTCCAGAAACTGGGCGGATATCTGGAAGCGATTACTCCTGATTTCCTGCGACAACGCATTTAACAAAGTGTGAAGATGCAAACGCCGCTTCAGGTAAAACCGGCGCGCACCCACTGTGGATGCGCGCCGGTTTTTCTTAAAGGGCAACTGCTTGCGCTACGGAAGGAACGGAGTGACGATTGCTGTCACCTGTGCCATCGTTAACGGTTCGTCGAACGCTTCTGTTGCGGCGTTGCCGCCGCCATTGTCAGTTGCGCCCGTGAGTGTGGTGATATTAATACCGCCTTGGAGGACATTCTCCTCGCCGTCATAAACGCCCTGTGTGAACGCGGGAAGATCGCCGCGGCTGTTGCCGGTAATCCAACCCTTTGCGCCGCGAAGACGGCGAATCATCGAGGCATGCCGCGCTTCAACGGAATGAATGGCGAGCGCAGCATTCAGCACTGATTTGTCGTTGATCAAACGACCGGCCTGACCCTTGTATGCACGAACGCCAGTATCTTCAAAGGCCTGCGCCACGGCCAGAAACGTGGTGTATTGCGCTGCGCCGAAATTGAAGCCGGCAAGGTTACCCTTGGCCGTGTAGTCAAACGTTGGCTTCACGCGCGGAGTTGCGCCCTTCGTGCCAATAATGGCAGTCAGCGCTCCAACGTGCGCGTTCTCATGATCGCGAATGGTGTTGAATACCGTCTGCACCGCGGCCGGGATCATGCCGGGCGAGGCAACTCCGCGAGTGTAAAAGTCCGATTCGAGATACTCAAGCAACAGCGCAAACTGAAGCACGTCGAGTACATCGGATGGAGCCTGTCCATAAACGTCCTTCGCGATGGCACCAAGGGCAATCGGGATTGATCCCAACGCCAGAAGGGCTGCAAGTTTGCCGTTGATACTCGCGCCCTGAGCAATTTCGCTCGCGCGTGCGTCAACCGCGTTCAGAATTTCCGGATCGACCGAGTCGATGAGTGTCATATTTTCCATAGTAGTCATCTCCTCAGACAACACCGTTAGGGCCGGCAACAAACGTCGTTGGCGCATTCGCAAACGTCAGCTTGTCGACGATGAATCCTTGTGCAATGGCAGCAATCGTGGCCGGGCGAGCGACGTCATCAAACGTTTGTGTCGCGAATGCATTCGTGTTTGGCGAAATGAGATCTGCAATCGCCGAGGCGTGACGAGCTTCCACGGAAACAATCTTGCCGGCGGCTAACAGATAGTCGGTGCTGGCGATGTACTGTGCGGCGCCGTTGTACGCCTTCACTCCCGTATCTTCCAACGACTTGGCGGTGTTCAGAACCGACGTACGATCGTTGAAATTGATGTTTGGATACGTCGTGGTGATCGTAAAACCGTAGGTAGTGCCGAGTGCAACTTTGAAGTACTCGCGATGCAACACCTCATGGTATTTGATATCCTGGAGGATTGCTTTTTCGGTCGCGGAAAGGTTGGTGGAACCCGCGGTTGCTGCCGCCATGACCTTGGTATAAAAGTCGGCTTCGAGCTGTTCCAGCGCGTACGCAAACTGCAACACGGCGAAGTCGCCCTTCGAGAAATCGATTGTGAGCGCGGTGCCGGTACCGGGTCCCGTGATCGTAGTGTTCTTGTCGTCGTCGCTGCAGGCCGTCAGCATGGAGGGGAGGAAGACCACGCTTCCGCCCATTGCCATCAGTTTCAAAATGTCGCGCCGGCTGCGCGGAGTCATGAGCATTCCCGCGTCGGGAATAATCATCTTGGACTTGTCGGACATGGAATTCCTCCGGATGCACGATTGCAGCGTTCGTCGTCGTTGACGTTCGCAACCCGATAGTTATCATGGGTTTCATGTCAGGTACGCCGGCGAATTTTGTGCAGATTCATTGAAACCACTCTCAATTCCGCAATAACGTCCAGTTGGTGACGATCAGTACACAAACTTTATTTTACACGCAGCTGGCTCGCTGCTAAAATTGCTGACGCGTGCGGTTCAGTGTTGTTCCGCGGTGCAATGTTGCTGTTGTTAT
>JBDUBA010000400.1:0-28217 GCA_040004335.1 Gemmatimonas sp.
GCGCGTGACTGCATGATGGCATCCTGAATTACGCGATTGCCCGCCGTGCGCGCCGTAATTTCCAGCCCTTCAAGAATGGAAACACCCGACGAAATAAGCGTGCCGAGTGTACGCGTGAACCGCGAGACCGCCGATTTGCGCAACACATCGCCGAGCACCGGCACATTCAACAGGAAGCGATCGATCACCAACTGTCCCGTGGTCGTGCTGTAGTATTTCTTGATCATGAACATAAGCGCCATGGTTCCGCCAATCAGCGCCCACCAATATCCGTTCACGAATTCCGACAGCCCCACCACAACGCGTGTGGGCAGCGGTAACTCCATGTTCACGCTGGCAAACATGTTAGCAAAGACGGGAATGACCTTCCACAAGAGAATAAGAATGGCGATGCCGGCCACGCTCATGATCACGGCCGGGTAAATCATCGCGCCCTTCACCTTGCGAACCAACGCGTCGTTCTTTTCCAGGAAGAACGCCAGCCGATTCAGAATGGTATCCAAAATACCGCCGGCTTCACCGGCCGCCACCATGTTCACGTACAAATCACTGAACGCCTTGGGATGCTTCTTGAAGGCGTCGGCCACGGTGTTACCCGATTCGACGTCAAACACCACATCGCGCACCACTGCCTGCAACGCCTTGTTTTCGCTTTGCTTGCCAAGAATGTCGAGCGCCTGCACCAGTGGCAGACCGGCATTGATCATCGTGGAGAACTGACGCGTGAAGATGACGATATCGCGCATCTTGATACCGCCGCCACTCTTTTTGGCGCGCGCTTTTTCCTCGTCCACCTTGATGATGGTAAGGCGCTGGCGCTTGAGTTGCGCAACGGCATCGTCACGTGACGGTGCTTCAATCGTGGACGACTTGAGTTCGCCGTTGGTGCTGCGTGCGGAGTAAGTAAACGTAGGCATCCTGATTTCCCTCTGAAATTGCTGCTGGTATTGATGCGGGTGTTGGTGGTGCGACTCGTACTGTCGTAACGGGTGGTTCTGCGTACGCGCGATGAACTATCGACGTCCCGCGCCCGCCAGCGGACCGCTCGTCGGGCGCCCTGGTGCTGCATCTTCGTTCGTTCCCTTGCCAATCATGCGCAGGAACTCAGTCGAATCGCTGGTCGCGCGCACACACTCATCCGCACTGACCTGGCGCGTGACATACAGCTGATAGAGCGAATCGTTGAGCGTCTGCATGCCGAACTTCTTGCCGGCCTGCATCTGCGACAGAATCTGGTGCACCTTGTCGTCGCGAATGAGCGAACGAACGGCCGCGGTGACCACGAGAATTTCCGCCGCCATTGCGCGACCCTTGCCGACAATTTTTGGCAGAAGGATTTGCGTGACGATGCCCTCCAGCACGAACGCCAACTGCGCACGCACCTGGCTCTGCTGATGACTCGGAAACACATCAATCATGCGATTGATTGCCTCGGCCGCGCTGTTGGTGTGCAACGTCGCAAACACGAGGTGGCCGGTTTCGGCAATCGTGAGCGCGGCCTGGATGGTTTCCAGATCGCGCATTTCGCCAATGAGAATGACGTCGGGGTCTTCACGGAGCGCGTACTTGAGCGCGGAAGCGAAACTTTTGGTGTCGGCTCCCACTTCGCGCTGATTGATGATGCAGTTCCGATGCCGATGAATAAATTCGATCGGATCTTCGACGGTAATGATATGGCCGCGGCGCTCGGTGTTGATCTTGTCGATCATGGCCGCGAGCGTGGTGCTCTTCCCTGAACCCGTCGGTCCCGTAACCAACACGAGCCCGCGTGGACGTTCCGCCATACTCGCGATGACGGGCGGCAGATTGAGATCGGCAAACGTCTTGATGGCAAACGGGATTTGCCGAATCACCATGCTGACGCAGCCGCGTTGCTTGAACACATTGCCGCGAAACCGTGACAGGTTCTGAATGCCGAACGAGAAATCGAGCTCGTCCTCCATTTCAAAACGTTTCTTCTGGTTTTCCGTGAGCACCGAATACGCGAGCTGCAGCGTATCGCGCGGCGTCAGCACGTGTTCAATGCCAGAATTGGCAATTTCACCATCGATACGCAATTTCGGCCGATCGCCCGCCGACAAATGCAAATCGGACGCATCCCGCTCGATCATTTCATCGAGAAGGGCGCGCAGCGAGACGGTTGTTTGTGCTTGTGGCGCTGTCATTTCGAAATGGCGATGTGGTGCGAGTGCACAACGGTGGGGCGTGGATCGCCGTTGGCGTCCGTCGGATGACGAACCAGGGATAGCGAGGATACGGTCATGCGGACGTTTCTCGTATGACTTGTTCCAGGGTGGTGATACCTTTGATCACTTTGAGCCAACCGTCCATCCGCAGGGACAACATGCCTTCGTTAATGGCGGCGTCGCGCAGGACCTGAACGTCCGCGCTTTGCATCACGAGTTTCTTGATGGTCTGTGTCATGAACATCACTTCGTAAACACCCTGACGCCCTTTGAGTCCGGTACCCGCGCACACATCGCAGCCGTGGCCTTTAAAGAACGGCAGGTCCGACACAGGCGAGTCGAGCGTAATGTTGCTCAGAATTGGCATCGCTTCCGGCGTGGCGCGTACCTTCGCGTTGTCCAGCGCTTCCTGCGAAAACCGCAACTCCCGTAGCGTCGTGGTGGGCTTGACCTTCGCCCCCGCAAACTCCGCGGCGTCCGGCGTGTAACGCACTTTGCACTTGGTGCAGATCTTTCGCAGCAGACGTTGCGCGAGAATCAGATTAAGCGCCGATGCCACGTTGAATGGCTCCAACCCCATGTCCATCAAACGGGTGATGGTTTCCGGTGCGGAGTTCGTATGCAGCGTGCTCATGACCATGTGGCCCGTGAGCGCCGCCTTGATGGCAATGCCGCCGGTTTCCAGATCGCGAATTTCACCGACCATGATGACGTTTGGATCCTGACGCAGGAATGCCTTGAGCGCCGCGGCAAACGTCATGCCGATTTCGGTGCGCACCTGCACCTGGTTGATACCAAACAGGTTGTATTCGACCGGATCCTCGGCCGTCATGATGTTGGTGTCGCCCGTATTGATCTTCGACAACGCCGAATACAGCGTGGTGGTTTTTCCGGAACCGGTTGGACCGGTCACCAACACCATGCCATACGGATTCGAAATCGCTTCCATCAATTCGCGTTCGGCGCGCGGCTCGATACCGAACGTCTCGAGATCGAGCGTCAGGTTGCCCTTGTCGAGAATTCGAAGCACAACTTTTTCGCCAAAGAGCGTGGGCAACACGCTCACGCGGAAATCGATCACTTTCGCCCCGACCTTGAGCTTGATACGCCCATCCTGCGGCACCCGCCGCTCGGCAATGTTGAGCGAGGCCATGATTTTGAAACGCGAGATGAGCGCGGCGCGCATTTTCATGGGCGGCTTCATCACTTCCTGTAACGCGCCATCAATACGATACCGCACGCGCAATTCGTGTTCGAAACACTCGAAGTGAATGTCCGACGCTTTCTTGTTGACGGCGTCAATCAGAATGGCATTGATCAGTTTGACGACCGGTGCTTCGTCCACTTGCGCCGCGAGTACACTGACGTCATTCGTTTCCGCTTCTTCGGCCAATACTTCAACTTCATCGTCGTCCCCTTCGATGTCCTGAAGCAGCGACTGCATTTGCACTTCATTCGCTTCGTAATGCTTGTCGATAGCGTTTCGCATCGAAAACTCACCCGCCAACACCGGAAAGATGTCGTAGCGGGTGATGAACTTGAGGTCGTCGATGACGCCCAGGTTGGTTGGGTCGGCAATTGCAACCGTGAGCTGACGACCATCACGCTTGAGCGGAAGGACCGTATGCTTGTTGGCGAGTTCGGCCGGAATCAGCTTGAGCAGCCGGGTGTCAACTTCGAACCGCGAGAGATCGACCGCCGGCATGCGATATTGGCGCGCCAGCATGGTGACCACAGCCGTTTCGGGTACCATGCCCAGTTTCACGACTGTCAACCCAAGTCGTTGTCCCGAAACAGCTTGCTCTGCCAGCGCCTTCGCGAGTTGTTCGCGCGTCAGGAGCCCTTCGCGAAGGAGGAGATCGCCCAGACGATCGGCGGTGCGGTTCAAGGCTACTGCAGCAGGTGCGGCCATATGGTGTCGCGGAGACGCTTGGATTCGGGTACGGAACGAGGCAACTGGCCGCTTCGGCTCGCCTCGAAATGGACGTGGCCCGGACGAAAACGTCACATCGGTGGCACCGGCGGCTTTCATGACCGTCACGATGCGTCGAGGCGGGCCTAACCCCATCACCAAAAGGACGCTCGCCGGTTGAATCCGTTGCCAAGTCGTTGGTTAAGAAACGGCAGCGGGGACCGGCTGCCTGATGGCGACCGGTCCCCGACTAATGATTCAGAATTTTTCTGGTTCGTCCGTTCAGCCTATTGGCGTCGTCGCGCGTGGCCGCCGGATGAAGACGACCGCACTATACCACCTTCGATCGTCCGCGACCCATGATCAGCGTGGCCAGGAAGATGACCAGAAATACGACGAACAGAATTTTCGCGAGTCCGGCCGACGTTGCTGCGATACCACCGAAGCCCAGCACTCCCGCAATAATTGCGAGAATCAGAAATCCCATAGCCCAGCTTAACATGTGAGGCCTCCTGGATTGAACGTGAGGACGCAGCCACATCGCTATCACCAAAACCGGCTGATGGACTGCTCTATACCTGCACTGCTATCGTTGCTCGTGTTTGCTTGATCGATCCGCCCACCGAAAAAACAAAAAGCGCGGAGAGATCATCGCTGCTGATCTCCATCGCGCCTTCAACTCACAAGCCAGTGCTTGTTCGCTAAGGGTGACACGGTTCATACAAACCGCGTCAGTATGTGCCCTGCACCATCAGTTACCCTGCGCGTGCCCGGAGTTCCCGCGTCGTCGCGAAAATTATACGGGATACGTTGTGCTACTTGGCTGATCTATTACAACACCGCGTGCGCAATCATGCGCTCACGAATGATTGGGAAACTGCGTAGTTCGATCTATGTGTTTCAGCGCCAGGGAGCGCGTTTGTCACGGAACAGTTTTCTTGCGAGACCCCATTCTTTGTTGCTGCGACAACGTTTACAGCGCCCGTGCTGCACCCGTTTGGTCTATTTGCCGCGTGGCAAACGCACGACAGCGACACCTGAGCCGTCGGCGGCGTAGAGGACAGCAATTGAATGACCAATGCCCGAATCTTCCGCTGCGATGATCGTGACTTTACTGGCGCGTTTCAGTGAACCACGCGCATTGGGCGCGAGGAGGGCCATCGAGCGGCGCAGTGTTGTGGAGATGTTGTGACGAATTTGCGGCTGCGCTTGCGGCTGTGACTGAATCAGCGGCGAGTACGTTGGAGCAACGGGAGAAATGCTGGTAGCCATTGTCGTTTCGGCGATGAGTGAGAGTGCACGCGGTACGTGAGAGCGCAGCTGCACGAATGCAGACGCGAACTGGCGTTTCACCTTCACCTGAAGAAGCCGTCTGCTTCTTCCGATAAGGAAGCCGGTCCTGAACCGGCCCTGCCCTGCAATTGCGATTTTCAAACGACCCGTAAACGGCCGCCGTACAATATTTGTCACGGCAGGAGCCCCTGCGGCATCGCAAGAACATCACTGCCCTTTGCAACAACCGACCACGTCGTCGGAAACAAAAAAGGCGCGAGCGATCACTGGGGGTGATCTTCTTCGCGCCTTCGACTAGCAGACCTGGTGTCCGCCCGTCAAGGTGGCCGCCTAAGCAGCCGATATGTTACGAGGTCACGATACAGAGCTCAGGGCGGCGTGTCAAGAACTTTCTTAACAGGAATTTTCGAGAATTGTGACCTGAAGTACAGTCACTTCGAGATCCCTGACCAGCGCCGCCTCTCGGCATCACCTAAACGTGCTTGAGCAGCAGCTCGAGATTCTTGCGCAACTCCCCGAGTGTCTGCGACTTGAACGAACCCTTCGTTTCCTCAAGCACGCGAATGGTTTCGGTCACCGCACTCTGCAGTTGTGCCCCGCGCGGGCAATTCATGAGCTGACACGGCGTTTCGCCGACCGGGCGATTGTTGATGGCGCGCGTCATATGATCGAGATCGGTTAATGACCCCATGACGTTCCGCAACGTCAAACTCAGGAAAACATCCGGCGAAGGCGCATCTGTTTTCGCGCTCGCCTTGTTGATGTGATCGAAATCGGTTTGCCACGTACGCAATCGCTCTTCGACGCGCTGCATGCTCTGCCATGAACGAAAACGTTGCACACATGCGGCCACACGCTCGAGAAGAGCGGGAAACGAAACGGGTTTGGTGAGATACGCGGCGACCGGCAATTCGATACACGCCACCGCCGATCGTACCGACGGATATCCGGTCAGAATGATGACGGGTAATCCTCCGCTCTGCGCCGCAACCTGTTTGACCAGTTCGAGATCGGAGTTACCCGGCATTTCGAGATCGGTAATCAGCAAGTCGAACTGCTGCGAACTGACACGCGCCAACGCCGATTCCCCGTCGGGAACTGTTTCGCACGTATACCCTTCGGCGCGCAACAAATCGGCCGTTGCGTTGAGAAACGTCGGCTCATCGTCCGCCAGCAGAATGTGTCCGGCACTGGTCATGCAGTTTCTCCTTGCGCGCCTGAAGGGACGGGCAGTGTTACCGTAAAGATGGTTCCAGAATCGGGAGCATCGGCAATCGTAATCGTGCCACCGGCGGCTGTGACGGTGCGGCGCACCAGCGCCAACCCGAGCCCCATGCCGCCGGTGCGAACTCCCCGATCTTTCGTACTGAAAAACGGATCGAAGATACGCTCGCGCAATGCGGCCGGCACCCCGTTGCCGCGATCCCGCACCGACAACGCGAAGTTCCCATCACTGAGTTCCGCGCGAATGGACACCAGTTCACCGGGCGGCGAAGCTTCGAATGCGTTTTGCGCCAAGTTGATAAAGATCTGGCGCAGCATCGCGGAAGGCAACCGAATCACGCTTGGCACATTCGAAAAATCGGTTTCGATGCGCACGTGTGTATGCCGATTGACCTGCGCCAGAAACGTCACTGCATCGGTCACCAGGCTGCGCACTGACGTTCCCGCGCTCGAGTCCTGCTCTGGTCGGTACGTTTCGTAGAGCTGTCGAGTAACCGCCGCGATGCGATCAATCTCCCGCTCGATGGCACCCACATACGAGAAGTGCGGATGCGTGGGCGACACCGCGCCTTTGATCAGCAGGAACGAGTTCTGAATGCCGGCGAGCGGATTGTTGATCTCATGTGCGACACGCGCCGCAACGCGACCCATGGTTGTCAACGTGTCGACTTCCTGGAGCGCCGCTTCGGCTCGCCGCCTTACGGTAATGTCGCGGGCTTCGAGCAACAGCTGATTTGTTTCGCCGGCACGATCGATGAACGGTTTGATGGCAACTTCGAGCGTGCTGCTTGGTCCGCCTTCACCATTGACTTCGGTTTCGTAACGAGCAGCCGTACCGTCGCGGGCAGTTTTCAACGCGCGCTGTAGCGGTTCGTGCGCAGCGTCATTACCCGCCCACCATAACGTGGTCCACACCGGTTGCCCAACCACATGTTCGACGGTGGCATTGCCCGCTTCGAGCGCGGCGCGGTTCACCTCCAACACCTGTCCTTCGCGATCCAATAACAATTGGAACTGAAATCCGCTGTCAAAAATGGCGCGGAAACGCCGTTCGTTGAGGAACCGGGCCGCTTGTGCCTTCCGCGCTTCGGTAACATCGGCGCGCACGCCCAGCAAACGTATCGGCTGTCCCGCTGGTGTGCGTTCTACCACCCGCGCTCGGTCGACCATCGTGTGCCACTCGCCGTTTCGATTCTTCACTCGATATTCGAACGCGAATACCTCAGAATCGCCATTGAGATGCCGCGTGAGTTCACGCGTGAAGTTGTCCGCGTCCTCTGGATGTACGACCTCCATCCAGCGGTCCCGGTTGCTGTGCGCGCCGTCTGACTCATAGCCGAGATGGCGCCATAGCCCCGAGCTGTGATCGGCCAACCCGCTGACCAAATCCCAGTCCCAAACGCCATCGGTGGAGCGTTCAAGCACCGACGCGAGCCTCGCCTTCTCGCGAGACCGCGCCAAGCGACGCGCCCCTTGCCCCAGGAATGTTGTCAACATCAACAACACACTCAGCAACCCACCCATGGTGAGCACAACCAGCGGCAACTTGGACCGCACCCGCGCCACCGTGCCTCGCGTTGGCCACGTGTCGAGTTCGAGGTGCACATCTCCGAAACGAAGCGGCAACGCAACGGGCAACACCGCCAGCGTTGATCCACGCGACGGCGCTGACGCGTGCTCGCTCGTCGCGGCGCGGATCCTGTGAAAAAATCCAAGCGCCGTGTCGCTCAGAATTCCGCGAAACACCACTTCGGTACGCACCACTACAACAATTGCGCCGTCGCACGACGTCGGTGTTGTGCATGACGGTGCGACCACGACGAAACGTGCCGCGGCCGTATCCATCGGCCAATAGTGAATCGAATCTGTTAATACATGTGTCGCTGCAACGTGTGCGTTCCACACCGAGTCCAATCCGGGTAGTGGCGCGTCGGTGGCCGCCAGAACCTGATGTCCACCCTGAATGGAGATGAACACGCCGCCCTCCAACCCACGAATGTCATTTTGCAACGCGTGCAGGTCGCGCGTCTGTTGCTCGCTGGTTGCACCACCCGCGCGCCATTCCGCGGATCTGGATAGCGAGCGTGCCAAACCGTGCATCGACTCTCGCATGGCGCGCGATTGCGCGGCGCCAGCCTGGGCAATCAAGGCGGCGAGCTGATCATCCTCACGAACCGAGAGCGCGCGCCACAGGACCAGCACGGTCAATACGCTTGCAAAACCAATCCCTGGTGGCAGCCAATCGGCATTTTCGACGGTAACGCGGCCTGACATCCACAACTTGCCTAACAAATACAGGCCTATGAGCAGCATGGATACCAACGTTTGCATCGATGATCCGGCCACGACTGCATCAACGACGGGATCCAGCAACCCGCTCACCGTCGCGCCAAACATCGTCAGCACCATGGTCACGATCACAAAGCCCGCGACGCCCAAGGCGCGTTCCTCGTCGCGCGGAGATTCCGACGCGGCCGAGACGAGAATCGCAAACGAGATCGTGCTGTGCAGCAGCGCGGACGAGAGCGCCATCCCGCCATAGGGGAGAGTGAAAGCGCCAAGCGTTCCGACGATACACAACAGACTCACCAGCGCTGCAACAGCCGCCAGCGGAAGCGTGACGCGACGATCCGCACGCAAGAGCGCGAGAAACGCGGCCCCGGTTACAACCAATTCCACAGACGGTAACCAAGGAATTGCCGGCCATCCCGCAATTGGTCCGGCCAGTCGCGACCAATTGGCGGCGTTGCCGAGTACTCCTGTGAGGCCGCAAAGCATTACGAGCGCTGCAATGCCGACGCCCAGCGGACGTGGCGCTCGAAAGCTGCCCGTATCTGCAGGATGAAATAGTCGGCTTCTGGCAGTTGCTGCAGCGAGCATGAATTCCGGAGTGGACGCACAGCAAGGTTAGACTTCGATAACGATGATCACAAGCGACTCCAGCGGTGCAGGTCGTCAACGAATTTTCGTGTCGCAGTGAGAAAAGTCACCGCGCGACGTTGCGTACTGCGTCATCTTCTTGTGGTATTCGTCGTACGACCGTGTTGATCCGGCGGATCATTACGGTTTTGCGGTGTAGGAACGAAAAGTCTTAACGCGTGGCGTAACTGGGTCGCGAGTTGGGGACGTTGCCGGTCATGCGATCTGCGTGACCCACGTCCTCATTTTTTTGTCTGGATCGTCTTCCTGTGGGGGGATTATGAGTTGGAACCAGGTTGAAGGGTATTGGATGCAGGCGCTCGGACGATTGCGTGAACACTGGGGTGTGATCAGGCATCGACCTTTGGACATCATCAACGGCCAGCGCACGCAAGTCGTCGGACGGCTTCAGCGCACCTACGGCGCAAGCGAAATCAGTGAAGAAAGTGCGGCCCCCTTGCTCACTCCGCGCCCCAAGCGCTTTTGAACGGTCCGCGCACAACATGCTTTCGAATAACGACCGGGGCGCATCACTCGAAGTGATGCGCCCCGGTTTTTTTCTCATGATCACCTTCGTCGCGGCCAACGTCCGCACTCCCCACAGCGGCTCAAGTGCGACCGCAAACTCCCACCACTTCCCAGAGATCATCGGTCGTTGCGTGCAACCCGCGCAACTGCAGTTCGCGCACCGATTCATACGGCACAAGTTCGTGCAGGCTCAAGAGGAGCTGACCGACATGCCGAAGATGACGCGCCGCAACAGCCGCCGCGCATCGGTCTCCAAGTGAAAGAGCAGTCGCTTGAAGGGCGACGTACGCAATCGAGATTTCGCTGGTCGCTGCATAAAGCTCGTTCAACCTCGTCGGGAAAGACGTGCGATGCGCCACCAGTTTGGTGGCAAGGGCGCAGCAGGCGTTTACAACCGCCAAACGAATACGGTCGGTACCGCGCGCCAGCGGAAACACATAGGACGGATAGAGAGCGCCCAAGGCATTGGCATGCGTGTCAAACGTCTTGACCGCTTCCAGAAGTACTGGTGGAACCGCCACACCGCTTTCTTCGCGCGTATCAACCGTCTGTTTGAGCAACTGGCTCAACCGACGCTCTTTCCCAATCAGCGTTGCAACGCACGACTCGACAACATCCTGTGACGTTGTCAGCCAGCTGTCTGCGCGCGCGATCGGCAGGGAGAAATCAAAAAATGCAGGAGTCTTGGCGGACGGACCCATGGCTGCTTCACCAAGGGAGAACGGCACGGTGGCTGAGCGATAGGCCATGTTCAGACTCCGTCCTGAAGTGAGTGAAAAGAAATAAGCACGAACATGTTTCCGCTGCCCCCGTCGGCGAATATCCGGCACACAAAAAAAGCGCGACTGCTGCCCCGGGTGGGACTGCTGCCGCGCCTTCGTCTCGGCCAACCACGTTCGCTGGCGTCGACAAGGCTGATCGCTCACGCGATCAGTGTTGACGGACTTAGGCTAGCAATGCGCGTCGGCGCACGCAAGCCGATTGGTGGGGCGAATCCAATCAATCTTCGCTACTCTGTGCCGCGAATCACCAAGACTTACGGGCGTCGACGTTTCGTCGGCGCGGCCTTCGGTTTCGACGGTCTGGGTCGCGCAGAAAATGTGATCGCCGGCGACAGCACCTTGAGCAATGCAGCGCCAATGCCTCGCACTTCTCCCAATGCCTGGAGAGAACCGAAGGCGCCGAACGAATCGCGATTGGCAACAATACGCGCGGCCAGCGCCGGCCCAACGCGCGGAAGTCGTTCCAGTTCTTCGGCGCTGGCCACGTCCACATCGAGCACCTGCGGTGGGTCGTCATCCCGCGGCGAGGGCAGCACTGCGCGCGGTGACGATGGAGATGTTGAAGTCCGGGATGATTTGGTATCACGTTTCTTTCCGCGACGACTCGCTTTCGCGGAATCGATGGCCGACAGTTGCCCTTCAACCGTTTCGGCAGAAACATTGATGCTGGATTGCCGCTGCATGAACGAATCATCGCGGTGTTGCATCCACACGCGGGCGCCTCCGCCCAGCAGCGCGACGCCAGCCAGAAATGCGAGAGCTTGTCGTTCGGCGGCAGTTGGCATGGTGTGCGATGGGGTTGATGCACATAGTGTGATGCGATGACGCGCGAACACGCGCACCATTTGTTGCGGCGACACACCATTTGATTGCCACAGGGCACGGCTTTGGTACTGGTGTCAGAGGCGTTTTGACGCCGGGGTTGACGCTGGGGTCAGAGTCAAACATCAAATCGTTGCGGGGCGTGGACTAAGACGCCGGGGGAGAGTGGCGTTTTGACACTGGGGCAGAGTCGTTTTGATACTGGGGTCAGAGTCAAACATCAAATCGTTGCGGGCGTGGAAAATGACGCTGGGGGAGAGCGGCGTTTTGATACTGGGGTCAGAGTCAAAGCTCAAAAAACCGCGCTCCTTGGCATTAAAGTGCGTGGTTTTGGTAATCGCCTCTGACCCCGGTATCAAAACGCCTCTGACACGGTATCCAAAAAAACCGCGCTCCTTGGCATTGAAGTGCGTGGTTTTGGTAACCGCCTCTGACCCCGGTACCAAACCGCCTCTGACCCCGGTATCAAAACGCCTCTGACCGCGGTAACAAAAAATCCCCTACTTCATTTCCCCTCTCCCAAAGTGCAACTGGAACACTGTACTGAACACGGTCAACGACGACTGCCTGTTGTAGTTGCGATCAAACACCGTGATCTTGGAACCCGTAAGGCTGAACGAGACGGTTTCCGACAAATCGGTGTCCGCCGAAAAATTGAACTGACGACGACCGTTGTTCGTCAACACGCTGGGCACACCCGTACCGACGTACAGCCCATTCAACGAGGGCGCATCCAGCACGACACTGATCGCACCTTCCGAAACATAGGACACATTGGTTTTAAGTTTACTTCGCGTTTTCCAATTCTCCGGCAGCTTGAAATCTTTGCCAACGGAATACGATTGATACAACGGATTGTCGTTGCGCGTAACGCTTCCCGGCCGGTTTTCAACTCGTAGTGAACGTGTCACCGTTGCACCCGTACGAAAGCCGTTTAACAAACTCCAATTGACTTGCAACGACATTGGCTGACTTTCAGTGCGCGTATGACTCTGTTCAACCACACCGCCAAGCTCGTTGAGGACGATCGTTTTGTTTTCGTTGATGACGTACCCCGCCGAAGCGCTGATGGCACTATACACCTTGTTGGGTTTGGCGGGTGTCAAATTCCAGCGCAACTCCGCATCGGGATACGCGTGATTGTCGTTCGTGATCAACGCCTGGAAATTATCGATCACACGCCGTGCCCACGTTTCCGCATTACCATGTTGAATCTTTGTGTTGAATACAAACGACAGCGGCAGCTTGATACCGGCGCCCGCCGTCGCATTCGACAGGCGTCCCGCACCACTGGCCAGCTGGGTGTTGAGACCGCGGAACGACGACACACCACCGAGCCCAAGCTGAAACCCGAAGCCGGGATCGATGGCCGTGTTGTCGTAACTCGAAATCAGGGAACGCGACCATGTCGCCGACAACGGCAGTATTGCCTGCCCCAGTCGGCGCGTACGCGAATGTTCCGCCGAGTGCGCTCGCATGAGCCCACCAACTTCGAGGAGCAACTCGGCGTTCATGGTTTGTAGCGCACCGAGACGTTTGGGCAAACGAAACAACGTCGAATCGGTGGCATCGCGGAGCAAGGTGCGCGCATTTGGATCCTTGTACAGCGAGAAACTGCTGCTATACCGGAAACTCGGCAGGAGCCACGCCGACACACCCGGGCGGAAATCAAGAAACGAAACCAAGACCCGCTCGCGCTCGAGTCCGAGATCGCTGCCAAGCAACGAGAAATGATCGACGCGCGCCGCGGCGACACGATTGGCGCTGTCGGGAAGTCCCGCAACCTTGGAGTAGTCGCGGAGATCCAACGTTTGCCGTGCCGTGACAGACGCAGTGATTGCGTTGAGCGGCCGGAACTCCAGCGTGCTGCTGTTTTGCCAGAGGTTTGATTGGTAATGCAACGCAACACCGGTGTCGCTCGCAACGGCGACCGGTTTCAGAAACGATGTGAGGGAGTTGCTGTTGCGCGCGACGCCACTCAGCAGCTGAAAACGCGACGGCCGCATGCGCAAACGTTGCGCGCGCAAACCGCGAACGGCGTCGGATTCGCGAAGGAAGCCTGGGAGCGCACCAAGAATTCGATCAATGGGACCGGGCAGTTTTTGTGATGCCGAATCGGTCAAACTGTTGACCCCATCCAGATTCAATGATGCGCTTACCGCGTAGTTGCTGTTGCTCGCCTCCTGATATGTGCTCTGCCCTTCGCCGCTCCCCCACGTACCGCTCAGCACCAACCCATTCAGCACGGGCGAAAACCATTTGCCGGTAACGGGCGTTGCACGACGCAGCGAAAGCGCGTAATCCGTGCGCGAATCTTTGGGACTGCGCAATCCCTGAATTCCGTCCGCGCGCACATCGGTTTGATTGACGAACAGCTGCTGCACATTGGTTGTGCCGTAACTGACCGTGAGCGGCATAACGATACCCAGTTTACGCGGCAACATCCGTTCGAGGTGTATCGTGGTGCCCGCAGCCACGGCGGCCGACGTTAGAAAGGTTGGCGTTTCTCCCAGCTGACGAAAGTTCGGATCGCGTCGCGTAAAGTTGAGACGGAAATCGGCGAGATCACCAGCATTTCCAAACACGCCAAACTCTCCGGCAAACCCAACGTCGGCAACAACGTCGGACAATCGCACATCATCCACCCACAACTCGAGCGTGTCATTGGGAAGAATTGGACGGGCACCATGCGCCAGACTGTCCACGCGCACAAACCCCACCGCCAATTCCTGCACGCCGGCCAGATTGGGAGGCGTGATTCCGGGATCGGCCGTGTACACAATGTAGCCACCCTCACAGACCGCAAACCGTCGCACCGTTACGCCGCGCGGCAACCCGGAACGTTTGATGAGTTCGAGGTCGGCGCCAGAACACGACAACGAATCGCCGGTGTTGCGCAGTGAGTTGCTTTCAAGTCGCGCGCGAAGCGTTTGAAAGCGGGTGAGATCGACGCGGACTTCCGGCTCCCATGCCGCAACGGTTTCGCCGGATTGCACTTCGGTGCGATAGAGATAGAAGTTGTTCTCATCGCGCCCCACCTTGATGAACGCATTCAGTTCGCCGTTCATGCCCCAACCATTCCCTCGACCGCGCATCCAAACGCGCAGCGTGCGATATCCCATGAACGTGTTGTTGCCTTGCGGAAAACGGAAATACGATTCCGCGCGATTGAACACGGGAAACTGACCGCCCGGCACCCCGGCCTGCATACGCAACGAGTGTTCGTTGACTTGCTGAATGTTGTTGTCGTACGCCAGCTGCGATTTCGTTTCTGGCGCTTCCACCACGCCAGGCGGCGGTTGATAACGCAAGGTGGTGGTGGAGTCCTGCGTGCCAATGACGGACGCAATCACATACCCGGCACCAACGCCGGCGGAATCACCTGCAATACCGGCCAGCGGACGATCGGAACGACGCAACCACGGCGCACCAATCAGTTCGAACTTGGACAGCGCGATGCGAGTGAATGCGTCATCACTTTCACCCAAGGCAGATACCATGGTCACGCGCACCGCACGCATGCGGCGATCGCTGGGCGAGTTGAGCGAATCGAGCGGCGTACGCCAATTGAGGCGGACTTGCACCCAACACAACGTATCAGAAACAACACCCAACGCGGCCGAGGAATCCGTAACGAACGACCGGCACTTGCCAACGCGATTCCAATTGCGCGCATCGGACAGATCGACGGCAAAACGTTTCCACTGCTCGCGGTCGGTATCAACCGACTTCAAGTTGAGTTGCCCATCGAGATCGATGTCTTCTTCGTCGAGACGATTGTTGCGCACGGTGCAGTTGGCCCGACTGTCACCCAAGTACAGGAACAGGCGCGGATCGGCTGTGCAGATCGGCACTTTCTCCGTCAGAACCGGCGGGGAGTGACCCGCACTCCGGTCATCAACGATGATGCTGTCGGCGACACTTCCGGCAATACCAACGTCATTGTCGATGGCATTGAACGTGCGCGAAAATTTGTCGCGTTCGGAATCAAATCGGTCGTAGCCCGCCAGTCGCTTGCCGCGAAACGTAGTGTCGGGTTTCAGCCCGGGCGATGTTGGCGGTGCAACGAGCAAGGTTTCTGGCGAAAACGCCACGCGGTTTTCACTGATATCACCGAAATCCAGCACCAGGGTTGGATTTCGGGCGCGTTTCACGGAATCGGTTGAAACCAGCGCAAAAAATTCAATGTTCTCAATGTTGGACAAATCGTCGCCACTTGGATTCAGCACCGAACGCAATGACGCCCATCGAGGTCCGCCGGGCGTGACACCCAGCGACGAAGTGTTTCCAATCGTCCACGCGTTCCGCCGCGCCGTGGTCCCAGGCGCCGAGTTCAACAGACCGCCCACTTTCAGCGGGAATAGTGTCAGCCACAACACTGGTTCGAATGTCTGGAGTCCGCTGCCGAGCAGCGTCACGCGCGGGTCAATTTGATCGATCGTGAATTGCAACGGCGTTCCGACCGGATCCAATCCGACGCTCTGAAACGCGAGGGTGGAATTGCGATTGAGTGAGAGCTGCGTGCCACCTAACAGTGCGGTCAGTTTCGCGCCGGCCGCGGGCTGCGAACTGAGCGCCCAGTTGGCGTCGGGTAATTGTATGGTGCGACTCGCGCTGCCTTCGAACGTGGCGAGATACGCCTGTCCTGCCGAATTCGGATTGGGTTTACTGAGCGCAATTTCGCCGTTGATGCCAATACGTGAATCAACCTTAGATTTGCGGAATGGCAACCGATTGACCGCGTTCGTTAGAGCCACGGCGTTCCAATGCAAGTTGGCGGTAACGCCTGCGACCAACGAGCTGGCCGACTCCAACCCCAACGGCGGACGATTGTACGTCGACTTTTGCTGTTGAGAAATAGCGGTGAAGTTTATTTCACCATTTTCAAAAGGCAGCTGCGACGTCCACGCAAGAATTGAAGTGGGCGACGGATTGCGCGACTGATTCTCCTCAAACCGCACCACCACTTGTCGCGGCCGCAGGAACAACGTGTCGGCGCGGTTGAAGTTGATCACGCCCACATCGTAGTTGGCAGTGTAATCCACATCGCGCACAAGTAACACGCCATCAACTGTGACGCGCTCAGAGAATGGCCGAACTTGTGGCGCGCCCAATTCGAGCGTGTTCACGCCACTTTGACTCTCGGTCAGATAGTCCGCAATGATCCGAAAGATGCTTTGCGGTCGCTGGGTGGAATACAGATACTCGTTGGGATACGAATACAACGTGTCATTGGCCGGATTCGCAAACGGACGCGCCAGACCCGCGCGAGCGAATGGCTGCAACGATGGAAAGACGATGTAATAATCACGAATCAGTTTTGTAGTCGGGGAGCTGGCGAGCATGTTCGGATCCTGCGGCCGCGGCCAGAGACGATTCTCGACATCAAAGGCGGCGGGATTCGTCAGCTGTGTCATGCCAAACTGTTGCAGGAACGTTTGTCCGCGCGACGTGTCGAAGGGCTTTTCCTGATCGCCGCTGGTGCCCGTTACGATCTTGAGCCCGATTGACTCCCGGCGAATCGAACGAATGTCGTCACCACCTAATCGATAGACGGATTTTATTTCGCGCTGGAAATAACCGTTCGGATTGGTGGGTTGCAGCTCAGGCTCCCACAAAAGATTCGCGTACTGTGGCGCCGTAGTGTATTCGACGTCGGGTGTGCCGCCCGTGTTCACGTTGCGACCAGGACGGCCATTCACATTGACTTCATACGCCACCGCCAGTCGTTCGTTTTCCTGGAGTCGATCCACGAGTGCAATCCACAGCTGCGATGGATCGACATAGTAGTCGATGTTTTCGCGCAGCACTTCGTAAATCTGCCGAGTACTGTTGCGGGCACCACGTACGGCCAGTTGTGGCCCCCGTGGATTGGGATTCGTCGCGCCAATCAACTGTTTGTACACGTACAGCCGCACCGGTCGAATAGAATCGGGCAACCCGGCCGCGAGGCGCTGCATCTGCGCACGGTTCAGAATGTCGAGATTGGGATATTCTGAGAACTGTCGCGGATCGACCGTCATGAAAAAGCGGCGTACCTCCATCCCGACGTCTTCAATCGCGCGCTGCTGCGTCTGCAGGTTATGATCTCCGCCCACCGTATAAGTCATGTCCTTGGAGACATTGCCCTGTTGCTGCGCGGCCACCGCCGTGTATTTCATCGCGCCAATTTTTCCGTGCACCAACACGCCGTAATTGTTCGCCGGAATACCTGAACTGATGAAACGTGACGGCGGTGCGAGAAATGAAATGTTGCCCACTTCGAGTCCTTCAATGACACGCCCAGGTTTTCCGCCGTACCGAATGGAAACGTTGTTCGACGAGCTGTATTCGTTTTGCGATTTGAAATCGAGGTTGAGGTGTACGCTGTCGGCAACGAGGCCGGCACTCCGGATGTCGGCCTGGAAGTTGAAATCCGTCGTCCAGGCGGCGAAACAGCTGGTGCCACTGGCCCTGTATTGCGAGACATTGCAGCGGTCGTTCCGATTGCGCTGCTCGCGCGCCTCCAGCCGCAAGTTCAGGCGAAAGGGCACGCCTTCGGCTGGTTGAGCGGGCTTCGTCGGCCCTGCACCCGGTGCGAGCAATCCAGTATCCTCTCTGGCGGCCGTGCCATTGAGAATTCGGGCGCGCTCGGCCCTCGCCCTGACGGCCGAGTCTGCCGACACTTTCAGCGAGTCCCGCTTGAGGGAGTCAGGTATGATGAGGCTGTCGCGGACGGGCGGCCGCTGTTGGGCCGAGGCCGCCGCCACGAGGGGTGCGAGCGTCAAACTCAGAAACGCGAGGGCGGCGCAAAAATTCACGCGCGACCGAGGGCGCTTTTGGCGCACCGAACTCCGGCCGTGGGGTACCAGCGATTCACTCCGAACCGCTGATACGTTGTTGGCGACAAGGGTGCACGCGGATTGTGCACCCTTGCTTATGCAGGGGACGAACAAGGAATTTACGTGAATACTACGCTCGCCGGGGGTCACCACCGCGTGATGACCAGCGCCTTCACCCAGACCGATCGCGCTGCCCAGTGAAAATCATCACCCGATACGTGTTGCGGGAGCATCTGGGCCCGCTGATTTTCTCGCTCACCGCGCTGACGTCGCTGCTGATGCTGCAGTTTGTTGCACGTCAGCTGGGCAACCTCGTTGGTAAAGGTTTGCCGTGGCGCGTAATTGGCGAATTTTTCGTGTTGTCGTTGCCGTTCACCGTAGCGATGACGTTGCCTATGGCCGTATTGGTGGCAACGCTGCACGCCTTCGGGCGGATGGCCACCGAGCACGAAATCACGGCCTTCAAAGCCAGCGGTGTGCGGGTAACGTCGCTGATGTTTCCGGTAACGGTTGGGGCGGCGGTGTTGGCCCTCGGAATGGTTGTGTTCAATGATCAGGTGCTGCCGCGCGCCAATCACCGGCTGCGCATTCTCCAGCAGGACATGGCCCGCACCAAGCCCACGTTCGCCCTCAACGAGCAGGTGCTGAACCAGGTCACGACCAGCGTCTACCTGCGCATTGGCCGGCTCGATCGCGAATCGAACAAGATGACGGACGTGACCTTGTACGACATGTCCGATCCGTTCAATCACAAGACCATCTACGCCGATAGTGGCGATCTGGCGGTCACGCCCGATCAGAAGGATTTGCAGCTGATGCTGTTTGACGGCTTTCAGCAGGAGCTCAAGGGCGACACCAAACATGGGCTGCAGCGATCCTATTTTCGGTCGCAGGCAGTTCGCGTCAAGGATGTTGGCGGTGGATTTGAGCAAACCGGGAATGATGACTGGAAGGGCGATCGCGAAAAATCGGTGTGCGAAATGCAGTCGGAATATGTGGGCAATGCGCGCGAGTACGAACGGGTGCGGCAGCTCTACATCATAACGGCCAGCCGAGCGGTTGTCGCAAGCGGGAAAAAAACGATCACGGCGCCGAGAGCCCGACCCGCCACAGGCGGTCTCGCGAAGTTGTACTGCAACGGCTTGGCCTTGGTGTTCCGCACGCAAACGGCGGTGCCGTCCGATCCGCCGCTGCTGCAACCAGTCGCCGTCGTGAATCCGTCACCGACCAACGCGCGAGTCGTCACACCCGATCCGGGCGCTCTGGTTGCCGGAGCGACCGTTGCCGGTGCCGTAATAACACCCGGCGCCGTACCGGGCGTACCGGGCACCGTTACAGGCGGTGCGGTTCCCCTCTCGCCGGCCCTGCAGGCGCAGTTGGACGCTGAAAAAGCGTCTATTGCCGCGCTTCCCCAATCGGCCGACACCCTGGTGCAACAGGCGGCGCGCGTGAAACAGATTGTGGCGCAGCAGGCCGCCCAACAGGCAGCCATCGTGGCGGAGCAACAAGCCAGACAAAAAGCCGAGAAGCCTGTGTTCAAGCCGATGGCCGACGGCAGCACAGGCGATTCGGCCAAGGTGCAAGCGGTCGTTATTGGCGGGAAACCCGATTCCACAGCACCCACCACGCCGCGGGTTTCGGTGCCAGTCACGAAGCAGATTCCGCCGTTGGTCGCTGGTGCCATTCCGCCCACTTCGGTTGTGACGACGCCGGCCACGATTGCCCCTGGACAGCCGGCCACGAACCCGGCGACCTCCGTTCAACCAGCGCCCGGGCAGCCTCCGGTTCAACCGATTGGCGCCCCGCCAACTTCGGTTGCAGTCACGCCCGCCCCGTTGCCGGCGACTGTCGCAGCGCCATCCGGACACGGTTCGCCACCATCGGCGATCGCGCCCGCGCCGGCCACCGCAATCGATCCCAATATCGGTTCTGAACTGTCGCTAGGCGCACAAGCGGAATTGAATTCAGCACGGTCACAGCTCACACTGGTTCGCGCCAGCATGGACAGCCTGGCCGTCGAAATTCAGAAGAAGTTTGCGCTGTCGTTCGCGTGTATCGTGTTTGTGTTGTTTGGACCACCCATCGCCTTGCGTTTTCCACGCGGCGGTGTTGGAGCGACCCTCGGCATCAGCCTTGTCGTGTTTGGACTGTATTACATCTGTCTGATGGCTGGCGAAACGTTGGCCGACGATGGCAAGCTGCCACCCATCATCGCCATGTGGATTGCCAACGTGATTTTCACGATCGCCGGATTGTTGTTGCTGGTGAATATCGAGACAACGGCCGATGCATCACGCGGTGGTGGCATTCGCGCATGGTTTGAAGAACGACGCATGCGTCGCGCCAATCGTCGGCGGGTGCGTGTGGCCGAACCAACGGTCGCCGTTTGAGCCAATCCATCCTGTCAACTGCAGGCGTGCCGGTCATTGCGCGGAGTGCCGTCAAGGCGCCGCCCGCGACACGTCGCCGCCGTTTGATCACGCCGCTCGACCGATACGTGGCGTCGGAGTTTGCACGAATCTTTCTTGTAACGTTGTTGGGTTTTCCTCTGCTCGTTATTGTGATCGATCTCGTCGAAAAGTTGCGACGATATACGGCCGATAATCTTTCGATTGCCGATGTGGCGCTGGCGTACTATTACATGTTACCGGATACCATGTTCATGGTGTTGCCGGCGGCCACGTTGTTTGCGACCGTGTTTTCCATCAGTACCTTTACGCGTTACTCCGAAATTACGGCGGCCAAAGCGTCCGGCATCAGTTTCTACCGATTCATTCTGCCGGTCATTGTCATGTCCTTCATGGCCATGGGATTAGGTTTGGTTGTTGGCGAATACGCTCCGCCGGCCAATGCCAAGAAAGAGGCAATTCTCAAGAAGAAGAGCGCGTCTCCCGAAAACGAGCGGTACAACTTTGCGTTCTCGAGTGTTACAGGTCGGAACTATCGCATCTACACGCTTGATGTGCGCAACAACCTGCTCGAGCGCGTGAACATCGAAGAACGCCGCGGCGCACAACGCCCTGGCAGTCTCATCTCGGCCCAGACTGGTGACTGGAAACCAACGCGTGGATGGGCGCTGCAACGGGGCGTGATGCATGTCATGCGGACGGACAGTTCCGACGTCGTGATTGGGTTTGACTCCCTGTACGACAATCGGTTTCGCGAAACGTCAAAGGAGTTGCGTGCCAGCGACAAGGCGCCAACCGAAATGACCTTCAGCCAGTTGACGGAATTCATCAAAGCACTTGAAGCGTCTGGGTCGGAGGTATCACCGTTGAAGGTGGAGCGGATGCTCAAGATCGCCATTCCAGTCACGTGTGTGATCATCGCGCTGTTTGGCGCGCCGCTGGCCACCAGTTCACAACGAGGTGGCGCGGCGTTTGGTGTGGCAATCTCGTTGGGTACCACGATCATCTTCCTGGTACTCATTCAGCTCACAAAAGCGATTGGTGGAAACGGTGTCATTTCCGCCGATCTCGCCGGTTGGCTTCCTAACATTCTGGTTGGAATCATCGCCTTGATTCTGCTGGCACGCGTGCGTACCTGAGATGAAACATCTGCTGCTGCGCCCCATGATTGCCATCACCAACCTGCTTAAGGCGCTCGGACTGCGCGTGTATTACGGTCGCGACATCATTCGCGCGCTGGGTGAGCCGGGAACGTGGTGGACCGAATTCATTCGGCAGATGCGCGCGATTGGTGTCGAGTCGGTTCCGCTCACCGTAATTGTCGCAGCATTCCTTGGCGGCGTCACTGCGTTTCAAACGCGATATCAGCTGTTCGCGGGCGTGCAGGTATCGGTGGTCGGACTCATTGTTCGCCAGAGTATCGTGCTTGAGCTTGGGCCGCTGCTCACCGCACTTGTGTTGACGGGGCGTGTGGGCGCGCGCATGACCGCCGAAATTGGTACCATGCGGGTTACCGAGCAGATTGACGCGCTCGAAACGCTGGCGTTTGACCCGATTGCCTTTCTGGCGGTGCCGCGCGTGCTGGCGGCGCTGGTGATGTTGCCAACGCTCACGGCGCTGGCGAACGTCGCGGCGATTGGAAGTGCCTGGGTTACGCTCATCACGTTTACGGATGTGCGCACCAGCGACTTCGTCGACGGACTGCGGTTGTCATTCACGGTGTTCCAGGTGTTTTACTCGCTGATCAAAGCCGTGTGTTTTGGATTGGCGATTTCGTTCGTCTGTTCGTATCAGGGGTACGTCACCGAGTCCGGGGCGGAAGGGGTTGGTAAATCCACCGCAGTTGCTGTTGTTATCGCGTCTGTTTGCATCCTGCTGTTTGATGCCGCTGTGGCTGCCGTCCTGGCGCCGTTTATTCAGGCGTAAGATCAAACATTCATAATCAACGATCGAGTCCCGCACTACTATGGTCGATAAATGAAACGTCGAGACATAACACCAAACATTCATATCAACGATCGTGTCCCGCCCTACTATGGTCGATAAATGAAACGTCGAGACGAAATTTCTGTTGGCGCACTGGTGCTGGTCACCGCGGTGCTGCTGTTTGGCGGCACGCTCTGGATTGCGCGCGGTGGTTTGTCGCGTGGGTACGAGATGTACGCGAAATTTCCGTGGGGCGCCGGTCTTAAAGTTGGCCAGCCGGTGTTGCTCGCGGGCGTGAACATTGGATTTGTGTCCGATGTGGATCTCGATCCCAACGGGACGTTGCTGGTGAAGATGAGCATCAAGAAGGATTACAAAATTCCGATCAACACCACGGCCACCGTCGCGGCCAATGGAATTTTTGGTGATCAATTGATCGCACTGACACCGGTCAAACCAACGACCGAGTCGCTTCCGGAAAAGGACACGATTCCAACGGGCATCAGTGCGCCCGGACTTGCCGATCTCATGGCGAAAGGTGACTCGATCACCAAGAACGTGAATGTGCTCACGGCCAGTCTGCGTTCGGAATTGGTTGATAGCAGCGGCATCAAGGATATTCGCGTTGCCATCAAGGATCTATCGAAAGTGATGGCGCAGCTGACAACCGTTGTCGCGCATCAGGACAAGGAGCTCACGGCAACGCAGGGTCAGGTGCGCGAGAAGATTGCAGCCATCGACATGGTCAAAATTGACTCAACGCTCGCCAATCTGCGCTCGGCATCCGCCAACGCTGACAAGCTGGTGAAGAATCTCGATTCAACTCGTATTGCCGTGAACGGTTTGCTCAACAAGGTGAACAACGGCGACGGCTCAATATCCATGTTGCTCAACGACAAGGGCGCGATGCACTCCCGCATCAACAAGATTCTGGAGAGCCTCGATTCGCTGGTCGCGGACATCAAGAAGAATCCAAAGAAGTACATCAATTTGCGGATTTTTTAAGACGCGAAGTACTGCAACGTCAAAGCGGGCCGACTCGGTTAAGTCGGCCCGCTTTGTGTTTCACCGTTGCCCTATTTCTGTGCTGATGAGCGTCGCCCCACCGTCAGGTAGAAAACCGGAATGCCGAGCGCGATCACACCAAACACTGCCAACGTGCCCATCCGCGTGCTGCTGTCGTACAGCGAGTTGCCCATCAGAAACAGCGTCGCCAAACAAAACAGCGCCGGCACCACCGGATAAAGCGGAACGCGAACAGGCGGATTCCAATCCGGGCGGCGGCGCAGCGAGAACACTGCGCCCACGCTCAAGATATAGAACACGAGCGACGCGGTCACAAAAATGTCGGCCAGCTGCTCGAACGATCGAAATAACACGAAGGCAATGCCAATTCCCGCGGCCAGCAGGATGGCAACATATGGCGTTTTGTACTTCGGATGCACCGCCGCCACCTTCCGGAAAAACAGGCCATCGTCGGCCATGGCAAAGAAGATTCGAGGACCCGTCAACATCACACCGTTCATCGCCCCGAATGTAGACAGCAACACGGTGACCGACACCAACGTCACTCCGACGGGTCCGATCAGGCGATCCGCAACTTCCGCTGCCACCAGCTTGGCCCCGCGAATTTCGTCCACCGACAGGACGGACAGATAGGCGAGGTTGGCCAGCAGGTAAATCACCACGACTGCGACAGTGCCCAGCACGAGCGCCTTGGGCAATGTCTTTCGCGGGTTGGACACTTCGCCAGCAACTTTCGTCAGGTCGCCCCATCCGTCAAATGCCCACAACACAGAGACCAGCGCCAATCCAAACATTCCCACCGAGAAGCTGCCGGGCGGCGACGCGGGGGTAAAATGGCCACCAGTTTTTGGCAGCCCCAAGGAAAACGCGAGGAAAATGATGATCAACAATCCGCCGTACTTGGCGACGGTGGTGAGATTCTGAATCAGTGCCCCCCATTTGAGGCCAACAAACTGAATACCGGCCATGACGGCCAAAGCTGTCGCGGCCACATAGTGGGCATAATCGCTGTACGGCGCGACGCCCGGGTCGTATCCCAGTCCCCTTAACAGATATTCCGCGAAGGTCATCGAAATAGCGCCAAGGCTGGCGGCCCGAATGATGACCAGTTCGGACCATCCATATAGAAAGGCCGGGAGCCTGCCCCACCCTTCCCGAATAAAGACAAAGTGCCCACCGGTTTTCGGAATTGCCCCCGCAATCTCGGCCAACGTCAACGCGCCGCACAGCGAAAAAACACCCCCGACTACCCAAACGGTCATGAGTGGGAGCGGCCCCGGCAACTTGGCCGCAATACCGGCCGGAGATCGAAAAATTCCGGAGCCAATTGTGGAGCCAATCAGCACGGCGATCGCGCTGAAAAGGCCGAGTTGGCGAGGGAGCGATGATGGTGGATCGGCGGCTTCTGTGGGCGCGCTGGGGCGGGCGGGCATGGTCATGCGCAATCCTACTGCGCTGAACGGTGGCACGCGACTACCTGTACGCTCGACAAGTCGGACGCTGGCGATCGGTCGTCTTTTATCGCGGAGGCGAAAACGCACGTTGCGGGGTCGGGTTGTGCAGGCTTCGACGTTCATTCCCGTGGTTTCGACATCGTTAACTGATCAACTGCCTTTGGACTTTACTGGGACTTGAGACGGACGTTTCGGACGAACTTCACTCCGTAGTTCAGGTATACGTAGTTGCAGAGTGGCGTATTTACTGGAGATGTTGCGCCTCAATTCACAATCATCGATTGCAAACAACGGGAATTGGAACGGCTGCAAACAACGGAAATTGGAACCGCATCTATTGAATGAAAAGACATTCGCCATGTGGCGCTGCACGACTCTGTAATCCCTGGCGGTGGCGTCCGCAAAGTCCGCAACAAGTCCATGAGAGTCCAAATGCGGTTCGATCAGTTCAAGAATCCAGGCATTGAGCGAACGGTGGCCCGCTGGTTGGCGTATCGAACGCTCAATGTGTTGAACGAATCGTTGCGAGCTGCCGTCAATTGGGTTGGCCCATCTTGGATCGGCTGCGCTGCTTGACCGGATTGACGCAACGTTCCTCATCCCACGTTCCTTGTTGCCGCAGTTCCTTGAACGCTGCGCGCAATCATAGTCATGCGCTTGAACTGAACGGGCAACGGTACGGGCGAAATCGCACAACGTATTTCGATTCTGCCGACCTGAAGATGTATCGCGCGCGTCTCGTTGGTGGCGCGGCGCGACGCAAACCGCGCGTGCGTTCGTAGTTCGACACTGGCACAAGTTTTCGCGAAATCAAAGTGCGCGACAAACGTGGTCGTATGCGAAAGTCGCGCGTTCCCGTGGGAAACAATCACAGCGGCGCGGGGATTGTTGATGGCGTTGGGCGGTGGTAGCTGGATTGAACTCAGCACGGTGGGCGCGCTCATCATTCGTCCACCCATTGCACTGGAAGGCAAGTGGCCGTTCCGGCTCACGCAGTGTGACCTGCGATTGGGGTCCGAGATAAACCGCGGGGCGGGCACGTGATCTGCAAGTGGTGTAAATTTCCGGGATGTTATCTCAGAACATCTACGACGGCATCTTTTGGGTTGCCGTCGCTTCCTGCGCTGTAGCGCAGATATTCATTCTTCGAGCGGTTTTTCGCGTCACCCCGAGCACGACCACCAGTCGGCCGGCATCGGCGGCCAGTTCTGTTGCGGTCTCTGCGATCGTCAATTCGGCGCCCCGCGAAGGGACCGTGGGCGGGTTCGCCACCAACAGCGTGACGTCGTCTCCGGAAGGAGAAGTGGTCAGCGTTCCCACTCCGCACCGGCTCACCGAAATCGTGTGGGTCGTGTTGCCAGTTGCATTGCTGGTGCTTGCGTTTGTGGGCGCGTGGCGTGTAATGCATCCGGTGCTGCCTGATTGGCTGCCACCAGGTGCGGAGATCATGCGCCGATGAACGCCAACATGCCTCAGGTTTCGCAAGTGCCGACGTCGGTTCGCACCAGCGCGTACGTCGCACTCGGTATCGCACTGCTTCACCTCATTTTTGGGGCGATTGTTCGCATTTCCGGCTCAGGCATGGGTTGCGGTGATAACTGGCCCAAGTGTTACGGCCGCTGGTTCCCGCCGTTCGATCGCCCGGATCTCATTGTGGAAGTTTCGCATCGCTACCTCGCGTCTATTCTGTCGTTTGCAATTTTGATTCTTGCATTCAACGCGTGGAAATATCGTCAACGCATTGGAGTTGGTGGCGCGGGCGGCGTGTGGCGCTCGTCGCTGGTCGCACTCGCGCTCGTGCTTGCTGCGGCCACGTTTGGTGCGGTGACGGTGAAAACGGCGAACACGTGGTGGGCAACGGTGGTACACCTGCTCATTGCCGTTTCGTTGATTGGTGCACTTGTCATCTCGGTGGTTCGTGCTGGGGGATTGGGTGCGGAGGCGCTGCGAGCGCCAGGTGTGCAATCGCGCGCAGTTGCCGGCGCCACCGCTGCGGCCGGGATGGCGATGCTGGTCGTATTGCTTGGTGGAATGACCGCGAAGATTCAGGGCGCCGCGGTTGCGTGTGCGGGATTCCCGTTGTGTGGTTCCGGATCACTTGGTGGTGGTGCACAACATCTGCAGCTCACCCATCGCATTCTCGCGTATCTGTTGGTGCTGCATCTGTGCAGCTTGCCGTTCATTTTCCGGAAGCGCGGCGAACCCGCGCTGTTGGTGCGTCTCGCGTTTGCGGCAATGGGGCTTGGCCTGTTACAGATTGTGTGGGCCGGCTGGATGGTGACCGGTGGATTTCCCGCGGTTGTGCGTTCGTTACATCAGGCCACTGGCATTCTGATTTGGACAACAACATGTGCACTCGCGTATGTCGCGCGAATTGCGGCCGGTCGTACGCCAAAACATGAAGTTAAACGCGCGGCCGATCGCACCGTGGTTGGGGGCGCGCACGCATGACCGGTATCGCACCGCAAGCGGAGAAACTTCCGCCGGCGTCACCGGTAACTCGCTCGCCGTCGCTGTCGCAGGATCTGGTGTCGCTCACGAAGCCGCGCATCATTTCACTGTTGCTCGTGACAACGGTTGCGCCGATGTACGCGGCAGGCTCGCCGTCGTGGTTGTCGGTGGTGATCGTGATGATTGGCGGATATCTCATGGCCGGCGGTGCGAACGCGGTCAACATGTATCTCGACCGCGACATTGATCACGTCATGGCGCGCACGCGGCTCCGCCCAATTCCCAGTGGACGCATGGCGCCACTGGCAGTACTCGCGTTTGGTGTGTGGTGCGCATCTACCGCCACGTGGCTGCTCGCGCAATACGTCAACGTGCTGACGGCCGTGCTCGCGCTCGCGGGATTCTACTTTTACGTGTTCATCTACACGCGGTGGCTCAAGCGTTCGTCCCCGCAGAACATTGTGA
>JBDUBA010000402.1:0-8664 GCA_040004335.1 Gemmatimonas sp.
GGCGCGTTCGTGCGGTTCATCTCCGCACGCGCGGAGAACGCATCTCAAAGCTCATTCGCACCGACGGGTTGCGCGGTTCATCTCCGCACGCGCGGAGAACGCTTCTATGGCCGTGAAACGAAGCAAGCGGCCGCCGGTTCATCTCCGCACGCGCGGAGAACGCACTCAGGCCTCAGCCTCAAGGACGGGGTAAACCGGTTCATCTCCGCACGCGCGGAGAACGCTCTTACCCACAAGTCTAACCCCACCAACAAGTTATCAAACAGCGTCAAACCCTACCGAATTTCCACGCGCTCCTCGGCCGCAAACCGCACCATCGTCAACCCGTCAAAATCCACCGGCTGCCGGCGATTCACCCCCGCCGTATCGAACTCAAACCCCGAATCCGTCGGAGCACTCCATGCGATCGCGGCGGATCCGTCTTCGATCATCTGGAGCACCTCCACCCAGATCCGCTCGCGCGTCTTCTGACTGTACACACCCACGTAGACCCCCGCACGAATCTCCGCCAACCACAATGACAAACGCCCACGCAATCGCGCTGGCGCATTCTCAACCACGATGACCATCATCGCCCGACCGCTCCTCAGGTAGCGCGGGTGCCTGACCTTCCGGCGCCTCGTCCGGTGGATCAATCCCGCTCGCCAACAAAATTTCCGCAATCGACGGTATCACCCGCTCCAGAAAATTCGTTTTGCGAAACGCATCGCGACAGGCAATGCGCACCGTTCGCTCCACCTGGTTCGCCGCCAACTTGCCTTGTTCAAATCGCGCGGCCACCGCAAACGCCGCCGGCACTACCGTTTCGAACTTGAAAATGTCCGCGATGTCGTACACAAAACTGAGCGGTTTCCCACGATGCAAAAATCCGATCGCCGGCGCATACCCCGCCGCCAGCACCGCCGCCTCCGTCAAGCCATACAAGCACGATGTCGCCGACGACAAGCAGCGATTCGCCACGTCCGCTGCCTCCCACGTCTTGGGATCGTAGCGACGGCCTTCCCAGGTCACGCCATGCACCTGCGAGAGATGTTTGTACATCGAACGCACCCGCGCACCCTCGATGCCGCGCAATTGATCCACCGAACGCCGCAGCGGCGCCTCCTCACCAAAACGTCGTGCGTACATGTCACGCACCACCTTCAAACGCGCCGTTTCATCCAGCGCCGCCTTGGCTTGATACAACAATCGATCGGCGCGCGCACCGCCAGGCTGTCCCGCTGAATACACACGCACCGCGCCTTCTCCAACCCACACCAGCAAACACCCGACGCGCGCCGCAAGCATCACCGCCGCATGCGTAATCCGCGTGCCTGGCTCCAGCATCAGACACGCAAGGCCACCCACCGGGATCTGCACACGCGTGCCGTTTTTATCCACCAGCACAAACGCGCTGTCAATCACGTCCACCTGTCCGTACTCAAGGAACACGATGGCGGATCGGTCCTTGAGAGGAATCGGTCGAAGCGGAACGAACGAGTCGCTCACAGTATCACCCGCGTCGAATCATCATCAGACCACAGCCAAATGCGCGCCCGCGTCCCAATCCTCCCACCAACATACTGAGAAACTCTTCCGCCGCATCCACCTGCAACGATCCCTTGAGATCAAGCACACCTAACGACGCGCGCTCGTTTCGTCGTCCCCGGTCAAGGCGCACTACCGAATAGCCCTGCACTGACACGCCACGCACCGTGAATCCGTGCGTAACCCCCTGCCGTTCCAGCCACTCACCCGCAACTCGGTCGATCAACGAACTCCGCACGGCGGCCCGATCGTCGTCGTGAGTGGAATGTTGCATGCTGTCGTGCAGCGCATTCATGACCACATCCGCGCGCTTGCCGCGCTTCTCACCCGGTTTTTTGCGCGCGATGGTGGCATTGACGCGAACTTCAAAGTCGAACGTGTCGCCTGCCTCAACGTTTGGCGCATAAACCTTCGGTGCTTGCAATTCGAACAACCCGATATTGTCCGCGGGCGGTCGATCAGACAGCAGATAGAATTGTCCCGGCGTATGCTCACGCCAGAGAAAATCACGCCTGCGTTCCGCCGTATCTCCAAAAAGTTTCCACACGATGTGATGCGACGCGACCGCGCGTTCAGACTTTCCCACCGAATCCGCCAATGCGCGCAACACGTCGGCCGACGGGCGTTCCTGCACGGTCGCCACGGTGAAGTAATGATCACTCATGTGCCTCCCTCCACACTCGGCAGCTGACTGATCACCATTCCACGCTCACTGAATAACCACCCATCACGATTGAGAGGCACGTCCCGGCGGCGCACAATCTTCGTGCCTGTGGACTCACAACCGCTTTCAAATCCCTCCGTTGCATCATGTGCCACTTCACGTCCCCAGCGATCGGCTGATTCAAAATCAGCCTGCACATCTTCGTTCCGGCCAGCAGCTCGCGGACGGGAAGGCTTCAGCATTGCAAGCATACCCGCGCACCAATCATGAATGGGTTTGCGCTGGGCAAACGCGCCAGCCAACGTGTCCGCGTCCACCACCGCGGGCATCATCGGCAAACCAAGTGGATTGCATCGACGACCGGCAAACGGCGCATACACCGGTCGCTCAAGCGATCGCGCCAGATCCTCCAACGACCACTGCGCCTGGCCCACACTCCACACGGCAACGGTGTGTACCACGTTTTGCCGATACTCGCGGCGCGAGAGAATTGTCTGACGGCTCTCCTTCGGAACAGTCCAGAGCGAAGCACGCGTGCGCAGATTTCGCTTTTTGACAATGCCCTGCTCGACGGACTGCATCGTGTGATAGTCCTGCATCGCCGATCCTTTCCGGTCGGCACGCACCGCTACCCGATACCCATCGCGCAGTGCCGCCTGCAACACTGTGTCGCTGCGCTCAACACCCAGCGCCGCCCCCACCAACCCAATCACCGCCGACCGACTCGGTGTATCCCAACTGCCGCGCCATTCGCCAACAGCAATCTCCCCCCAACTTGCGAGCGGCGCCTGAATGGTGAACATCAGAAACGACGTCACAGAATGGATTCCTCGCCGAATCGCACCAATTCGGCAAGACTTCCAACAACGGACTTCTGATCATCGCTCGGCACATACATCTCACTCCTCACCTCAGCGCACGCTCCGTACGCCTGATCCATATTGTCACGCATCTTCACGAGGCGGTCGCGCGATGCATCCATCGCATCAGTCTTGAAGTCGTGACCACTAACACTTCGCAAAAACGCATTGGCGAGCGTACGAGGCTGCTTGTCGCCTCGCTCGATCAACACATAGGACGCACGCGCGAGGGCCGCAAAACTGTTTTGTTTGCCACCAGGGGACTGCGTTGTCGCTGCTTCGATCAGTGCTGCGATAGCCGAACGCGCAATCGCGGTGTTCGAGTCCAGATTCTTCACCAGCAAATCACAATTGATGCAAACGTACGTGTAGAAGACACCAGAACCATACTCGAGACTGCCAATGAATGAACTGCCGGCATCATCACGCTTGGTGCGATCTTTGAGATCGTCAACAGCCACGTAGTAGTCATCTTCGACAGCAGCCGAATGCGTCGTCATGGCATGTGATACCTGCACCGCCGCATCCCGATTGAACGCCGGATTGTCCGCCAGCATGCGACCGAACATCGCGACGTCTGCAGCGGAATCGAATGCCAGCAACACGTCGTCTGCTTTCGTTGCCTTGACTTCCCCACTCGCGATTTGATCGGCGAGAGTAATGGCCCGCTGCTTCTCGTCAGGAGAAATGAACGCGAGCTGTCTGATGTTCGTGACAGGTTCGGCCGGCGCCGCAGCGTCGTCGTCAGATTTGCCCTTCTTCGATTTCTTCTCGGCCTTTTCGTCTTCGAGTTTGCCAAAATGTCCCGCAACTTCTCGCGCAATCTTTGTGGCTTCTTCGATCGATTTTCCTTTGCTCAGGAGATGACTCAGAATTTCCGCACCCAGTCGCTGGGTGCGTTGGCCGAGGTGATCCTTGAGACGCGATTGAAACACGGGGGAGCCGCGCCACGCACGTTTCAGGCTCTGCGAAGAGATGCGAAGGCGCTGCACACCACCAAAGTCGACGGTTTTTGGACGCCCGGTGTCATCCCGATTGAGGTTTGAGGCCGGGTACGCCGTCAATAAATGCATTTGCAGGAACGTGGTCACAGTTCTGATTCCAATGTTGAAGGTGATGGTTGTTGTTGATTGTCTTCTGCCGCCATGGGCAGATAGTATTGCAGTGCCCAGCGACGTTTGAGATCATTGGCAGTGTAGTCAGCAAGATTGGCGAGAAAATCGCGCCGCACCGAATCGACATCGACCTCTCCGCCCAGCAAGTCGATCAGGCGAACGAATGCAGTGATACGATCCTCGCCGTCGAGATCCTGCTGCAGCAGCCGCTTGAAGCGAACTTCCGATAACACCGGATAGTCGGAAGGGTCGAGCGTGACACCTTCGCCCGGATATTTCTTCCACCCAGCCTGCGTCATAAGCTGCTTGCCTGGTGCGTGCGTCTTCACATGACTGAGTACTCGTGCCAAGCTGACAACAGCGTCGAGATATCGATTCGAGCGCGAGTTGTTGTTGTGATGTGCGCCGAGCCGGCGTACGAACTCGATGGTCGCCGGAATCGCCAGTGCGTCGTGGTTGGCACGGGTGCGCTTGAGCCGCGCTCGTGTCGCGCGATCTCCATCATCAATATCGCAGTACCGTTCGAACCACTCGACGACTTGCGTGTCTTCGACTGTCGTTTGGTCCGACTGTGCAGATAGTGTAGCAACTTGCGTGCTCATGTGGCGACATTCCTCCGTGAGATTTGTTTTGCATTCGTGTTTTTGTCCTTTCGTTCGGCACGCTTCAGCGTCAGCACTTCATACAGTTTTTCGCCCATTTTTCCGGCACCAGCAAACGTGCTCCGAAGCGACAATTCAGCACCGGCGTAGCGGCTGAGCGAGTCTATCGGCAACGACGATACTCCGCACGCTTCATCGAAAATTTCTCGTGCAGCGTCCTTGAGCGGTGTAAGAAACGACCGCAGCGCATTGCTTCGGGCTTCGGGTGTAAAGCCGTTGTCGATTGCGCTTTGTATTGTCTTGAAGAACGCCGCTTCCGTACGATCCCAGAGCTGTTGACGTGGTACGTTCAACTCGCCTTTGATGTCGTCGCTTTCAAACCACACGCGCTTGATTGACGCGGTGACGACAAATGCCATGATGCTGGTTGCTTCAACGAGATTCTTCGACAGGTCGGCCAGGTGCTCGTAGTGTGATTGGTCAGCGAGCACGAATGCCGGTCGGATTGCTGAGACCCATGCTCGGATCTTCGCGCTTGCTGTGTCATAACCGAACGCGTGGATTCGGTAGGCTCCGTATTGCTCTAGGTTCTGAAGTCTGCGAATCGCGCGCACGACCGTAGCTGCAATTTCATGATCGCTAGTATTGGAGGGCACCGAGTACCCCGGCCAATCGCGCCAAGTCAGGCCTGACTGCTGTGGATGGACTGCACGCCACTCAGTCTTGTCGAAATAGTACGGCGATAGTGGATGACGCCATTGTTCGTACTTCACCCCGTAATTTCTCTGCCGAAAACCAATTACTAGTCGTTCGTCGTGCGCACCAGAGACATCGCAGGTGCCCGCACTGCCGTACTCGAGCCGAAGTCGTCGCGGCATTCCGAAATACGCTTGCAGTGGATGTGCTGAGATCGGTCTTAGTGCGCGATTCCCAACTGAAGACACCGTGCACGCGACCCACGGAAGTATTGTTTCGGTCTGGAACTGTTGAACGTTTGCTTCACGCGGCGCGCGCGAATGGAGGTCGTCCACGGTCTCGACATTGATCCACAGAACGTGCCACAGAGGCTGCTGATCTGGCCCATAACCGTTTCCCTCCCGACGCGGGTCAACAATGGTGGTAAGTGGACCTCCGCCACGCATTGACGCCCGATTCCCCCGCCCGCCTTCGGGTGCATAGGTCTGCATGGCGAGAATCAATTGTGCCGCCACGGCACGGGACACCGACTTGAAACGGCCGGGTTTGACGAAAAGGGTTTTGTTGTGCTCAATCCCTTGCTCCCCAGGCGAGTCGATTGCAAGCCGATCGATCGGCAGCACTTCCTGGGAGGCCAGATCGAGGGGCGAGAAATCCTGCAGGAACGCCGGACCGTCGCCGTTGTCGAGCAGGAAAATCGGACCCAACGCCGAGATTGCTTGCTGCAATTCGTGCGGCGTGGGAGGATTGTGCCAGTATTTGCGCCAGTCCGATTCGTCCGCCGGTTTGAGAATCCAGGAGAGCAAGCCTATCAAGAATTCCAGAAGCGCCGCTTCGATGTCGGGGCGGGCAGCGGAAATGCCTATGACTGGATCTGGGCCGTCATGCTGGTCGGTCAGGAGTGAGACCGGCCCCCATTCCACCGCGCCCGAACGGCGTTGCCAGGCAATCCAGGAAGCGTTGGCGAGATCGAGAGTCATAAATCGTGATTGAAGGATGGCTTGACGGTAAAAGCAGTAGGCAAGATGCGCAATCCCTTTTCTTACTTTTCCCTAAATTGGTACGGTCTTCATAAAAAGCCTAAGTTCGCATTTCTGGTCGACTGTCGGCTCTTTTGTGAACTCAAAACAATGAGTTCTCAGGGAGCGCGGAGGACTTCGCAGCCGTACAGCTAATTGCAAAAGGCACCACGAAATCTCCGCAGGCACAGAAGCCTTCCGGTGTTGAAGACGATCAGTGATCATCGATCGGACATCAACAAAATCTCCGCACGCGCGGAGAACGTCGGCAACCAAACTTGCCCCTTCTTGGAACGGTCGGTCCATCTCCGCACGCGCAGAGAACGGCTACCACCCGAAACAATCTGATGACGGGCGCCCCATCAGCAACAGCCATGTTGCGTGAGTGCGCTCACAACTCTGCCGCAGAATCTGGGATTTACCGCCACACCGACAACCGACACTTGTCAGTTGTCACCCCGTGCGGCCGTGATCCAGCGCTTTCGCAGCAAAGCCCTGGAGCGACTCTATCACAGCGACGACGCACGCGGCATTCGTCCTGACCTGGTCCGCCGCATCCGTCAGATTCTGGCGCTCCTGGACGCAGCACAGAACCTGCACGCGTTGCGCGGCTTGGGGCTGGACCTCCACCCGCTCAAGGGTGATCTTGCGGGACACTGGTCGGTCTCCGTCAACGCGAACTGGCGAATCACTTTCATCTTTCGAGACGGCAATGCGACCGGCATCGCGCTGGTCGATTACCACTGAAAGCCTAGGAGCAATGCAATGCCCATGCGAAATCCGGTGCACCCGGGGCAACTCGTTCGCGACATGTGCGTCGAACCACTGGGCCTCACGATCACCGCCGCTGCCGCCGCGCTCGGCGTATCCCGTCAGTCACTGAATAACATTGTGAACGAACGCTCCGGCATCAGCGCAGAAATGGCGGTGCGCCTTGAGAAAGCGTTCGGCAGCACTGCCGAAACCTGGCTCGCTATGCAACACGCGTATGACCTTGCCGCCGTTCGAAAGCGCGAGAAACATATTCGCGTCAAACGTGTAGCAGGCCGCCGCTCGAAAGCGGCGTAAACGCATTGCGTGCAACGGCGTTCATTTTTTCTGCAATCCAAAGTTGGCGTCGTAAGTAAACGTCACTACACCCTTTTCGGTCTCAAACGAACCGCGCCACTGTCCGCTCTCTTGCTCGAGCACCAACACTGGAATGGACTGTTCGAATGCCCGCCACGTTTGCCTCACGTCATCAACCGCGCGACGATGACGAGTCGGCACCTCCGGGGTGCCCTGCAAATGCCGCATCGCGATTTTTGTTTCCGACAGTGACCACCAACGCCAGCTCTCTTCGCTTTCTGACGCATACCACGGCACGAGCTTTCCGCTGACGGTGCGCGCAATGCGAACGACATGTTGTGGTTCACCAAGGCGCGTCGGCATTCGCGTATCGCTGTCCCACGCTTTTCCAGGTGCGTATCCGGCGTCGACCTGGTGCAGATTGTTGTGCGCGATCGCGCGCTGACTCTGCATCTCGCCAATTGCCTTTAGCGTCGCTTTCTGCAAAACGTCCGGAATGTCATCAGTGTTTACGTCGTACACCTTTCTGATTACCTGCCGGACATCCTCCGGCACACGCAGCACTGGTTGCGCGCGCAGTTCGCGGAGTGTACGCCACAAGATGTTCACGTGATATACGGCCGAGGTCCAGTCAAGCAGGTCACGTGACGGCCAATGTTCTGTCTCCGCATCGTGTTCAGACGGCGCAACGACGTGCAGCGCGTAACGCGCGCCAGATGGTCGTTCGCCGCGCCATTTATGTCGCCACAACCGCCCGGCGCGCTGCAATAACAAATCAATCGGCGCAAGATCGCTGATCATGAAATCGAAATCGAGATCAAGACTTTGCTCAACCACCTGTGTTGCGAGCAACACCTTTCCGCGACGCATTTCGTCTGTCGACTCCACTCCGCTCCACCAAACCACTTCCTGCTCGCGCTGCTGCCGGTCGCCCTGCGCAAATCGCGAATGAAACACTTCGACGTCAACACCTTGCGTCTGAAGCTCACGCGCCGCCTGAATACACGCATTCACAGTGTTACGGATCCACACCACACATGCGCCCGCGCGCGCAGCGCCGGCGACAAGCCGCATTGCGTCCGCCATCGAATGGACAAACTGCACCGGCAGCGG
>JBDUBA010000393.1:0-8652 GCA_040004335.1 Gemmatimonas sp.
ATTTGGTACTGGGGTCAGAGGCGCCAGCCGGGCGGGCGGGGATTTGGTACTGGGGTCAGAGGCGCCGGCCGAGCGGGCGGGGATTCGGTACCGGGGTCAGCGGCGCCCCACACAGCGAGCAGCACACTACAATCGCGGCAGCTGCTTCGTGTGCGGTGAAGCCACCAGCGAATCCTGCGCACGCGCGATGACGCGTCGCATGACGTCGTACAGCTCCTTTTCGCGTTTTCGCGAGGTTCGCGTGAATAACGCACGCGCGGATCCGTACGCGGTCGCCATCAGACCCGCGAACGCGGCGACGCCGAGTACGGGATTGTGCGTCGCGCCGATGATTGCGCCTGTGGCACCGAACCCGAAACCAAAACCACCGCCAAGCATGAATCCCATGTACAGACCGAGCGCCGACTGTTTGAGGTCTTCGAGCGCGCTGATGGTTGTGCGCCCGTTGCGCGATGTGAGGTGAATTTGCACTCGGCGCGGATTGTGATTGCGGCCGCCGCCTCCGCCGGCCGCGGTCACAGTCAATGTGCGTCCCACTGCGCTGACGGTTACCATTTCGCCCAATGCGCGACGAATTTCATCGGCTACTTCTTCGAATCCGATGTCGTTCAATTCGCCATCGAATGCGGTTTCGAGTTCAATCTTTGTGCGTGCCCCGAGAAACCAGTTTGGCTTTTGCGTTGTGGAATCGGAGATCGTTGCACGTAATGCGTGACCTTCGGCTGTGCGCGCAATCGAGGCAGCGCGCGCCCGTTCCTGCATAGCGCGATCCACGTACCTGGCATCGATACCGGCATCAACGGCCGATGCGCGCACCACTGCCGCGTTGAATCCAACGGTGTCCGAAGGCACGCCGCGTTTGTGCAGTTGGAAATTTGACGGTGGCACGATCATTCCCGTATTCGCCTGCAATTGCGCCGCGCGTGCCCAGATCTGTTCAGCATCGGCCGACGAGAGCACGTCCGCCGCGCCCACGTTGTCGGTCGCCGTGATTGCGGCAAAAGACGAAGCGACCGTTCCCGCATCTTCGACCGCACGCGATGGTGTGCGCGCGATGTAACCGGTGTTCACATTGGCGAGTGCGACGGCGGTGCCGCTTTCGTTCCCGAGCGCGTCAAGCGCTTCACGCAACGCCTGTCCATCGACGTAACGATCGCTCGGTGATTTGGCGAGCAGACGGTCGATGATGTCGCCGAGTGGCGCGGGTACTCCGTTGGCCAACGAGCACAACTTGGGCGGCATGCTGGTGACATGCGCAACAACGATTGCCGAAGCGGTGGGACGCTCAAACGGGAAGCGTCCACATAAGGTCATGAATGCGAGAATGCCCAGCGAATACAAGTCGCTGCGCCCATCGAGTTGATCGCCCGTGACTTGTTCTGGGCTCATGTATTGTACGGTGCCCAACACCGTGCCGGTTGCCGTGAGCGATTGCGATTCGGTGAGCCGAGCGATGCCAAAATCTGTCAGCATGGCGCGACCGGTTTCGCTATCGAGCAATACGTTTTCCGCTTTGATGTCGCGATGTACTACGCCTTGCTTGTGGGCGTATCCCAGTGCCGATGCCAATTGACGCAACAACGACACGACTTCACCGGCGGGCAACGGACCGAGACGTGTAATACGTTCGGCCAGCGACTCGCCATCGATGTACCGCATGGCGAAGTACACAACGTTGTCGCGTTCGGCGGCTGCGTAAATCGGAACGATGTTCGGATGCGACAGTTTGCCCGCGGTGCGCGCTTCGTTGACGAAGCGATGCCGAACTTTCGGATCGGCGGCGAGGTGTGGCGGCAGCGTCTTGATGGCGACGGGGCGGTCGAGCTGTTCGTCGACTCCCAAGTAGACCACGCCCATGCCGCCGCGACCGATTTCGCGTTCGAGGCTGTACTGGCCCGCGGTGGCGCGGAGCAGGGCGATAGTGGCGGGGTCGTTGCGGTCGAGCATGTATGAAGAGGAGCCGAATCGCCGAAAAGCCGAAGAGCCGAAGAGCCGAATAATAGACTGCGAGCCGAACCGCCGAAGAACGAAACGCAGCCTAATGGCCGAACAAACCACCACGGAAGCCTAAAGGCCGAAGAACCGACTACAGCTTAAAGGCCGAAGAACAGACTACAGCCTAAAGGCCGAAGAACTGACTACAGCCTAAAGGCCGAGGAACTGAGTACAGCCTAAAAGCCGAAGAACTGAGTACAGCCTAAAGGCCGAGGAACTGGCAGGGCCGCGCCGTGCTCAGGCGTCACCGACCGTGTAATCGAGGCGGAACGCATGACCGGGCAGGATTTCGCCGGTGCCGGCAATTCCCGTGAGCTCACCAGTGCCGGAACCCGACACAATTTCCCAACGGGTGCGTTTGTCGGGATCGGGCATCACCGCAGTGTGGGTGAGCAGAAATGTGCCCCGCCTGCCGTGGACCGTGACGTCGTAGCGCTCGATTCCGACGTACACTCCCGGGCCGGCATTCTCCGTCATGAGCATGACGGCTTTCACCAGGCTCGTGCCGGTGATGTCGCCCGAGAAAGTTTTGTAAAAGCTATTCTGGCTCATGTGGCCGCCGTTCCACTCAACCGGCGCCGCGTCCTTCTTGTCGATGACAAACGAACTTTGGGCAACGTGTGTCATGTGGCGAGTGCTCCGAAGTTGTGTGAACTGAGCGCCCACGCGGTGAGTCGTGATACTTTGGAGCGCGCGCCACATTCAGGAACCGGGGAATATACGTATGAACGTCGAACCAGTAACGCTTCGTGGGAAAACAGTGCGGCTCGAGCCCCTTACGCTCGCGCACACCGACGCACTGAGTGCCGTCGGTCTGCATCCGGAACTGTGGCTGTGGATTCCAACGCCCGTGCGCACTGCGGTAGAAATGTCAGAATACGTGAGGACCGCTCTCGACGAACAGGGGCGTGGGGTGTCGCTGCCGTTTGTGCTGGTGGATGCCAACACCAACGAGGTGATTGGGTGCACGCGCTACGGCAACATTGAACGCGCGCACAAACGCGTGGAGATCGGTTGGACGTGGGTGATCCCCAGCCACCAACGTACTCCGGTCAACACCGAGGCAAAACTTCTGTTACTCACGCACGCGTTCGAGACGCTGGGCACAAACCGCGTGGAGCTCAAGACGGACGCGCTCAACCTGAAATCGCGGAACGCCATCGGACGCATTGGTGCGCAGCAGGAAGGTATTTTCCGTCAACATTTGATTACGGCCAGCGGACGTGTGCGCGACACCGTCTATTTCTCCGTTATCCAGGCGGAGTGGCCAGCGGTGAAGGAGCGACTTCAAGCACGATTGTCGGACTGATTCAGGAGGAACGTGTGGCGAAAGGAGTTCTGATGCACCAGCGTCTTCGATGGGTGGGCGCGTTGGCGTGTGCGGCCGGCCTGTGCGCGCGCGGTTTGCTACCAGCGCAGGCGCGTGGTTCGCGCACGCAAACACATCCTCTCGCGACTGTTCAACAAGCGTTTGCTGCGGTGCACGATTCGCTTCGCTTGTACTACGTGGGCCGGCCCGTGGGTTGGGAGCGCTACGACTTCACCAGCGATGCAAGCGGGTTGCAGTTGACCGCGGATTTTGACTACGTCGATCGCGGGCGCCGGAATCGCATTCAAAGCACGATGTTGCTGGACGCGCGTTACGCGCCAAAGAAACTCGATGTTGCACGCGTTGCGGATACCGCGCGTACTCCGGTGACACGCGTGGACGTCGTCGGACGCCATGCAACGGTGTGGCGCAACGGGAAATTATCAGACGTGGTTATGCCGGCTGTGGCGTTTGCGATTTCGCCATATCAACCGCTCTCGCAACATCTCGCACTGCTGCGTTACTGGATGGCACACGGGGCGCCGGCGACGCTGTCTATTGTTCCGGGTGGACCCGTCAACACGGTTGCAATTAAACGCGCGGGCGTTGACACGCTGGGCACGGGATCAAGTCGCATTCTTCTTACGCGTTATACGATTGATGGCGTGGTGTGGGGACTCGAATATCTGTGGATCGACGCGCAGGGTCGCATAGCAATGTTTGCATCGGCCGCTGGCGGATTGTCGATGAAAGGGGTGCAGGCAGAATTGGTGCCGCTGCACGCGGAGTTGATGGCCATTGCGTCGCGTTCGGCGGTGAACGACATGGTTGCAGTCGCAGCGCGCACGAAACAGACTGCGCGCGGCGATCTTCAACGGGGCGAGGTCGCACTGGTTGGCGCGACGCTGGTTGATGGTACGGGCCAAGCGGCGATTCCGAATGCAACGGTCATCGTCAACCACGGAAAGATCGTTGCCGCGGGACCGAGTGCGACCACGAAAGTGCCCGCGGGCGCACGTCGTGTGGATGTCACGGGTAAAACGATTGTGCCCGGGTTGTGGGACAGTCACGCACATTTACATCAACTCGAATGGACCCTCGTGTACCTCGCGGCCGGTGTGACCACCGTGCGCGATATGGGCAATGAATTGCCATTCATCACCGATTTGCGGCATGCGATTGAATCGGGGCGCGCGGCGGGACCGAACATTATTACGGCCGGTCTCGTCGATGGACCGGGACCGAACGCCTTTGGTGCGCTCAGCGCGAGCACGCCTGAGGAGGGCCGCGAGATCGTGCGGAAGTACCATGATCTTGGGTTTGAACAGATAAAGTTGTATTCGTTGCTCTCGCCCGCCGTGGTTGGTGCGATCTGTGACGAAGCACACCAGCTGGGCATGACAGTGACTGGGCACATTCCGACGTCGCTGTCGCTGCAGGCGGCGATTGATTCGGGGATGGATCAGGTCGCGCATCAGCCCATTCGCGGCGACGCCGATTCGCTCAACGCACTCATTCCGTTTCTCAAGCAACACAACACGGTGATCGACCCCACCGCCTCGTGGAATGAGATTGGTGGTCACTCACAAGCAGAGCCGCTGCAGAACTTTCAACCGGTCACGCAACATTTGCCACCGGTGTTCATGCAGACGCGCGCGGCAAGTTGGGGTGCGAACGTTGACAGTGCAACGGCGCATTCGAGACTGGCGCGATCACTCGCGATAACAAAAGCGCTGCACGACGCGGGCATTCCGATTGTGGTCGGAACCGACGAGGGTGTGCCGGCGTTTAGCGTGTATCGTGAAATGGAGTTGTATGTGCAGGCAGGGTTTACTCCGATGGACGCGTTACGTGCCGCGACGGCCGTGCCCGCGAAAGCCATGGGACGCGAGAAAGATCTTGGCACAATCGAAGCAGGGAAGATTGCCGACTTGCTGGTGTTGGATGCGAATCCGCTGGAGAGGATTTCCAACATTCGAAGCGTCCATTGGGTGATGAAAGGCGGAGCATTGTATGAAAGCGCGGCGTTGTGGACAGCTGTTGGGTTTGTACCATAAATCAAGACACATTGCCGTCTGGACCGCCGAGGCCGAACGGCTGGCCGTGCTGCTCCATGAGCGGGGGTGGGGACACCGGCCCGAGGTCGGCGAGGATGGCTACACCGGCTACGAGCGCAACGCCATCCGTTTGGAGGTGGCGTTCCTGGCGCGCGACGACGCGGCGTAAGCCGAAATCACACCGCAAGACGCGGGCGCGCGACATGCGAACATTTCCACGCCATGCCGGTACGACCATCAAGCCAGACGAACACCTGCAAACAATACAGAGCGCGCAATCTTGCGCATAGGATGCAACCACAATGCCAGCTGACCCAACACTCGATCCGTTCAACCAACTCCTCGGCACGTGGACGACCGAAGCCACGCACCCCAAAATGCCAGGAGTTGTTGTTCATGGCACTGCTACCATTGAGTGGCTCGAGGGCAAACAGTTTCTGATTCTTCGCGCGGATACCGATCATCCGGACTTTCCGGATTCCATCTCGATAATTGGACGCACGGAGCACGACCGCATTGATCCCAGCACACACGCTGTAGCATCAACGGCCGGCAGCGCGCCGCTGCACATGCAATATTTCGACGAGCGCGGCGTCTTCCGCATCAATGAGACTCGTTTCGAAGATGCAAAGTGGCGCTGGTGGCGAGACGCGCCGGGGTTCTCGCAACGTTTCACCGGCACGTTTACCGATAGCGGCGATACAATAGTCGGGTTGTCGCAACTGCGTGAGGATGACGTGCACTGGACGGACGATCTGGAAATCACGTATCGGCGCCAGACGTAACTGAGACCGAGTGCCGCATCACGAGCCCGCGACGCAACTCGCGATGGCGAATCGAAAAATACCAGGCTGTGATCACAAACCACGTTCGGAGCCGTTGAAGATGGTGTCAGCAGTCAACAAGTTAAGCGCAGTGCTCTGTGGCGTTTTCACTCGGAGACAGTTTGCGACGGGCGTGATCCCGAGGGAAATGTTGTGCAGTTTCGCGCGCGCTCCAATTAAAGCCAAGTCTGTTGAAGTGCTCGTTCGATGGAGTGCATGCAGGGTACGCCTTGACGGAAGAGTGATGAAGACTTTCCATTTCCGCCCACTGTTTGTTGCATCGACGTTTTTTGGAATCGCGTGCAGTGAACCTGACGCGAAGAACACGGCCGTCGCGGCTAATGTCCAACGCGACTCGACGTTCGTGCTTCAAAACGGACGAAACGTTGTTGACCTGCTGGGCGACGGAACCCCGGCAGAAGTTTTTGTTGCCTGGCGGGGCAACTACAACGCGCACGGGTTCAGCACCGTCTCGTTTTCAGTGAAGACGCGAAGTGATCTCGATGACTCCACGTTGTTGTGGCAAGTTGTTCCCTTTGTGAATGGCCCAGATGACGGCACCACTGGCCGCGTTGCCTATCTGACGCAAGAAGGCGCGGATTGCACGTTGGGAGACCTTCGTGTTATCCAGCACCAACACCACACAGCCGAGATAGTCGTGGCGCACCGCGCTATGGGCGAGTCATTTGCGGATACTGCGACCGTGCAATTCTACTACTACCAGCTGATTCGCAACACCGGCGAAATTGCAGGGAAACCGCCGTTCTCCTTTACGTATGTGCGAACGGTCAACGCGAAGCACTCCTGGTGCGACGTGAACACCGCGTTCGACCATGAACTGCATCTCGGCGCAACGGGAATCGGACGCGGCGAAGGCGGGCGATAGCGCCAAACAGTGCATCGATTGCTGCGCCAATCCGCGGGTTACTCCGCGCGGATGGCCAGCACGGGATCGATACGCGCGGCGCGCAACGCTGGAACGAGTGACGCAACGATCGCGACCAGCGACAGCAGAGCGACGACCTCCACAAACGTCCACACATCGGTTGGTGCGGTTTCGAACAACAGTGCCTGCATCAACCGCGACAGTGCGATCGCGCCAACCAAACCCGCCGTTACTCCAATTGCGGTCATGGACAACCCTTCACGCGCGACCAGACGCATCACATTGCCGCGCGAGGCGCCGAGTGCAACACGAATGCCGATTTCGCGTGTGCGTTGCCCAACGAGATACGCAATGACACCATAAATTCCGACAGACGACAGAACGAGCGCGAGCACCGCGAACACGGTTAACAACATCATGTAGAAGCGTGGCTGCGCAACCGATTCGGCAAAGACGTCATCGAGTGATTTGACACTGGAAACGGCGAGATCAGGATCGATTTCGTGAATCGCTGTTGCAGCGTCGCGTGCCACGCTGCTCAAATTGCGCGCCGATCGAATCACCACGTTGAACGATCGCACCGGCCACTGATCGTACGCCACATAAAATTGCGGCAACGGCTTGTCGGCAAGCGACGTCTGTTTGATGTCGCCGACAACGCCAACCACATCGCCGTCCAAATCGCCTGCATCCCGGTTCCACCCAAGCGTAATGTGTTTGCCGATTGGGTTTTCGTTGGGAAAGAACTGTTTCACCGCCGATTCGGTGATGAGGAACGCGCGCGCCGCGCCTCGACGATCGGTCGCGTTGAATCCACGCCCCTTGAGGGTCGGGATAGTCATTGTTGCCAGATAATCAGGTGTCGCAACGCGCACCTCGGCCGACGGTTGATCGGCGGGACTCTTGTACACACGTCCGCTCACACTGAATGTGAACGTCATGCCGAAGGGCGTGAGTGGCATACCCATGGCCGCGCCAGCTTTTTGCACGCCGCCCAGAGCCCGGACACGATCCAGCATTGACGTCACGAACGTCGAGAGCTGCTCATCGCTCTTGTACTTGACCGCGGGCAAAGAAATGGCGAACGACACCGCATGATCGGTGCGGAATCCGGGGTCGACGCTGGTCAGACGTTCGAAACTCTTGATCAGCAGTCCCGCACCTGCCAGGAGCATGACCGACAGCGCGAGTTCGACCACCACCAATAACCGACGCGCGCGGTGGCTACTCCGACGCATGCCAGATCCGCGGCCGCCTTCGCGCAGTGTGCTGGCAATGTCTGGACGTGTTGACGTGCGCGAAGGCAGCAAACCAAACGCCAACCCCGTCACGAGCGAGAGCACGCTCGTAAATGCGAGCACCGCGGAATCAATTTGGATCGAATCAAGACGCGGCAACGTTGCGGGCGCCATTCGCACGAGCAGCTTTGTACCGACTGATGCAATCGCCAGTCCCACCACGCCGCCGATGACCGATAACACGACACTCTCCGTCGCGAGCTGGCGAACAAGACGCCCTCGACCTGCGCCGAGTGCGGTGCGCACGGCCAACTCGCCTTCGCGGGATACGCTGCGTACGAGC
>JBDUBA010000511.1:0-8614 GCA_040004335.1 Gemmatimonas sp.
AACACCCGCTATCGTTCGACCGTAACAAAACCGGTCACACTGCCAGCCATTCAACGCGAGAACCCGCATGCCGTTTTTCGACCATCCCGCCGATCCCACCGCCTGGCTTCTGCCGCTGGTCTCCGGCATGCTGCAGGCGTCATCGCTACTGTTTCGCGGGCTCACCGCCATCGCGCCAATTGGTATTCCGATTGTCGTGGCGATCGTACTTGGGCTGTTCGCGATGAACCTCATGAAGGAACCGAACACGAACTGAGCGGCGGAGGCGGCCGCGGCTCACGCGGCCGATACGCGGAAGGGCGGGGGTAGCCGAAAAGCCGAAGAACAGACTGCAGCCGAAAAGCCGAAATAGCCAACTGCAGCCTAACGGCCGAACCACGCGCAGCCAAATAGCCCAATGGGGTACGTACTGCGGCCAAAAACGCCGAAGAACGAACTGCAGCCCAAAAAAGCCGAAGAACGAACTGCAGCCAAAAAACGCCGAAGAACAACCTGCAGCCAAAAGGCCCAAGACCCACACTCGATCCGTAACTTGACTTTCATTTTAGTTGTAAATAAAATGAACCGTGACCACCGACCCCACCATCCTCACCGCCATCGCCTCCCCACGCCGCCGCGAAATCCTTCGGCTCATCTGGAACGAAGAACGCTCCGCCGGCGACATCGCACGCGCCATGCCCGACGTCACCTTCGGCGCCGTCTCACTCCAACTGCGCGCACTCAAGGCCGCGAAACTCGTCGCCGTACGCGCAGAGGACAAACATCGCTTCTACCGCGCACAGCCCAGCGCACTCGGGCCGGTCGCCGCCATCCTCGAGCAAATGTGGAGCGACGCACTCTGGTCACTGAAACTCGCGGCCGAACTCGAAGAGTCACGACGCGGTCCACGTCCCGCGCGCAAGCGCTCCCGCAAGCGCGCGCGATAAAAACACTCACACCTCCTTCGTTCACCGCACACGGAAACCCACATGAGTACCCTGCCATTCACACTCGATCGCGTCGTCACCATCGAAGCCAAATGCGAAACCGTTTTTGGTTTCTTCACCGACGACGCACGATGGGCCATGTGGTGGGGTGCCGGCTCAACGATCGACCCACGCGTGGGCGGAAACGTGTACATCCGACACCCGGGCAACGTCGAAATCTCCGGCAACATCACCGAAATCTCGGCACCCAATTGCCTGGTGTTCACCTACGGCTACCTCTCGGGGAAACCATTCGGACCGGATGAATCACGCGTGACGATCCGTCTTGAGCCAGATGGCACGGCTACTCGATTGAGCCTGACGCACGAATTCGCACAGGAAGAAGCGCGCAACAACCATGTGCAAGGTTGGCGATATCAGTTGGCATTGTTTGGCAACGTCGTGGCCGATGCGCAAAACATTAATGCTGCGAATCTAGCCGACATGTGGTTCGCCACCTGGGCCGAACCCGATGCCGATGCGCGACGACAACAGCTGTCGGATATTGCCAGCGCGGACATTCGGTTTCGCGATCGCTACAGTCTGAACGACGGCCTGGACGATCTGCTGGCGCACATCACCGCTACTCAGCACTACATGCCTGGCATTCGCATGACACGAAACGGAAATACCCGCCACTGTCAGGGCACTATGTTGGCCGATTGGATTGCCGCCGGCCCGGACGGCACACCGAAGATGATGGGTGTCAATGTGTTTGTTCTGAACGGCGATGGGAAAATTTCCACTGTCACCGGATTGGTAACGCCACCACCGCAATAACTGCTCGTTCGCTCACCGGGGTGTTCACGTCATCGCGCAACTCACCGTTCGTTCGCTACTTCGATTGCTTCTTCGCCGCTTTCATCTTCATCTGCGCGGCGAGCATTTCGGTCATCTTCACAATTCGACGTTCACGCGTTTCCGTCTTCTTGGCTTGTAGAATGGCGTCGACATGTTCCTTCTTGTGCGTGAAGGCCAGACCATCAAAAAACGCCGACATCCCCGCAAATTGCTTCACGGCATGCAGCACATCTGGCGGGAGTCCGACGGTACGCGCTGTGTAGTCAATGAACTCGTTGGTGCGTTCGGATTGAGGAGCGAGCGCCCCCTTTACCAGGCGCTCCGGGCGCATGCGGAAACCACTCCAATCGTCGTTAATGGCAGCCGAAGCGACACCGGTTAATCCGGCCGCAAACACAGGCTTCCATCCTTCGGTCATGGATAAATTACTGGAGATACTTCCTGATTTCTTGGGATACAGCACCCACACCAGCGGATCATCACTCAGTTGCGCAACCAGCGGTACAAACGTGTCTTCCAACGTCGCCGCATCCTTCGCGAAAAAAATGAGTTGATCGATTGTGCCACTGCGTGGGCGAGTGGTTTTGTATTCGCCGTCGCTGAACAGTGATTTGCAATTGCTGGGCAAATTGAGAATCAGCAATGGGACCGCCGGCTTGACGCGAAGTTTCTTGAGCAGCATCGGCGAACCTGAGCGCATGGTGTTTAACAGACAGAATAGTCACGGACAATGTTGCACTCCGATGGGCGCCTGCGCCATGTGATTCGCGCTATACGTCTCGCGGTGCGGTACGTGACCCCAGTCGTGCAATTCGCGCCCTGCATCTCGCGGTGCGATACTCGACCCCCGTCGTAAAATTCGCGCCCGACATCCCGCGGTGCGGTACGCGCCACGCGCCATGCAATTCGCTCGCACTCGGCCGCGAGGGCAATCAGGGCTGAATCTTTAGCGCCTCGCTCTGGTGCTTCTCAACCGTCGCCCGAAAAATCGTCATCAGCGTCTGCATGTCGCTGTTGTTGTTCGGTTGCGCGGTCAGTTCCCTGAGCACGGCTTTGTGTCCCGTCTGCTGTGCCGTCATGTAGGCTCTGTCAAACGCAGCGCCTGACAAACCCTTGAGTTGGCCGAGTGCGGCTAGATTCGCACTGTGAATGGCCGCGGCCGTCGATCCCCCTCGAAGTGCGGTGGTGGTGTCGCGCACTTCGCTGATGCCGTTGGACATTGCGGCCGCCCCCGCTTGGGCCTTGGCGGGCACCGCGGCGGTTTTTGCGCTATCCGGAATGGTTAACGACCACGTCGGCACCCTTTCCGCCCAGGCCGCCTGTGCATTGGTGTGATCATCAATCATATGTTGCGCGTACGCTCGAACGTCCGCGCTTGCGGCTTTACTCAGTGCGAGCTTTCCCATCTCAATTTCATCGCGATTAACAGAGGTCACAAAGTTCACGAGTCGCTGGGAAGCGTCCGCACTGGCGTGACCGGACATCGGGGCCGGCGCCATCGTCGCACCTTGGGCATGAATTACGGGCAGTGCAATTGTTTGCGCGAGAAACGCAGCGCGTGCGAGTGTTCGCACCAACGATTGCCATTGACGAACGGAAGTTGGGTGCGTGATCAAGGTCGGAGTCATGGTTGGTGCCTCGCTGCTGCCGTGAAACGCCGCAAACAGTTATGGGCGTATGATGAGGGACACCGCATTAACGGTAGAAGTGCCGTCGTTTGGTCGAATGTCACACCAGCAACTCCATCGGCGCTGCTTCGCGGTGCGTAACCGGTTGGTGACAGGGAACAACACCACGTGCGAGGGGAATGACTCCCGCGAGTGCGTGCTGTAGTTTCCGAATTCAAACACACCTCCGGCCAGGAGCTAGCAATGGGTTTTATCAAAGCTGGTACCGAAAATTCCACTGACATCGCGCTGTACTACGAAGATCACGGCGAGGGCAAACCCGTGATCCTCATTCACGGATATCCGCTCAATGGCGCGTCATGGGAAAAACAGACAGGGGCGCTGCTCAATGCGGGATGTCGTGTCATTACGTACGATCGCCGCGGGTTTGGGAAATCGAGTCAACCAACCAGCGGCTACAACTACGACACGTTCGCCGACGATTTGCGAGCCGTGATCACGACACTCAAGTTGACTGATGTCGCTTTAGCCGGCTTCTCAATGGGCGGTGGTGAAGTTGCCCGGTACATCGGAAAATATGGATCCGCGGGAATTCGGAAGGCCGCGATTCTTTCGGGGGTTCCGCCGTATTTGTTGAAAGCACCGGACAATCCCGAAGGACAGGACAAGGCGATGTTCGATGGTATTGGCACCGCCATTCAGAAAGATCGGTTTGCATTCTTCCGCGAGTTCTTCGGCAATTTCTACAACGCCAACGAAACACTGGGCAAACGCATCAGCCAACCGGTCATCGATGCCAGCTGGAATGTTGCCGCGGGATGTTCGGCGACTGCCGCCTTTGCGTGTGTCGCAACGTGGTATGAAGATTTCCGGAAGGACCTGGAGCGCATCGATATTCCAACGCTCGTAATGCACGGCGACGCCGATCGTATTCTTCCGATTACGGCAACGGGAGCTCGCACGTCGAAACTGATCAAGGGTGCGGAGTACGTGGTGGTGAAGGGTGCGCCACATGGGATGTTGTGGACGCACGCCGACGAGGTGAACGAGGCGCTGGTGAAGTTCCTCGCGTGAGGCAAGAGGCAATAATTGCTGTTGCGTGCGCGTTACCTCGTGCCATCTGTTGCGAGTGCCGCAATACGTGACGCAATATCCGTTAGCGGCAATTCCACACCAATAAACAGCGCATTTGGTTGCGCCAATTCGTTTGGATACACACGATCGAGCTCCACACGTTTCCGATTAGGCAACCGATTCCACACGTACATCGCATTGGTTTCGTCCAGAAAACGCACCAGTCCCTTGGCGCGCACAACTTGCTCCGGTAACGAACGCACAAACTTCAGAAACGGTTCGCGGTCGACCACTACAGGCAGCGACAGTGCAATACTCGCAAACGGATGCGCGCCGTGATCGTGATGATGTTCGTGGGTTGCGTGGCGGCTGACTGTCGCGGTTGGCAACGTCGTTCGCCGCTTCGGAATATCTTTCGTCTTCCCCGTTAACGCCACCAGCGTCGCCGCAAACTGCGTTGGCGACGTCAAGTCAGCACGCGGCGCAATGTCGTGAATGGATGCCTCAACAACCCCGCGTTTCTCAGCCGACAGTTTGTGCGTCCAATTCAGGAACACGTGGGTTGCGGTGGTGGTTTGTGATCGTTCCAGCTCGTTGTGCCACCAGCGCTTTTGCCAGCGGGCGGCGTCAATAACCGTGACCTGCAGCGGCAGTGTGAAGTGCGACATACGCCGATCGGTGGTGAGATTGGCGATGAGTTCGACCGCGTCGGTCGCCCCGTTGGCTTCGATCAACATTACGCTGCCCGGATCGGGTGGAACGGCGCTCAGGGTCCCCATGAGTTCGGGCAGCGTCGCACAACACACGCACTCACCGTTAAGCGGAGTGATGAGCGCGTTTAACGCACTCAGGCGTTCGGCATCAATGTTCGCATTTTCGAAGTCATTCAGCACCACTCGCACGCGGACATCGGCATCATTCAACTGGGGAATGAGCTCGGAGAGAAAGCGTGTCTTGCCTGCGCCGAGGAATCCGGCGAGTAGGACGAGGGGGATCATGCTGGAACGTAGTCGGTGGGCGCTGCGCTGACGCAGGCGCAGTGTCGTTTGTCATCGTATTGACATGGATGGTGGTGAACATTCACGGTCAACCCGCTCCTTCACCAACGCCACGGAACGCGCATGAATCGCACTAACCGGACCCTCGTCGTTGCCATCGGCGTTCTGGGACTTCCCGCACTGCTCAACGCTCAGACGTTCAAGACACAGAAGTTTGACATTCAAGGCACCGGCGGCACCGACTATCTGAACGCCGATCCGGCTTCTGGCCGCGTATTCGTTTCGCGCGGCACACACGTGATGGTGGTTGACGGCATGACGGGGAAAGTCGTTGGTGACATTACCGACACGCCACGTGTGCACGGTATCGCATTTGCGCAGAAGGAAGGGTACGGATTCACCACGAACGCTGGTGATAGTACGCTGACCATGTTCAACCTCAAAGACTTGTCGGTTGTCAAGAAAGTGCACATTGGAATTGATGGTGCCGACGGTATCTGGTACGACGAGGCCAGCAGCTCGATCCTGTCGATCAATCACAGCAAGCCAATGGGAACGGCCGTGGTGGTTGATGCAAAAACCGGTGACGTGCGTGGCACAATCAAGTTGACGGGCGGGGCTCCCGAAGGTGGCGCGAGCGATGGCAAGGGACGCGTCTTCATCAACATCGAAGACAAGAACGCCATCGACGTCGTCGACCTCAAGGCAATGAAGGTATCCACCACGTGGAGCATTGAACCGTGCGATGGACCAACAGGAATTGCCTACGACAAGAGCAGCAACCGCATCTTCGCCGGATGCGGCAAGACATCGGTAGTCGTTGACGCGACATCGGGCAAAGTTGTTGCGCAAATTGCCAACGGCGACGGCGTAGACGCACTCGGCTGGGATCCCGTTGAAAAACTTGTCTACATTCCGAATGGCCGCGGTGGCAATGTTACGGTTGCGCACCAGGACTCGCCCGACAAATACACGGTCGTCGCAACGGTACCAACATTTGCTGGTGCGAAAACAATTGCCGTCGATCCATCGAAACATCGCGCGTACGTCTTCACGCCGGAATACGGCCCGGCTCCTGCACCAGCCGCGGGTGCACCGGCGGGTCGCGGCGGCGCGCGCGGACCGATTACCGCCGCGTGGTTCATTTCGATTATTCACTGATCTCGTCGTCATCAAATCACAACACAACTTTTCCTCTTGATCGGGTTTCAACACGGAGCAAGGCGGCAACACCGGCGGTGGCTTCGCTGGTGTTGCCTTCTGCCACTTGTAGGCGTCGCGCTGTCTCAGGTGGCTCCAGGAATAGCGTCTGCACAATCCGCGACCGTGGCGTTGTCGCGCGCGGACGCGATGCGAATGGCAGCCGATCGTTCGCCGCGCATCGCATTAACGCGCGCAGATTCTTCGGTGTCGGCGGCACAAGTGCAGCTGGCGCGACAGAGGGAAAACCCAGCGCTGAGCGCGTCGTACAGTAAATCCGCGCCACAAGCGCATTTCGCGCTTGACGTGCCACTCGAATGGCCGAGTGCACGACATTCACGGATTGCGGCTTCGGAGAGTGATGTTGCCGCAGCGGCGTTTCGGCGAGCCAACGAACGCGCCGCGCTCGAGATGGATGTGGATACGGCCTACTCGCGTGCGCAGGCGCTGGCCGCGCGGTCCACCCTATCTATGAGAATTGCTCGTGATGCGGACAGTCTGCTCAGTATCGCGCGTATCCGTCGCGATGCCGGCGATGCCAGCGACTTCGATGTTGAACTGGCCATCGTTTTCGCCGGGCAAATTCAGAACCTCGCGGTGAACGACTCAGTTGCGGCTATAAGTGCACGCGCCGCGTTACAGGCGATGCTCGGACTTTCTGCCGACAGTGTTCGCGTTACGCTCAGTGAGACTATCGATATTGCTTCGCTTGGTACATCCGAGCGCGTGAACATTGCCGCGGTGCCGTTAAGTGGCGCGAGTGGTGCGAGTACAACGGCCGCCACGTCCTTTTCAGTGGCCGCAGCGCAACGCGATCTCGATGCCGCGAACTACCGGTTGCTCGTTGAACAGAAGCGCCGATTGCCAACGCCGTCAGTTTCTGTGGGGTTCGAGGCCGTCGATCCAGGCGGAAGCAGCGGTTTGTTTCCGACCGTTGGATTCGCGTTGCCCCTTCCCATTTTCAATCGAAATTCGGCCGGAATTCAAGTCGCGCGTGCCGAGCAGGAACGTGCAAGAGTCAGCGTGGCGATCGCGAAACTTGAACGTGCGACAACGCTAGCCAATGCCGTACGCGACGCGCAGTCCGCACAAGCCCGGTCGTTCCGTTCGTCGCAATTGGTGGCAAGCGCCAACCGGATTGCCGCATTATCGCTGGTGGCGTACCGCGAAGGTGGATCGGCGCTCAGCGCGGTTCTGGACGCGCAACGCGCCGCTCGTGAAACACTGGCTCAATATGTGGATGACGTCGCAACTTCGCGCATCGCCGACAGTGTGTTGCGCTTTTACTCGCTAACTTCAGTGGTGCCGCCACAATGATGCGACCAGTCTGGCCTCGATCTACAAAACGTTTGCCATCCATCAATTCACTCAGGCGACTGGTCAGGCTGATGACGTGCGCGGTTGCGCTCACTGGCTGCGGGAGCAAGAAGGAGGATGCAAAAACCGATGCAAAATCCGACAACGCTACACTCGACAGCGCGAAGGTTGATGAGAAGGGTGCTGAACCAGCGGCGGCAGAATCACACGCGGAAGTGACGGCGTCGGTCATCACGGTTGAACCGTCAACCTTTTCGGAAACCGTAAGTGGCAGCGGTGTGGTGAGCGCCCGCGTTGGCCATCTCGCGTCACTGTCTGCGCCCGCGCCAACCCGCATCACGGCCGTGCACATCTCACAGGGTGATCGCGTTCAGAAAGGGGCCGATCTCGTGTCGTTCGAAACCACGTCGTTCGACGCAGCGGTGACCAGCGCGGACGCCGTTCTGAACGCGGCAAATCTTGCTGCGGCGCGCGCAAAACGTTTGGTGGATGCTGGCGTCTCGCCGCGCAAAGATCTCGAACTGGCCAACAGCGAACTTGCAGCCGCAACCGCCGTGTCGGTCAACGCCCATCGCGCGCAGCAGCTCGCGAAATTGACTGCTCCAATTGCCGGTGTCGTCACGCGCCTGTC
>JBDUBA010000357.1:0-2574 GCA_040004335.1 Gemmatimonas sp.
CCATGCCGCCCAACAGACCGCCACCTCCGGTGCAGATCACGATCGTTCGCACGTCCGGGCACTGTTCCAATACTTCGAGCGCGACGGTGCCTTGGCCGGCCAGCAGTTCGTAGCCGAGGCACGGATTGATGAACGGAATGTTGAATTCTTCCGCGTGCCGCTTTGCGCGAACCATCGCGGCGTCGTAATCGGGTTCTTCGTCATTCACTGTCGCTCCCAGCTTTGCGATACCGGATTTTTTGACCTGCGGTGCGGTTGACGGTACGTAAAGCATCGCCGGAGCACCAAAGGCATGTGCTGCGAATGCAACGCCGAGTCCGTGATTGCCTGCACTTGATGCGACCACTCCGCGGGTGCGCTGCTCAGGCGTGAGCGACGCCAGTACGTTGAACGCGCCACGAACCTTGAATGAACCCGTTTGTTGTTCGAGCTCACATTTGAGAAAGACGTCGCTGCCAACATCTTCCGACAGTGCGTTTGATTTGAGAATTCGAGTGCGCCTTGCTGCGGACGAAATGCGATCGGCAGCGGCGCGAATGTCAGCGACGGTTGGCAGGAAGTCGGGGCGAGGAATTTTGGGCATAGGATCAATATGCGGGACAGGATTGCCCTTTTCCAAATGAGGAGAGCGGCTGTGGAACGCGTGGTGTTGCTCACGTCCAGAATGCCCTTTCAAATCATCGAGCCAAAAATTTGATGCGAGCACGTGCTCAGAGCGGAGAACTACAACTCCAACTGTGCCGTTCCATTCCATCGCGCAAGATACGCCGACGTATCGAACTTGAGCTTCACGCGCGCAGTAACCATTGGACGAATTCCGCCCCAGATTGGTTTATTTCCCCAGGGTCGGTCCCAGAGGCCCAGGCACCACATGATGCCGCCAACGGAATTGGGATCACGTCCGTCTAATGCCCACTTGTCGTTGAGGTGAAACATGTAGCGGCGCGCGGCTTCGTAGTCGGGTGTCCAAAGCAGCATCGTTTTTCCCCACAACATGCGTGCGTAGTTGTGGATCACCCCGGTCGCAACCAGCTGACGCTGTGTTGCATTCCAGAATTCGTCGTGTGTCTCGCCACGTTCGAGTGTGCCGAGGTCATACGACCACGGACGTGTGTCGCTCGCGTGTTCGCGCATGGTTTTCTGAATCCATTCGGGTAACGCACTGAGTTGATCGAAGTCGGGTGTGCGGACGCACCAGTTGTACGAAAGTTCGCGCCAGGTGGTGACTTGTTGAATGAATGCGTCCACGCTGCCAGCCGGGTCGCTGCTTTCGCGCGCTGCGCGCACTACAGCTCCTGAAGCAATGTGGCCAACGTGCAGATACGGCGACAATCCGCTCGTGCTTTCTTCCATGCTGCAATTGCCGCGGTCGTCACTGTATTCCGGCAAGCCGTCCGTGAGAAAACGGTTGAGTGTGAGCAATGCGGCCGAACTTCCACCGGGCTTGTCCGCGACTGGCGCAACCGTGTGGTCTATTTCGCAGCGTGCAACAGCGGCTGAAAGTTTGGCATCACTCAAATTGGCAATTGGCAGCGTCTCACTTTGCGTGAGGTCAACCAATGTCGCACGAAGCGATTCGGGGACAGACAAACGCGGAATGCGATCTTCTACCGGTTCGAGCGAATGATCCAACAACTTCGCGAGTTTCGGCCGAATGGTACGCGCTGCAAACTCGGCATAGGTGAACACTCCGCTCGGTACAATACAGGAGCTGTCGACCGCAAGAACGCGACACGGTGCGCGCAATGCAAAGCGCTCCGTACGTTCGCGAATGCCGGCAGTTGGAAAGAGGTCAGTAACCACCAGATACGCGCGCGTCGCGAGGCGATCCAACACGCGTCGATCATCGTCGCGTCGTTCGCGCAACACAAATTGGTAATGCAAGCCAATTTCGTTCGCGCGCTGTGCGGTTTCGCGCGCGCCTTCCAGGATGAATGTGTGATGCCGGTCGGCCGCGTGCGGGTAGGTCGGATCCAGTCCTTGATGCACCACTAATGGGCGTCCAATGCGGTCCGCAGCGCGCGTAGCGGCGCGCAACGCCCAGTTCTCGTCCAGTCGATGCGTCGATTGCATCCAGTACAACACGTATTCGCCTTCGGGATTATGACGCTTGCCATTCAGGTCAACGGCGCGCTGCACGAGTTGGTCGCGCACGTAATCCGAATCAATCGCATGTGTGGGGGTTGGCACGACTCAACATACTCTCGTGGTCTTTAGGTTGATCTGCCTTCCGAATGCTGCGTTGGTGTGGGCTTGGGCGGCGTTAGTTGTCTGGCTTGCCGCTTCGGAATGCCGAGCCGCGCCGGGTACCGCCCGCCGGCCGCGGCATTGCGAAGCGGCGAGTCGGAGGAGTGGTCTCGCCCCGGACCGCCACCAAACGCCGAACGCAAGAGCCTCGCATACAAACTCAAAATCGGGAACCACAGTCAAGCCTCCTTGACGCCCGAGCCCCACAGGCTTAATGTGAAGCGTGATCGTTCCCCGCGCTCAACGCGGGGAATTGTTGTTTGGGAGTTATCCGGGGTTGTAGCTCAGCTGGGAGAGCGCTGCATTCGCATTGCAGAGGTCAGGGGT
>JBDUBA010000148.1:0-2568 GCA_040004335.1 Gemmatimonas sp.
CTGCGAGCCGCAGTTCGCCGCCGGCTTCGCGCAGGCGCTTGTTCAGCGATACCAACGCACCAAGTCCCGAGCTGTCGACGTAACCGGTTTCGGAAAAATCGACGAGAACGCGACGAGCGCCCCGTTCGACTTCGTCCAGCACGGCTTGCTTGAATTCCTGCCTGTTGCCGACGACCAATTGGCCCACGACCGCGACCACCACGACGTCTCCAGCTGACTCTATATCGAACGGCATGCGATCCTCGGCGGATTGGTGCGTTTGGCCTGTGGTTACCCGCGCAATTCGCGAGGCCCAGCCCACAATCTAATGGCCCCACCTTGCTCAGGCGGCCAGTGGCGTGAACTCAGCCCGCCTGCAGTGCGGTGATGGCCGCAACAAGCGCGATCTCGGCAGGCTCGGCGCCGCGTGAGAGATCGCTACACGGTCGTCGCATTCCCTGCAGGATTGGACCAATGGCCATGCAATTGGACAGCCGCTGCACGAGTTTGTACGCGAGATTGCCTGCATCCAGTGACGGAAACACGAGCACGTTGGCCCTGCCCGCCACTGTACTATCCGGCGCTTTTCGCTGCGCCACGGACTCGATCAGCGCCGCATCTCCTTGCAGTTCTCCGTCGACGTTGAGCGTAGGTGCGTCAATGGCAAGTATGGCGCGGGCTTCGCGCACTTTGTCGACGGACGGGCCTTCGGCGCTGCCGACCGAGCTATAGGACATCAGTGCCACACACGGTTCATCGCCAACGATACGCCGACGATCGGCCGCTGCAGCAATCGCAATGTCGGCGAGTTGGCGTGCGGTTGGATCGGGCACAACAGCGCAGTCGGTAAACGTGAGCACTTCGGCGCCGCGGTTTCGAAAATTGTTTACAAGCATGTAAAACGAACTCGAAACCGTGCGCACACCGGGAGCGGTTCCAACGGTCCACAGTGCGGCGCGAACAACGTCGCCGGTGCTGTGTACGGCGCCCGCGACACAGCCATCAACTTCCCCAAGTGCGACGAGGCCATCGGCAAAGTAGAGTGGATCCAATGCGAGACCACGTGCTTGTTCGCTGGTCAAACCCTTCGCGCACCGGCGCGCATGCAACAACTCGGCAATACGAGGCAGTCGTGTATCTGTCGCAGGAATGATGCGCTCGATTCCAGAAACATCCTCGCCCTCGCCAACCAACACGCTCGTTACCGTGCGTTCCTGCTGCAGCTTGCGAACCGCTTGAACGGTGCGCGCGTCGCCCGTTTCTGGAAAAACAATCGTGCGAGGGTTTGCGGCCGCACGTTCGAGCACCGAGTGGACGAAAAGTTTTCCCGGTTCAGAATTAAGCAACGCTCTATTCCGCCTTCTTGAAACGTGTTACGAGCGCTGTCGCAACCGACGGATGCACGAACGGCGAAACATTGCCACCGAACTTTGCGACTTCGCGAATTAACGACGAACTGATGTGGGCCGTTTCGGCCGACGCTGCCAGAAAGACAGTTTCCAGACCGGGATACAGTTGGCGATTCATGATTGCCATTGGCATCTCGTTCTCGAAGTCACTCACGGTGCGCAACCCGCGAACATTGATTGTGGCACTCACGCTGCGCGCGAAGTCGACAAGCAAACCCGTGAACGCGCGAACTTCAACTCGAGATTCCTCGCCTAGTGCACGGCGAATTTGCACCACGCGCTCATCGGCCGGAAACAGTGGCTGCTTATTGACGTTGATGGCGACCGCAACATACAGCTGATCGCAAATGGACAGCGCACGCCGGATAATATCGGAATGACCGTTCGTTAGCGGATCGAACGAACCCGCGTAGATCGCGATGCGTTTCCCGGCACTCGCTGTTGTCATCGAAAGAAAGTGATGGCGGTTATTCCGTAACGGCGGCGGTCGGCGCCGCCTGGGAGTTGGACACTGGCCGAATGTTCGATGCCTAAAAGCGCGGCAAACGGCACCTTCAACCACTGTTCGGCCAACTTCAGGGCGATGTCGGAATCGTACGGCGGATCGGCAAAGGCAATGTCGTACGCGCTCTCGGGCAATGTCGACACGAAATGTTCAGCGGTTTCGCGATGCAACACTGCGCTCGCTCCGGCGCCCAACAGCTCAATGTTGCCCTGCAGCGCGGGCAGCACTGTTCGGGACTTCTCAACGAAATCGCACGTTGCGGCGCCACGTGATAGTGCTTCCAATCCCAATGCACCGCTGCCCGCACAGAGGTCAACAACGCGCGCGTCCGGGAGATCGGGATGCACAATACTCATCCATGATTCACGCACGCGGTCGGCGGTTGGCCGCACAACATGTCCTGGTGGCGCTGCGATTTTACGACCGCGCCATTTTCCGGAAATGATACGCATGCTTACGGCCGAAGGTCCGCGAGTTTGAGCTGCAGGCGCGATACGCCGCGATACTCTTCACGCTCAAGACGAAACGCGACGTCAACCGGACGGCTAATGTGCAAACTACTGTAGTGACTTTCCATTCCCCAACCTATCGCATCGAGCGTGCCAGCGTCGGCTTTCAGTGCGAGCTTCACGCCATCACTGCCGACGCGCCGCGGAGCCGATGCCAGACGCACTC
>JBDUBA010000411.1:0-8574 GCA_040004335.1 Gemmatimonas sp.
GTTGGCGTTGGCGTTGATCCTTCACGCGTTTGTTACGCCAGCTTCACGCCGCATTTTCCGGTTGCTCGATTGCGGCAAGCAATTGTTGGCGCCGCAAAAGCGCTGCGTATCGCCCCTGCTTGTAAACAAGATCCGCGTGTCGTCCCTGCTCGACGATCGCGCCGTCATCCATTACTAGAATCCAGTCAGCGTCACGCACGGCGCTTACCCGATGGGATGAAATCACCGCGGTACGTCCACTCAACGCATACTGCAACCCATGCAGAATTGCGGCTTCGGTCTGCGTATCGACGGCCGAGAGGGAGTCGTCAAGGAGAACTATTCTCGGGCGACGCGCGAGTGCGCGCGCCAGCGCTGTGCGTTGCTTCTGTCCGCCCGACAAATTAATGCCGCGCTCACCCAAACGTGTTGCAAACGAATCGGGAAGTCCACTGATGGTTTCGGCAAGTTGTGCAATCTGCGTGGCTTCGACGACCTCGGGCTCAGTGACCGCTCCCGTGGTCAGCGGCAACTCGGCAGTATGGGCAAGGGGCACTCGATCGCTGGGCATTCCATACGCAACGTTTGCGCCAATTGTCTCACTGAACAACAGCGACTCCTGCGGCACATATCCAATCGACTCGCGCAGCGAACTCAGTTTGATCTTCGGAAGTGGCACGCCATCTAATAGAATCGCGCCACGCTGCGGATCGAACAGGCGCGGAATCAAATCCATCAGCGCACTTTTGCCCGATCCAGTTGCTCCAACAATGGCGAGCGTTCCACCGGCCGGCACCGAGAACGAAACATCGCGAAGAACCCAACGCGGCTCGTCGCTTGCGGTTGAGTCGTTGTAGTGCGCGACAACGGCCTCGCCATTCTCCGTGGTCGACATCGCTGCGGGGTAGTGAAACCACACATTTTTGAATTCAATGGAGTGTCCGGCGCTTGAACTCGCCGCCGTTTGTACCCCAGTGTCGGTAACACCAACCGGCAATGCATCCAACAGGTCGAGCACGCGTGACATTGACGCGGCGCCACGTTGAAACAGGTTGGTCGTCCACCCCAATGCAATCAGCGGCCAGGTCAGGAGCGCGAGGTAAATACCGAATGCTACAAATCCACCAACGCTGATCACACCGGCAATCAAGAGATGCCCACCAACCCCGAGTGTGATCGCGGCTCCGAATCCCGCCAACAACCCAAAACTCGGATTCAAAATTCCGTTGAGTCGAGCGAGCTGCATGTTGGCTTGAAGATACGTTTCGCCCATGGTTTCAAATCGAGCGCTTTCGCTTGCCTCCTGCCGATACGCGCGCACCACTCGCACGCCGGCCAGATTCTCCTGCGCGCGCGTGCTCAGTTGACTGAACTGCGCCTGTACGGATTCAAATTTCCGATGCACCTCTCGACCCAGACGAATCATCAACACCGGCAAGCCAATCATGGGAAGGAGCGCGAGTCCCGTGAGTGTTGGACTGATGCGCAACATCATAACAAGCGCAAACAGTCCACCTGTCATGGTGTTCGTGAAGTACATAACTGCCGGTCCGGCAGCCATTCGCACGGCGCTCAAGTCGTTCGTGAGACGTGCCATGAGATCGCCCGTACGCCAACGCACATACCACGTGGGATCAAGCTGCAAGAGCCGCTGTAGCAAGTCATGTCGGATGTCCGTTTCAATCCGGCGACTGACACCATTCATGATTGAACGCATGAAGAAGCGCATCACGCCGCTCGCCATTGCGGTGATCAGCATCACAATCGCAATTTGCGGCAGGCGCGTTCTGTCACCCTGCGGGCCCAGCGCGTCAATCGCCAGGCGCAGAAAGGCCGGAATGGCGCTCGAACCCGCTGATGAGACAACCACAACTATCAGTCCAACCGCAACTTGTTTGCGGTAGGGGTGGTAGTAGGGGAGTAGCCGTTTCAGTGCCTGAAGTGCGGGCAGCGACATCCGTACGTCTCCTTCGCTTCGCAGCGAACGACAACACGATCACATCAGCAGGAGTTTTGAATGCGGGAATATATCCGACCATCACGCGCGTTGCTCGCACTGTTGTGTGCAACAACTGTTGCTGCGACTGCATGCGGCGAAAAGAAAGCGAGTGATACAGCGCTCACTGCCGATAGCACGTTAGGCCGCGATTTAGCGATGGCTGCGCGTGACAGCACGGTGCAGCCTTCGCTCAAGGACGTACCGGTTACGCCGCCACCAACGGTTGAAGCGACCCCCGCACCAACGCGCCCAAAACCTAAACCGGTCGCGCCCAAACCAGCGCCGCCCCCGGCGCCCACTCCAACACCGGCGCCAACCCCGGTGGTAACGGCGCCGCCGAAAGCGGAAGCGGTAACCGGAACCGTTGCAGCTGGAACAACCTTGTCGTTTACATCGAACTCAAAGGTCTGCACGAACACCAATCAAGTTGGCGATAAATTCACCGCCGATCTCGCGCAGAGTGTTCCGGCCACCAATGGAGTGTCCATTCCGGCCGGTGCGGTTGGCACGTTCGAAGTGACCGAAGCAAAAACCGCCAAGAATAACCAGGATCAAACATTCCTGAAAGTTCGGTTGGTCTCAGTGCAATTCGGCGGCAAGACGTACCCGGTTGAATCAACGTTGCAGGTCGCGTCCACCACGCGCATCCGTGGCGCCAGCAAGAGCACGGATGCGAAGAAAGTTGCCGGTGGTGCAATCATCGGTGCCATTGCCGGCCAGATTATCGGCAAGGACACCAAAGGCACGGTAATCGGTGCTGCAGCGGGAGCGGCCGCGGGTACTGCAGCGGCCGCGGCAACGGCAGACTACGAAACGTGCTTGAACGGCGGTGGTTCGGTAACTGTCAAGCTCGACGCGCCAGCCACGGTTCGTATGGCCGCGGTCTATTAATCGTTCGTCACCTGATGTGAACAACGGGCGGCGCTCATTTTGAGCGTCGCCCGTTGTTGTTTGGCAGGAGCGGTTTGCGCGCTTGCGTGTCAATTTTTGATACGTGCTCACGCCGTCAGTCAGGTCCATGGCAAGGCGCTAGTAGCCAAACGCGCCACCCCACTTCCGCGGCTCGGGCACACCCTCCCATCCACCTTTCACGCGCATGATCGCGTTCACATTGACGAGTGCCGTCTGCGCCTTCATGCCATGCCCCATCGCCCGCAACGAATCGAGTACTGCCGGCGTGATGCCACCCGTCTCAAAGGTGATCGAATCCGGCAACGCCTGGTGATGCACGCGCGGGGCTCGCATTGCATCGCTGATGTTCATGTGATTGTCCAACACATTTAAAATGACTTGCGCTGTACCGGTGATGATCGTCGGACCACCCGCTGCCCCCACGACCAGCAACACGTTGCCCTTCTTGTCAAGAACAATCGTTGGCGACATCGCACTCAACATTCGCTTCCCTGGTTCAATCTTGTTCTGTTCAAGTTGCACCAGCCCGTACATGTTCGCTTTGCCAGGCTGCGCCGCGAAGTCGTCCATCTCGTCATTCAGCATGAACCCCGCGCCCCGCACCCATACACCCGATCCCCAGCTGTTATTGAGCGTGGTTGTATTCGCGACGGCGTTGCCCTTGTTGTCAACAACTGAGTAGTGTGTTGTGTGCGAACCTTCGCGCGCCGCGGCTTCAAGCTTCGGTTCCAGTTCTTTTGTGGGCGTTGCGCGGTTGTCCTCAATTGTCGCACGCAACGCTTTGGCGTATTTTTTGTCCGTGAGCAAATCGACCGGTACCTTCACAAAATCAGGATCGGCCAGCTTCGAATTTCGGTCAATAAACGCGCGCTGAAACGCGCTGGCCACCACATGGAAATACGCGGTGCTGCCGTATGGTGGCAATTTCGGATACTGCTCCAGCACGTTCAGTGCTTCCGTCATCGTCACGCCACCAGAACTCGATGGTGGCATCGCGATCAGCGAATACTCCCGATATTTCGTCGTTACGGGCATGCGCCACTTTGGTGTGTATTTCGCGAGATCTGCTTTCGTAACAATTCCGCCGCCGCGTTTTTCCTCCGCCACGAGTGAATCGGCAATCCACCCTTCGTAAAACGCTTTTGCACCACCGTTTGCAATGGCTTGCAACGTGCGCGCAAGATCTGGTTGCTTAAACACCGCGCCGGCTTGGATTGCCACACCGCCCGGCGCAAATATTTTACCGCCCTCCCATTTCTCAAGTCGCTTCGCGCCGGCGGCAATGGATCGGCCCAACCCCGAATCCACAACAAATCCATCACGTGCAAGGCGAATTGCGGGCGCCATAACCTGCGACAGCGGCAACGTGCCGTATTTCCGGAGCGCCTCTGTCAACCCTGCAATTGCGCCCGGAACACCCACCGACAACTGTCCGTCAACACTCTTGTCCGTAAGATTGCCGGTTGCGTCGAGGTACATATTGCGCGTCGCGGCAAGCGGTGCAACTTCGCGGTAGTCGAGTGTCTCCGAGCGACCGTCGGCCATGTGAATCACCATGTAACCGCCGCCACCAATGTTTCCGGCTTCGGGCCACGCGACCGCCAATGCAAATCCGAGCGCGACCGCCGCATCAACCGCATTACCGCCAGCCTTGAGAATTTCAACGGACGCTTTGCTGGCTTCGGGACTGTTGCTGACGGCCATCGCTTGCGGCGCAAACGCCGCCGCCTCACCAGCGGGCAGATGCCAACCCTCCGGAAACTGCGCGGGGGTGGTTGTCGGAATGTCCGGCGCGCCAATCGCAGTCGCCACCGCGGATGCGGAAGTATCGCCAGTTGGCGTAGCCGGTTTTGCGCACGCCGTAACACCAGTAACCGCAATCATGCTCGCGCACACAACGGCTTTAGTGTTATGCATTCGCAGAACGCGACCGAGCGAGCGAGGTAATTCTCGATGCATGGGAAACCCAGTGGAATGTGTGGTTGGCCGTAACTTCGTAGCGAAAAGCGGGCGCAAACGGCGCCGCTGCTTGCGGTTCGCGCATTTCTCCGCCTAGTTTAGCCCGGACAACTCCCCTGCGATAGATACGCCGCTGTTGCGGCCTTTTCACATAGGCATTCTCGTGTCCGCGCTGTTGCCGCCGCAGGACCCTCGCGTTACCGAGCGCCGTAATCCGCGCACCGTTGATATCGATCTCGCAACACCATTGGGAATTTTACAAATGATGAGCGCGGAAGACCGCACTGTTGCCGAAACTGTTGCGTCGCAACTCCCATCAATTGCGCACGCCGTCGAATACGCGGAGGCGGCGTTTCGCGCCGGTGGTCGCTTGTTGTACGCGGGCGCGGGTACATCGGGACGTTTGGGTGTGCTGGACGCCAGCGAATGCCCGCCAACGTTTGGCGTGAATCCCGGCATGGTCGTGGGTATCATCGCCGGTGGCGATATCGCGTTGCGAAACGCCGTTGAAGGTGCGGAGGATGTGCGCGAAGAAGGTGCCAATGCGATGGACGCGCACAACGTCAGCAGTCTGGACTTCCTGGTTGGGATTGCCGCGTCCGGAACAACGCCGTACGTACAGGCCGCGTTGCAACGTGCACGCGAACTCGGAGCCCGCACCGGACTGGTTGCGTGTTCGCCCCCGCCGGCAGCCATGCTCGCGCACGTTGACGTCGAGATGACGATCGTCACCGGACCCGAAGCGTTGACCGGTTCGACGCGCCTCAAGGCGGGCACCGCCACAAAGTTGGTACTCAACATGATCACGACGGCCGCAATGATTCGAATTGGCAAAACGTGGGGCAATTTGATGATCGATGTGCGTGCCACCAACGTGAAGCTCAAGTTCCGCGCGCTGCGCATGGTGATGGAGGTGTGCGGTGTAAACGAAACCGACGCCGCTCGGTTGTTGCTGTCCGCCAACAATAGCGTCAAGCTTGCCGTCGTAATGCACTCCTTGGGCGTGAGTGCGCAAGACGCTGAGTTGCGGATTGAAGCCGCGGGCGGTGTAGTGCGTCGCGTGGTGACCATGACGCCGCCGCCGGTCGCATGAGTGCATCATCACGTATTGTCGTCGGCCTCATGTCCGGAACGTCACTCGACGGCATCTCGGCCGCAGTGGTACGCTTCGACGAACAGGACGCGCGCATCAGCGCCACGCTGCTTTCGTTCGAGCAACGCGACTACGCAGCTAGCGAACGTCGTCGCATCGAACGCGCCATGCAAAGCGGAACGGCGCAGGAATACTGCCGCCTCAGTGTCGACATGGGAAACTGGCTGGCCGATGCAGCCAACGCCGCACTCGCAAACACCAACGTTCCGCGCAGCGACGTGGCCGCCATCGCATCCCATGGACACACCATCTGGCACGAACCCGGGCACAGCACGTGGCAACTTGGTGACGCCGCCACAATCGCCGAACGCACGGGATGCAGCGTAGTCTCCGACTTTCGCGCGCGCGACGTCGCAGCCGGTGGGCAGGGCGCGCCACTCGTGCCGATGGCCGATGTCACACTGTTCGCTGCTCCCAATCAATGGCGCGCGCTGCAGAACATTGGTGGAATCGGGAACGTCACGGTTGTACCGCCCGTGAATTCACCAAACGCACTCACCGGTGTGCGCGCGTTCGACACAGGACCGGGCGTTGTCGTCATCGACGGCGTCACACGCACACTCTTTCCCGAATTGCCGTTTGATGTTGATGGCAAACACGCGCTCAAAGGAAAATCGCTTGACAGTGTCGTGAATGCATTGCTGCAACATCCGTACTTCGACGTGGAACCACCCAAGAGCACGGGTCGCGAACTCTACACGCCGACCTTCATTGCCAATCTCATCACGCAGTGTCAGGGCATGCGCGCCAGCAGCGATGACATCATTGCCACGGCCGTGAGTTTTACGGCACGGAGTATCGCGGCGCAGTACAAACGTTTCCTCCCGGAGCCTGTCGCCGACACCGTCATCTCAGGCGGTGGCGCTCGGAACCCGGCGCTCGTGCTGGCGCTGTCGGCCGCACTTGCGCCCCTGCCGGTCCGTCAGTTCTCGGACATTTTCTTCGACGGCGAAGCAAAGGAAGCCGTCGCGTTCGCGCTCCTCGGCTATCTTCATCTGAACCAACGCGCCGGCAACGTGCCGAGCGCCACGGGAGCACGAGGATCGCGCCGCTTGGGCGTGCTGACACCCGCCTGACCTGGGCTTATGACTGTACCACCCGCTGCAACCTCAACCGTCTCGACCGCCGGCGACCCGCGGCGCGATCTCGCACAGCTCCTCATCCCTGCGATTCCCTGGAATCCCGGCAGTGGATTTGCTGACGCGCGGCCGCTCATCAACGAGGCGCTGGCCATCGGCGTGGGCGGTTTTCTGCTGCAGGGCGGCGAGCAGGATGTCGTGCGCGCGTTGGCCAAGGAACTGCAGCTCAAGTCACGTCATCCGCTGCTGATTGCGGCCGATCTCGAGCGCGGTGCCGGTCAACAGTTTGACGGTGCCACCGGATTGCCTCCCGTTGCGGCCATTGCCGCCATTGGCGATGTGGAATCGCTCAAGCGAGCCGCACGCCTCACTGCGCGTGAAGCGCGAACGATGGGCGTGAACTGGAATCTGTCGCCCGTCTGCGATCTTGATCTGCTCGACAACAATCCCAACATCGGCACGCGCGCGCTTGGCAGCGATCCGCGCAAAGTTGGACAACTTGCCACGGCGTGGGTCGAAGCGTGTCAGGCCGAAGGTGTGCTGTCGTGTGCGAAACATTTTCCCGGTTACGGACGCGCGACGAGTGACGCGTACCTCGAAACGCCGCTGGTTGATGCAAGTGCGGAAGTAATCAAGGATCAGGATCTTGCTCCGTTCCGCGCGGTGATTGCGGCCGGTGTTGCAAGCATCATGACCGCGCACGTTGCGTATCCCGCTCTCGATCCCAGTCGCGTTCCGGCAACGTTATCCCGCGAACTGTTGCAGTGGTTGCTGCGCCAGCAACTCAAGTACGACAATCTCATTGTCGCCGACTCGATGGACATGCACGGCGTGCACGCGGGCGCGGACGTTGGCGAAACCGCGGTGCAGGCCATTCGCGCCGGTTGCGATGTGTTGTTGCAACCGGGCGACCTCACGTCCACGCTCGATGCATTGGTGAATGCGTTGTTCGCGGGCGCGCTCGATCCCGATCGTGTGCGTCAGTCGGTGCGCCGACGACTCAAGTGGGCGCAGTGGGCGTCTCCACCAAACGATTGGCGTCGTCCAAGTGGCGCGGACACTGCGTGGGGTGCATTGCTCGCCGATCGTGTTATCAACATCGCGCACGGCCCGTTGCCCGCGATTGCCGGCATCACTGAGGTGATACTGATCGACGACGACGAAGATGTGCCGGGCATTCGTCCGGAGCGGACGTATTTGTTGGATGCGCTACGCGTGGGCGGAACGGATGCACGGCAAGTTGAAGCACCAGCCGCCGCGACGAGTGGTGGCCCTTTGGTAGTGGCGTTGTACGCGGACTATCTCCCGTTCAAGAAACGCACAGCGTTAAAACCGGAAACGGTTGAACGCGTATTGCGTGCGAGAGAGCAGGCGGCAGAATTGCACAGGGAGACAATCTTGCTGGGCTTGGGCGATCCAAGATTCGCGCGTCAAGTTCCGTTCAACCTTCCGACGGTGGTGGCGTGGAGCGGTGACCGGGTGATGCAGCAGGC
>JBDUBA010000190.1:0-8562 GCA_040004335.1 Gemmatimonas sp.
ACGGCGTGGTTTTGCTACTGGGGTCAGAGGCGCCGCGCGCTCACACACGCAAATTCTTGGGCGTCCGCTCACGCCATAACATCAACGTGTAGTCAATCGTCGCAACAACGCCGAATACGGCGACGATCAACACGGTCACGTTCACCCAGGTCGGACGCAACAGCACCGCAAGAAACGCGAACAGCTGCATCGCAGTCACCACTTTCCCAATCGGTCGGGCCATGAACGGAATGGGACGCAACCAGCTCACGTTGCGCGCCACAAAAAATCCAATCACCGACATCACGTCCCGAAACATGATGGCCACCGCCTGCCACACGGAAAGTTGTGCGCCCATCACGTACGCGACCACCACGCTCAATACAAAGAAGCGATCGGCCACCGGATCGATCAGCGCGCCCAACTTGCTCGTCACCTTGCTGCGACGCGCCAACCATCCATCCAGAAAATCGGTGAGCGACGCTGCAAAAATCAGCGCGAGTCGCGTGGGCACCGCACTGGAAGCGATGAAACCGAACGCCAGCACGATCCTCGACGACGAGACCAGATTGGGTACAGTGAAAATCGGCGAGCGTGACATTCCGGAAACTACCCTATCACAAGTCTGGGGTGCCAGCTGTCGGTGACCGCCGTTAACGTGCCGTGATGGCTTTGCCCGTTGAACGTCTCGCAGTATTGCCGCTCGCTCTCGGCCTGGGCGTCCTGCTCTGGGACATTCTGTTGGCCGGATGGATCGCGTCGCAGCGCCAGGCGTCCCGGCCATTCACCGCGCTAACGGGGCTCTGCGGATTGCTGGTTGCACCTGCGGCCCTGGTTGCGATGGCAACCGTACTGGAAAGCACGGCGCGTACGATGGTGGGGATCGCCTGGATTTGGCCGCTCGTAACAGTGGCCTTTGCCGTCCAGGTGGCCTATGCATTGTTTGCACGATTGCTCACACCGGCTGTAGCTCTCCCGCTGCTGTTGTACGACTGTTGCGTCGCGACGATTGCTGTGAGCGACTACATCGTGTCGATCTCCGGCAGTGCACCGATTTGGTTGCAGGGTGCTGTTGGTGCGCGTGATGCCGTTGCCGGCTTCGCGGTTGGACGTTCGGCGCTGGTCTCACCACTGGCCGTGCTCGTTCCAATGATTGCGCCAGCATTTCCCGCACGATGGAAAGCGAGCGCCGGCGTTCGAGCAGTGCTCACGCTCGCAGCAACCGCCGCAACAACATTGTTGCTGATGCAATGGCCGCAAACCGTCGGAGCCATTCGCAGTTACGACGCGGCTATCGGTGTTCGCCTGCAGGAACGTCCCGCCAGAGACTTTGCAATTGGTTTACGCATGTACTCGCGGCTGGAAGGCGCGCCCGCCGCACGCCTGATCAAAGCCGATCTCAAACTTGCTGACACACTCAAAGCCCGTGCGATGCTCGTCGTACTGACGGAAAAAGGCACGCGCGCGCCCGCACTCGATTCGCTGGCTCGTATTCTGGAACCGTGGCGCGCTGACAGCGGCATCATTGCGATCGCACTGGAACTCGAGAACAACCCAGGCCCACCAAATAGCGCGCAGCGCGCGGCGACGATTGAGCGCATAGTATTGCGCTTGCGCCCGGACGTCTTCATTCCGGGATGGCGCGCACCACTTCCCGCGCTGCTGCGCTCGCGCGAACCCGATGTTGCGTGGTGGAAAGTGATGTTAACCAGCACCGCCAATGTGATCACGCGTGTCCGTCCGCGCACACAACTTGGCTGGTCGGCCGCGCGTGTGGATACCCGCGACAGCGTTGTGTACGACTGGGCGTCTTCACCAGAGTCACCGGTGCGCGTGCTTGGCATTGTGTCCTATCCGTCATTCGCCGGACTTCCCGCCGTTGATGCTCGCCTGCGCGCCTTCGAACGGTGGCACGACCTGGCAACGGCACGCTACAACGCGCCGCGCGCGTATTGGTTGATGGAAGTGGGCGGCCTGCCCCGTGCGCATGGTGACGCGGCGCAGTCGGCCGCGATCATGCAATCGCTTGCGTGGGGAACCCGACACTCCTGGGTAACCGTTGCGATCCTCGGCGACGCTGCCGACTATGACGCGTCCAATGGATTACGCGCGGCCGACGGACGTGAGCGTCAGGTTGTCGGCGTAGTGTCACGCGCGTCGCGCGGACTGCGTGAATCAGGACTCGGCACGAGGTAGCGTCATGCGCGGAAGCGTGGTGTGCGGAAGCGCCATGCACGAACGCGTCATGCACAACGCACATTTACCGAAAGCGCCATGCACGAACGCACATGCACCGAACGCCTCAGGCAGGAAGACGTCGTGAACCGAGCGTGCACAGGTGGTGCGGGTTGCGAGAATCCGCAATCCGCGCGCGACAGTGCGTGAGGAATCGTTTACGCGTCAGTTGGCGCGATCGACGCGATACCGCACCACACTTTCAACGCCAATGGAATCACGCTCAATGCCCCACCACGTGGCGCCCCGCACAACGCGTGGTTCAAACGTCCAACTGAAGTGGGTGCTCCCGGTCTCTTCACCCCGGGCATTGTACGCAATCCAGTCTCGTTGGCCATTGGCGTTCGGTTTGAGCCCGATCCACGCGATGCCATCATCGCTCGCCACTAACGCATCAATACGCGGCGCAATTTTCGCCGTGGGCGTTTCAGCCAGCAGCTCGGGTGCAAACGCGCGATCCTGCACGGTGCGCGGGGCCCAGGCCAACGCCAATCGCGCCCGCTGATCGTCAATGGGCAGCGGCGCGCGCGCGATGGGAATGTTCTGCAGTTTGATCGCGTGCCAACTCCCATCAAAACGCCACAACGAGTCCAGATCGCTTTCGGCGACGAAAATCTGATTGGCCGCCGTGGATACATGCGTGCGCGCGCCCATCGGCACTGCAATTGACGTTCCCAACCGACGAACAAAGTTGATCTGATTGCCCTCAAACTTTCGAATCGTGTCGGCTTTCCCCGTGCGCCAATTGAATCCCACCAACGACATCGGACGACGAAACACCCCGTACACTTTGTTGACCAGTGAATCGTTCAGCACGAGTACGCGAGATCCCGTCAGACATCCGGCAATGTCGCGCGAATCAAGCGCCTTGGGTACCGTTCGCGACGCCAATGTTTGCATGTGGTCGCCCAGCGTTGACACACGTGACAGCGCGATATCGTGCACCAGCAGCACACTGTCCTCACACACCCCGACCCACTGCAGCCGCTGATATTCACCAACCAATGAACCTTTGCGACCGGCGCGATTCACTGGTGTTCCCGTTGCACCAATGTGCACGATTTGCGCGTTGGCGGCATCACCAACAATCACCGAACTGTCTCCGCGCAGTCCCAGCCCGACCACATCCTGCATGCCGCCCTCACCACCGTCGGCTTTCATCTCCAATACGGGCTCGGCTACTTTGATTGATGCGACATGGTCAACCGCGCTTGCGCCGCAAGCCAGCAGCAACAACGCGGCCGCGCTGATCGTATTGCGAATGGTCACGACACCCGCACTCCAACGCCGCGAACCAACCCTTCCACGCGTCGTTCGGGATTGAAATACTGCTGGGCAAGTGCTTGCACATCCTGCGCCGTCACCCGTTGAATGTCCGCGACAAACGCATGGCGTTCGGCCAACCCTGTTCCAAACAGCCACGCGTCCACAATATCGGCCATCACCGACGCACCACTCTGTTGAGCAATGGCGTGTGTACCCACCAAATACGTAATCGCGCGCTGCAATTCGTCCGCACTTACGGGTGCCGCTCGCAACTTTGCAAACTCGGCCAGCAAGCCAATGCGTGCTTCGTTTTCGCGTTCGGGGGCCGTTGCGATGTACGCGGCAAACAGGCCGGCAGATCGTCGCTCGATGCCGTAGGCCGAAACGGTGTACGCCAACGACTGTTTGTCCCGCAGCTGTTCGAAAAATCGTCCACCCAATCCACTGGCAATTACGCTCAGCACCTGAGACGCGTGTCGCGCCGGATCCAACCGGCCAGGCCCCTCAAATAATATCCCAAGCGCGGTTTGTTGTTTCTGCCGTTCGTCAGTGCGAATCGTTACGCTCGATGGCCACTGCGGTTGAGCGGGCGCAACATCATCGCGCCATTCAAGTTTTGTGAATTCTCTCGCGACTATTCGCGCCGCATCGGCCGCGGTCACGTCACCCACGATTACAATGACTGCGGGACCACGCAGCACACTGTTCGCGTGATAGTCGCGCACCTGATCGGCCGTGATGAGCGGAAGCGATGCCTCCGTTCCAATCACGGCGTGCGCGTATGCATGCGTTGGGTAGGCAGCCTGCATCGCGATCCGCATTGGCCATCGATACATGTCATCGCGCATGCGCTCAACTTCGGCAACAGCGAGTCGTCGTTCGGTTTCAATCGCGTCGATGGCAAACTCCGCATTCTGCACGACATCCGCCAGCAACTCAACCGCCAACGGCAGGTGACGCGTTGGAACCGACATCGACCATCCAACGCTCTCCAATCCAGCGCTCGCCGCAATGCTTCCGCCCAGTTCTTCCGCGGCTTCGGCAATACGCGCGCCCGTACGTTTCGGCGTGCCCTTGAGGGACGTTTGCACAACCAATCGCGCAAGGCCATCGAGTCCTTCTGCTTCAACCGAGGCTCCGCCGCGTATGAACACACCGACATTGACGATAAGCGCGCCCTGACGCGAATGCACAAGCACCGGAACGCCGCGTGTCGTGCGAAATACATGCACGTCGCCTTCCATCATTCCCGCGTCGGCTGTTGTCTGACTGGCCGTTGCCTTGATTGCGGGAAAGGCGGCTGGTGTGGGATTCGCGGGAGGTGCCAACACACTGCTGCCAGCGCCATCGACCTCTTGCAACAACGCGCGCACTGCACCGGCACTCGCAGCCAACTCCAACGCGTCGTCAGGACGATACGCAATGATGGACACGTTGTCCGATTGGAGATGACGCGCCATTGCCCCTTCAACATCCGCCGCCGTGAGCGACATCAACCGGTCGTAATAGTTGGCCGCAAGCTCCAGACCGCCGTTGGCTTCCCACGAAGCCAGATAGGACGCCTGCCCGTCCATGCTTTCCAACCGGCGAAGCCAACGTGCTTCGATGATACTCTGCGCGCGCGCAATTTCACTGCGGCGTACGCCATTGTCGCGTGCCGACAGCACTTCCTGCCAAACCTGCAGCAACGCTTCGCGGGCGTGTTCCGGAGGCGTTTCGGCGTGCACCACAAACACACCCACGTCACCGGCCGTGTAGTTGTACGCGCCAACACTGGACGCCAACCCACGTTCGCGCACGGCACGATACAACCGCGACGCCCGTCCTGTACCGATTGCGGTTCCCGCCATGTCAAGCAACGGCGTGTCGGGATGATGCAACGCCGGCGTGCGCCATCCCAACGCCAGCTGGGTTTGCGCGATGTCTCCACTCCACTCACGTATTCGAAAGGGAGCGGCGGCGGTTTCCTGCGGACCAACAATGTGCTGTGGGTTTCCGGCCGGCAGCGCACCGTAGCGCTCTATCACGGCGCGTCGGACGAAGTCGGGATCGACATCTCCAACGATCGACAACACGGTGTTGGACGGTTGATACCAGTGTTTGTAAAAGGACATCAATTGTGTGCGGGTCAGCGCGCGCAGCGGCGCATCTTCGCCAATACGCCAGCGTCGAATGCGATGACGGTCGTGCAACAGCGCGTACAACGACTCAATCGAGACGGCGCCCGCGGAGTCGCGTTTGCGGTGCGCTTCCTGGATGATGACTTCCAGTTCGCGCGCCAGCTCGTCCGCATCGATCACGGAGTTTGCAAACGCGTCAAACTGAATCCCGAGCCCCTCCATGAATGACGCGGACGGCAAAACGGTGTAATAACTGGTATGATCGTAAATGGTGTGGGCGTTCAGATACCCGCCGTTCGCTTTCGTCTCGCGTGCAATCGCGCCAACGCCGCGCGTGGGCGTGCCTTTGAAATACATGTGCTCAAGCACGTGCGCGATTCCGACAATGTCGTCGGTTTCGTCGAAATATCCCGCTTTGACGTGTGTGACAATCGCGACCACGGGTGCCGTAGTGTCACGTCTGATCAACAACGTCAGACCGTTCGGCAATACTTCACGAACAACAGTCTGTTGCCACGCGAGCGCATCGCGCGAATTGCGTGGAGTAAGAATGGAAGCGCCGCCAGATGGCGTTGCTGAAGTTGTAGTCGCGTTTGAGAGTGCCGCGCTTTGCGCCGCAGTGGTGGTCATGTTTGCAAGAGTAGTTCAGTCTTTGGCAGGCGGTATTACAACTGCCGGAGCGGCGCAGTTGGACCAGTCACCAGGTCCGGCGCGTTCGATCCAGCGCGCGGCTTCTTCTGCGCGATTGAGGCGCACCAACGCACATCCCAGAAATCCCTGCGCAATGCGATCGGTGGGGTCGATGGTGAGCGCACGAACATAGAATCGCCGAGCGAGTTCGTACTGTTTGTCGGCCAGCAGCGCTGATGCCAATTCGCGCGATGCTACCGCGTTGTTGGGATCAACACGAATGGCCCTCTCGAGGTATTCCCGCGCGGTCGCCATCGATCCCTGCTCGCGTGCAATACGGCCGAGGTATGTGAGCGCGAGAACATCGTCGGGGTTTTCGGCGATGGCTTTCACAAACGCGAGTCGCGCTCCTTCCTTGGCGCCGCGTGCGTAAGCGGCGGCGCCTTCATCCGTGGCTGACGACGCATTCGACGTTGATGAAGTTGCCGGCGATGGCGAAGCCGCTTGCGACACTGCCGCGCTGTCTTTGTTATGCACGTAGAAATAGGCGGCGGCGCCGCTGATACAAACGATCAGCAATACAACGCCCATGATCAGGCCACTCGACACCGAACGTTTGCCGCCGTGGTCGTCGAGGACGTTGCTGGAATCATTGCTCGGTGCAACGGTGCCTTGAGGCATTGCAGGCTCGGTTGCCTGCGGTGCCCACGTAGATCGCGAACCGCTTTCGGGCAAATTGGAAAGTGTTGACCGTGTTGGCAGACCTTCCGATGTCGGCGACGGATTCGCTGTCACAGTCGCAGTTGTGTCTCCCATGGCCCGCTGCAACGCAGCCAACGCGTTTGAACCAACCTCACGCTCCGCATCGGTGGGCGGCAAGGTCAGCATTTGCGCGGCACTGCCCGGCGCAAGCGTGCGTTCCACCCATTCACGCATCGCAACCATCGCGTGCATGCCTTCCATGTCGAGCGTGTCGATGCGGCGCGCCTCGGCCAGCAACGCCTGCCCACTCAACTCCGAGCGACCGGTTAGCGCGCGCAGCAGAATCTCACTGCTCTTCCACGCATCGCTCGCGCGGTTGGCCATCGTCATCGGCAGCGCCCGGGGCGCGCCTGGAGCGGGTGGCGCACCCATCATGCGCCCTAACGCAACGCGCGCAACCTCGAGGGATGCGCGCGTTGTATTCGCCGCCGGAACATTCACTGCCTCACCGCACGATGCGCAACAATCCGGCTTCCGCACTGCCGCGGATGAACCCTTCCGCGTCACGCGTGGGAATCTCTGCGCCAGTTGCGCCATACTGGCGGCGCGACTCCTTATGCATGAATTCATCAATCGGCAGCGCCGCGTTTCGTTCATCACGCAACCGCTGCACGATTTCCTCCCACGTGCCGTCCACCGTACGACCGTCGGTCAACATCACGGTGTGTTCGACATCCGGCATCACCATGTTCACCGGCTGTGACTCTTCCCGTGGTTGATTTTCCGGACTCAGTGCCGACAGCAGCGTGCCCAGCGTGTCCATCTGTTCCTGTGTGTGCGACACGACTGCATTCTCTTGTTCCATCACCTTCTGTTCAACTTCTGCCAACAGCTCGTCGACCGCATCGGGATCGCCCGCCAACTCGGCCAGCCGTTCTTCCCACATCTTGAGATCGCCATCGTTGTCTTCGAGCTGATACGCTTCCTTCTTGAGCTCCATGAGCCGCCAGATGCCAAGCTCGTCCCAGTGATCCTCAGTAGTTGTTTTTTCGAACTCGACCAACGCCGCGTCGTTGTCGCCGCGGTCGTACATGATGTTGGCCAGGTACACACGCGCTTCGCCAAAGTCGGCTTCGAGTTCAAGTGAACGTTGAAGCGACGCAATGGCTTCCGTTTCGTTGCCAAGGCGATGGTGAGCATACCCGACACACGCCGCCGCTTCGGCCGAGTCGGCCGAGATGGCAACTGCGCGTTCGAAGAAGGCGAGGGCGCCGTCAACCAGGCCTTCGCGAAACTGCGCGCGACCGATCTGCAACATGAGATCGATATCGTCGTCGTAACCGAGCACCACCGTGCGATCGAACGCGCGTTGTGCCATGTCAATCTGCCCGAACTTCAACAGCGTTTCGCCAAGGCCGGCCAGCGCATCTTCGTGTTCGGGATCGAGAATCAGCGCTTCTTCAAAACTCTTGCGCGCCCAGACAAACTCTTCACGAGCGAGACGGGCGTAACCTATTCCGACGTGCAGTTCGACCGCTTGGGGATATAGCGTCAGTCCCTCACGAAGTACGCCCAGCGCCTCATCGTACTGCCCCTCGTTGTACAGGGCATGTGCGCGCTCGTCGTACTC
>JBDUBA010000131.1:0-27621 GCA_040004335.1 Gemmatimonas sp.
CGATCTCGGTGGAAAACACCATGCGTGGCCGCCTCATTCTCGAAGAAGGATTTTCCAAGCTCGGCGGACTCAATATTCCGCGAGAAGATCTGCTCAAAATCGACAACATCATCATCACCGCGTGCGGCACCAGCTGGCATTCGGCGCTCATTGGCGAGTTGATGATTGAAGATCTGTGTCGCATTCCCGTCGAAGTCGAATATGCGTCCGAGTTCCGGTATCGCAATCCGATCGTTACGCCCACCACGCTCTGCATTGTCATTTCGCAGTCGGGTGAAACGGCTGATACGCTGGCAGCGATGCGCGAAGCCAAGCGTCGTGGTGCACGCACGCTCGGACTGGTGAACGTAGTTGGCTCAACGATCGCACGCGAAGACGATGGCGGCATCTATCTGCACGCGGGTCCGGAAATTGGTGTCGCTTCCACGAAGGCGTTTACCAGTCAGGTCATCGCGCTCGCTCTGTTCACGCTGAAGCTTGCACGTCTCCGCAATCTGTCCGTGGAACGCGGACGCCAGATTGCACAGGCGCTCGCCGATTTGCCCGCACAGATTCAATCCATTCTCGATCGCGCCGAAGAAATCGAAGAATTGGCTGAAGAGTTCAAACGGGCACAGAACTTCCTGTACCTTGGGCGCGGCTACAACTTCCCAGCGGCACTCGAAGGCGCGCTCAAGCTCAAGGAAATCAGCTACATCCACGCCGAAGGATATCCCGCGGCTGAGATGAAGCATGGACCAATTGCGTTAATCGACGAGATGATGCCGGTTGTCGTTATTGCGCCGCACGACGCCGTGTTCGACAAGATCACCTCGAACATTCAGGAAGTGAAAGCGCGGAAGGGCAAGGTCATCGCCATCACGACACGCGCCGAACCTGCATTGGCTGGCCTCATTGATTATGAGTTCCGCGTTCCGGAAACGGTCGATCTGTTGATGCCAATTCTCGCATCGGTGCCGCTGCAGTTGCTCGCGTATTACATCGCGGTCAAACGTGGTTGCAACGTTGATCAGCCGCGTAACCTGGCGAAGTCGGTCACAGTCGAGTAGTCGCGGCGATCGACCAACAAGCAAGAAAAAAACCCGGCGCAATGTGCGTCGGGTTTTTTCTTGTGCGTGCGCTGCATGTGTTGAACTGCGGGGACGCTGATTTCGCGGAGTTTGCTGGGACCTGCTTAGGAAAACTCTGAATGCCTACGCGGCTTTCATTTTGCGAAAGAGAGCGACCTCAATTTCTTTACGATCGCCGGATATTTGACCAAGGCTCCAGACGCCTTCGAAGTCGAGGCGTTCTTTTTTGCGATTGGCCTGATCGGCACGCTCGGCAATAAACAGCGCCTCGGCCAGCGGATGACGCAAGGCGGGACGTTCGCGACGATGGTGTGCGCCAATCGCGTCGGCGGCGCGTGGGCCCAATCCCCAACGTTGAACAGCAACCGCGCCCAGCGGCTCGTGCAAGTGTTCCAGGAGCGTCGCAAACCACGCATCCGGAAATGCAACTGCGCTGCGTTTCGTTGCGCGCAGGGAACTGATGCAATCAAAGATCACGAGTTTGCCGACATCGTGCAGCAGTGCAACGGCAAAGGCTTCTTCCAGATCCGCGCCCAGCATGGGAGCTACCGTGCGCGCCAGATGCCCGGTCGTCACCATGTGCGCCCACACGGACGCCAACATCGCGTCGTACTGCCCGCCAGGTTTGCTGAGAAGTCCGTCAACACAACTGGCCAACACAATGGCGCGTGTCGCCTCAATACCGATGCGGTCGATCGCGGCGTCCACACGCAATACGGATGCTAATCCTGCTCCGTAAAACACCCCATTGGCTTGCTTGAGCAGCGCCTGTACCAACGAGGGATCACGACTGAGTTTGTCCGACAATTGCGTGCGGCTCAATGTCGCGTTATCGCAAATGGCGAGGGCTTCGCGCGCTGCCGCGGGCAATTGACGAATAACCGCGTCCGGTGGTGCGGCCAGTAACGTCAGCAGTTCCGTCGCATCCGGCCACTTGCCGCGGTCTGGAAAATTTGACCAGTCGTTGCGTAAGTGTTTGATCACGCGTATTACGCGATCGGGCCAGTATGCGGCATCGCGTTCGACCCACCGGTCGGAAGTGGCAGCCGGCGCGTTTTCGACAATTGGTTCAATCCTTCGAATGACGGTGGTTGTCTTGGTTGGTACGGGAGCGGCCTGTTGGCCGAACAACCGCCTGAAAAATCCTGGCAGGGGCATTGCTATCCTGTTGATGTTGGCCGAAGCAGTCGGGTCGTCACGCCACGGACCGTCTCCATCAGACGCAGTTTGTTGGCTCCGCGAAACATTTGATCGTGCGCCGGCACAAAAAAAGCCGGAAGCGATTGGCTTCCGGCTTTTTTCTTCAGCGATGCAGCGTGGTTACGGCACCAAGACTGAATCGAGTTGGCGACCAACATGACCGACGATGAAACCACCATCTTCGGACGAGGTGAAGTACACGCGCAGGCACGTGGCCGGGTTTTCTCCGCGACGGAGTTGGTCGAGGCAATCCACTTCGCGATCGGCCGCGCGGAAGGTGTACTGGTCGCGCGGGCGACGCACGCCTGGCTCGTACGGGCCGGCTACGAATTCAACATCCTGCTCGGCAAACGCTTCTTCGAGGCCCTTGTAGAGCATGCGATCGCGGCGTTTCCGGGCCAATTCTCCCAGCGTTTTCATGTAGCGCCACGCAGTCGCCGCGTCGGGGAACAAGGATTCTTCGGCGGACTTGAGGGCCGTTGGCAGAACCTCCAGTGCGTCGGGAAACAGCGCTTGTGCCCGTTCGACGGCTTCCAACACCGATTCGGGAGCGTCGTTAACCGGACGCGTTACCGGTTGTCCTTCGCGCATGGCGGCGAGATTGGTGCGGAGTGCGCGAACAGAGGTGCGCTCGTAGGCCAACTGAGTGCGCATCTCAATGAGGCGTTCGCGAGTGCGCGACAGCTCGCCTTCGACTTGCCGGAGGCTGGTGTCGTACGCTTTGAGCATCGTGGCGAGGTGCGTTGAGTCGCCTTCAATACCTGCGACCGAGTCAAGCGTCTCTGGTTCTTCGTCGGCGTAGGTGCCGCTGCCGTACATGGCAGCGCGCGCATCGCGCAGGGCTTCAACCGTGACGTCGTCGGGAATCTGGCGTTCAACGGAAACTTCGGCGAGGCGCTGCACGAGACGCCGCCGTTCGCCTGGCAGGGCCAACGCGCGCGCCAGCACCAACGGATGTTGAAACGGGTCAGAATCGAGCGAGAAGCCCGGCAAATAAGCGCGCGCAGAGCCCAGGAAGACGCTCCGCGCGTGGCCACCGACGGCGTCGGACAGGGCAAAGGTGTCCGCATGGCGAAGCACGTAGCTCGCACCAAGGCCGAACACTTCAGCCCCAAACACTTCGGGCGGAATTACGTATCCACCGTCGGGCAATTCCGTTAACAGCAGCACCGGCATGGTGCGCGCCGGATCGCACAACACGTAGCGCACAAACGCTTCGAGTGTACTGCCTTCGAGTTGGGTTGGTGTCTTCTGCAAGGGTCCGTCGTTTGACACCAGCAGGAACTCGCGGTCGAGTTCGGTGAGCAGGCGCGGCGGACGCACAGGAGGAGTGACGCTATGTGGCGTTCCTCCCGTCGTGCCGATTCGCACGTTCAGACGACGTGTGATGCCCGTAACCGATGGCGTACGCACGTAGGTGAGGTGCGAAGTCCACTGGATAGCCCGATCAACCGGGTCCGGTTCGTGCAGCACGAGGTCGGCCAGTGCGGTGCCGTCTTCGATGAACGGCGCCCAGCGGAGCAGTCGTCCGCCGTCGAGCGTGTGATTGGACGGGACATCCCAATTCAACAGGCTTTCGTGCGCGAGGCCCAGCCAGCTGGCACAGGCAGTGAGCAGGGCCTTCTCAGGATTGAGAGAGTCGCTGCGCGGAATGAGCTCGAATTGTAGAGCGAGACGTGGTTGCACGGTTATCCAAGTGGTCAATGCCACCCACCCTTTCGACTGAAGAGCAGGTTAGCGATCCTATAAGAACTATGCGAATACTTCTACAGCGAGTTAGCCGGGCAGCGGTACGAGTCGGGTCTCAGGACGGAAAGCCAGGCCACATTGCTGGGCAAATCAGAACCGGATTACTCCTCTTTGTCGGCTTCACACATACGGACAGTGAAACAGAACTTCAGTGGATGGTGGAAAAGATAACAGGGTTGCGGCTATTCAGCGATACCGAAGAAAAGATGAATCTTGCATTGTCGGATGTAAACGGCGGGTTGCTTGTCATTTCGCAGTTCACCTTGTACGCCGACGCGGTGAAAGGACGACGACCCAGTTTTATTGCTGCGGCACGCCCCGAACAGGCCGAACCGCTGTACGAGCGCTTCCTCGCGTTGCTCAACGAACGAGGACTGCCGGTTGCCACCGGGATCTTCGGTGCCCACATGGAGGTGGAGCTGGTAAACGACGGTCCCGTAACTCTCTGCCTTGAACGCAATGCAACCAATGCGCCAAAGTAAACTCGTTGTATCAACGAACACTCGCCTTCATGTGTTGAAAACACCTGATGACGAAACGTCCCGTTGACATATTCTGCAACTCATTCGCCGCGAGTACAACCACATGCGAGCGCCCAGATGGCAACTGCATATGCATCGGCCGTCACGAATCGCTGTATGTCTCGGCAGTAAGCCACTTGCAGCAACTGTTGCGTTAGTCCCGCAAGCGAGCGCGAGCGCCAGCACACCGACTACGGCAAATCACGAACGCAAAACGGCCAACTGTAACTTTCGTGCAAGCTTCGCGCGACTGGGACGCACGCCGCTACCGCAGAATCGTTGCGTCAACTTGGTGCATTGTTGCGTGGAAACAACGCCGCAAACGGGCGCTCTCGGATTGACGACGCACCAACACGCCTCACCTCCTCCGACAGCCTTCGGAGCGACATACCGTCGGTTCCAGGCACATCGCTCATCCTACACATGGTTGGCGGACGCGCATCGATAACGAATGGAAGTGGAAATGCCTTCGCTGGTGGGGCACGTACACGGTTTCGTCTGGTGGATCCCACAACGCGCGTGGAGAAAATTTACGACCGAGAAACTCCCATCATCTTGGCCGAATAGGAGCGGATGGTTGAGGGCGCCGATGTGCAGCGGCCGCGCGTCGCAAGCCCGCCGTTGATCAACCAACCGCTAGTGCTTGCTCGATATCGGCAATCACGTCGTCGACGTGTTCCAATCCAACACTCACGCGCACCAGGCCATCTGCAATGCCGACTGCCGCGCGTTCCTGCGGAGTGAGCCTGGAATGTGTCGTCGACGCGGGATGTGTGACAATCGAACGGGTATCGCCGAGGTTTGGTGTGTGTGAACACAACTTGATTGCGTCGAGGAAACGTCGACCGCGCTCGATGCCACCGTTTACGACCAGTACAACGATCGCGCCGCCCTGCGACATCTGCTTTCGTGCGAGATCGTGCTGCGGATGCGACGGCAAAAAAGGATACCGCACGGAATCCAGCTGTGGGTGCCCTTCAAAATGTTGCGCCAACGCCATGGCATTCGAGCAATGACGGTCCATGCGCAACGCCAGCGTCTCGAGCGACTTTGACAAAATCCAGGCGTTGAACGCCGACATCGCCGGACCAGAGTGTCGCGCGAAAAACCGGCAGTCGGCGATGAACTCCTTGTTGCCGACAACTGCACCTCCAAGGACGCGTCCCTGACCATCAATAAACTTCGTGGCAGAATGCACAACGACAGCCGCGCCCAGTTCAATGGGGCGTTGGAGATAAGGAGTCGCAAAACAGTTGTCGACCACCAGGGGAATGTCACGGTCGCGCGCAATGTCACCCAGCATGCGGAGATCGAGCAACTCAAGTCCTGGGTTTGACGGCGACTCGACAAACAGCATCTTCGTTTCGGCGCGCAACGCATGCTTCCATGTATCGGCGTCGTTGCCGTCCACATACGTGAAAGTGATGCCCCAACGCGGCAACACGCGCGTCAGGAGCTGATGTGTCGATCCGAACAACGCGCGCGATGCGAGCACATGGTCGCCCGAAGACAATCGTGATGCGAGCGCGACAAACACGGCTGACATACCAGACGCGGTCGCGATGCCGTCCTCGCCACCTTCCAGCAGACACAACTTATGAACGAATTCGTCAGTGTTGGGATTCGCATACCGACTGTATACGTTACCAGCCACTTCCTCAGTAAACAGTGCCCGTGCATGTTCGGCGTCGTTGAACCGAAAGCTGGACGTGAGGAAGAGCGGCGTTGAATGCTCCCGTTCAGCCGTCGTTGGCATCTGCGCATGGATTGCAACCGTCTCAAAATGTTCGACTGGCAAAGACGCTGCATCGGCGGAAACACTGTGCTGGCGCGGCGCAGCGTTATCGGGGGTGGAATCCGGAGCCATGATGACAAACCAACGGTGTGGGAGTTGGGACTTGCAAGCGAGTGTCGTATCTTAACCGGTATGCCATCCCCATCGAATTTGTCCGCGCCAACGCACGGGCCGTCACCCGTCCGTGTCATACTCGCTTCTCAATCGCCCCGCCGTCGGGAACTCCTGTCACTGATTGGCGTCCCGCACACCGTTCTGGCGGCCGACATCGACGAAACGGTTCACGATGGCGAAGCACCCGTTGCACACGCCGAACGCCTGGCGAGAACCAAAGCCTCGGTGATCGCAGTGCGAGAACCGGAGGCAGCCGTGATTGGTTCGGATACAATTGTGGTGATTGACGCAGAAATCCTGGGCAAACCAACCGACGTAGCGCACGCGACCGCAATGCTGCGTACGTTGAGCGGCCGCACACATACGGTTGTGACCGCGGTTGCCGTCGCGAACGCTGGTCGCGTTGTATCGGGCGTCGAGCAGGTGTCGGTGACGTTTCGCTCACTGACCGACCAGATGATTGCGGACTACATCAACACTGGCGAACCGATGGACAAGGCGGGTTCGTACGGCATTCAAGGATTTGGCGCAACCATTGTGGAGCGTATTGATGGAGACTTCTTTGCGGTGATGGGGTTGCCGCTTGGACGAATGATTGGGTTGTGCGGCGATTTAGGCTTGAGCTATCGCTTTGGCGCGCTGAGCGCGGCCAATCGCGCGTCGGCATAGCGCTCCTTCCACCGGTTTATCATGGCCACCACGTCGGTCACACCAATGCGGTGCATGCGTCCCTCGCGATACGTCATGTCCAACGGATAATCCTCGCCGGGATTTCCGTACGCGTCAATCATCAGGTCTTTCGAGAAATCGTACGGGCCAACGCGTTTGGGATTGGTGTAACCCATGAGCGAAATAACGGGTGTTCGCAACGCAACGGCCATGTGCAATGGTCCGGTGTCCGGCGACAACACCAGCGCCGCGTTGTCGAAGATTGCACTCAGCTTGCGCAACCCGCTTCCCAGCGCCGAATGCGCCATCGGTGCGTCGCGCAGGATGCTGGCTTCCGCTCGGATCTCGCGTTCGGAACGTCCACCCACCAACACCGGTTGCAATCCGTAGTCGTGCCACAGTACGTGACACACTTGGGCCCACCGTTCGGGCGCCCAATCTTTCGCAGCCTTGCTGGTTGCGACAACGATCGGCGCAATGGGTCGGTCAAACTGCTGCATGAACGCAGTTTGCCACGCGCGCTCGTCGGCGTTCCACGGACCCAGGGTCCATTGGGGCGCACCAAATGGAACGCCAAGGGCCGTCAGAAATTCGAAATATTGATCCTGCACGTGTTGTCCTTCGTGCGGCGGAATACGGTGCGTGGTGAACAACCAGTTTGCGTCGCGCGCACGCGCGCGATCGAATCCAAGTTTCACAGGTGCACGCGTAAACCCGGTAATCAATCCTGCCTTGAAATACACTTGCAGCCCGAGTACGACATCCAGTGGTCGCGTGGAGAGTTCAGTTCGCACATTCAGAAACTCTTTCAATCCGCCGGAGCGATTGAACAACACAATGTCGTCAACCAGCGGATGTCCGTGCACGAGCGTAGCCGGTCCGGGCTGCAACACCCACGTGAGCTTCATCTCCGGATTAAACGTCTTGAGCGCATGAACAATCGGCAACACGTGCACGACATCGCCAACCGCGCTCATCATCACGATGCCAACGCGATCGAGTTTGAACGGCGGCAATGGCGGCGTCGTCGCGCTCACACTACGGAATGCAACGGATGACGCAACAACTTCCGACGAAACGTTGCAATCTCATCTTCCGACAACACAACACCAAACTGTCGAACTGATTTTCGGAGAGATCGCTCGAACCGTTCATAATTCTCCTGGCTGGCTTTGCCCGCGTGCTGTGCGCCGATATGTTGCATCACGTCAACGTCGAGCACTGCGGCCGTTAGCAAGGCGTTGTCCCGATACAGCAAAACGTTCTTGACGTTGAGATCGGGATGGACGAACCCGTTGCTCGCCAGTTGTCGGAGCAGCGTCGCAATCGCTTCGAACGCGTGCGCTCGCGACATATCCGGTACGTGATCGGCGAGCACTGCCGCGAGGTCGTGCGATTCGGGAATGTATTCGGTGGCGACGTCCACGCGCACCAATCCGGGCGCTACACGGTAGAGTGCATACGCAACAAATTCCGGCGTTGGAATTCCGCACTGGCGCAATACATGAGAGATATGCAGTTCCACCGGAGCTCGGGAAGGCCGCCAAAACACATCGCGCGTAAGGGGCGCCAGCATTCCGCCGTGCCATGCATGCCGAACCACAACGGTGGTTGTCTTGGCCCCGGGTAGTGTCGCCACAAAGACCGGCGCGCGGCCGCGCAACGCCTGTGGTTGTTGCACGCCGCGCGCCCACGAATACAACGTGCCCGAGCGATTGAGCACCTCGCTCAAGACTTCGACCACAGTGTCCCTGGCCACGAGCCGCACCTTCGAAAGTTCACGCCTGGAGTAACCGGGCAACAAAGGCGTGCCTTTCCTCACGAATGCATCAAGTGTTCTGGCGCGCGGTTGATCAGTCACGCAACAAGTCTTCGGGAGACAGCGACACTTCAGTTGGTGCCTTGCCGGGCATGATCATCTCAATGGTGTCGCCTTCGTGTGCCGAAACAAGAGAGAATACGGCCACCGGCGGTCCCTTGTACCGCTGTGGCACGAGTTCGGGGCGTGCACGCATGAAGAACGGACGCTTCAAGTCGGTGCGCACCGCATCTGAGATCAAGGTCTCGCCACCGCGCGCCAATCCGCACAAACGGCTCGCGAGATTGACCGTGTCGCCAATCAACGTGTATTCGAGTCGTCGCGGCGATCCAATATTTCCAACAAAGGCGTCACCGAGATTGATGCCGATTCCGGCATGCAACATCGGGCGACCGGCGGCCGCCCAGCGTGCGTTCAATGCGTGTAACTGATCTTGCATGTCGAGCGCCGCTCGCACGGCACGATCGGCGTCTTCGTCACTCGCAACTGGAGCGCCCCAGTACGCCATGATGGAATCGCCAATGAACTTGTCCAGCGCACCGTTGTGCCGGAACACGCACTCCACCATCGCAGCAAAATATTCATTGAGCTGCGCCGCCATCTTGTCAGGAGGCAAACTCTCGGCAATTTCGGTAAAGCCGCGCACGTCGTTGAACAGCACCGTTACTTGCTTGCGTTCACCGCCCAACGTCACGTCGCCGGGTGCATTGGCGATATGCTCCGCGAGTTGCGGTGTGAAATAGCGTTCAAAATTTTCACGCACACGAGTAGCGTCGCGCAAACGCAAGGCCGCTTGTTCGCGTTCAACCGCCGCCGCCGCAATACCTGCGTAGGCGACGAGGAAATCGAGATCCGCATCGGTAAACGCGTTTGCATCACGCAGGTTGTCAGCGTACAACACGCCCAGCGATACACGACCATCCCCAAGCAACGGCGCCGCAAGGGCGGAACGCACGGACTGAATCATCACCGACGCACCCGCGGTGCGCGTATCCGTGCGAGCGTCATGCGTCAGCAACGCGACCTGGCGATCGGCAACGCCGTCGGCGATCGCGCGCGGCATTGGTGTCACGACGCTTGCGCCCGCTCGATCGCGAGCAATACGCGTGTCCATGGTACCATCGGGTAAGCGAAGCAGCACGCCAACACGATCCGCCGCGAAGGCCTCGAACAAATCGTCCACGATGCGGTCCAGCAACGCATCGAGATCGCCCAAACGGCCAAGACGTTGCGCAATCGATACCAACGCGGCCAATCGCCGTCCGGCCACGGCGTCCACCGCCTGCAGCGGTGACGGCATGGTGCGTTCCCGTACTTGCGTTGCGCTGCCGTCAAAACGTGGCGTTGCCTCCTCTGCGCCTTTGGTGGGTTCTTCAACTCTGGTGAACGCGAACTGCACCCCGCCAAACGTGACCCGATCGCCAGCGTTGGCCATCGCATCGGTCACGCGTTTGCCGTTGAGGTACGTGCCATTACGTGAACCAAGGTCACGAATCTCGAGACCTTTGGCAGTGGCGCACACTTCTGCATGCCGTCGCGACACACCAACGTCCAGAATCGGCAGATCACTCGTAGTCTCACGTCCGAGTACCAGTCGTTTGCCGACGGGAAGAAAGAACCGTCGGTCACCGTCGACAGAAACCAGGCTCCACTTCGAAATCGGGTTCATAACGATCCGCGACTCGCGGCGCGCGCGCGCCCAATGGCCGTCAGCATTGCCCGTGCTTTGTTCTCGGTTTCATCCCACTCTTTTTCCGGGACCGAGTCGTACACGATGCCAGCGCCACACTGGACCGATGCAACGCCGTCCGCCAACACACACGTACGAATCGTAATCGCGAGATCCATGCGTTCATCGCCGGCCGCGATATACCCAAGCGCACCGGCGTACGCGCCACGACGTTCTGGTTCAAGTTCGTCGATGATCTGCATGGCGCGCACTTTTGGAGCGCCACTCATGGTGCCCGCCGGGAACACCGCTCGGAATGCGTCAAGCGCGCTGTATTCCTTGCGCAGCTCGCCTTCCACCTGACTCACAATGTGAAACACGTGCGAATATTTCTCGACGACCATCAAGTCCGTCACCTCAACAGTGCCGTATTTAGCTAACCGCCCAACATCATTGCGGCCGAGGTCAACCAGCATGACATGTTCTGCGCGTTCTTTTTCGTCGGCTAACAGTTCATCGGCGAGCGCGGTGTCTTCTTCCGGCGTGCGGCCGCGCGGACGCGTGCCCGCAATTGGGCGCACGGTTACGCGTTGATCGGCCACACGCACCAAGAGCTCAGGCGAACTTCCAACCAGTTCCAGGCCATCGAGCACCAGGTGATACATGTACGGCGATGGATTCAACGCCCGTAACGCACGGTACAAGGTGGTTGAATCAAAATCGAAGTCGAGTTCAATGCGACGTGCAATCAGCGCCTGAAACACATCGCCGGCCAAAATATATTCCTTGATGCGATCAACGGCGCGCACGAAATCATCGTGCGCAAACATGGCGCGACCCACCGCCGGTTTCGCTGATTGATCGATATTGAGTGGCGGCAGGATCACATCGCCGTGCAAACGTTGCACCGTGTCCGCCAGCGTTTGCTCTGCGTTCGCATACAGCGAATTCAATGCTTCGGGTGTGGTCCGCGCCGGCACAGGCACCGACACAATCACGCGCGCCTGGCCGCGCCAGTTGTCGATCACAACCAGTGCGTCCGTAAACACAAAACACGCGTCTGGATAATGCAGCACGCGTTTGGGAGCATTCGGCAACGACTCGATGTGCCGCACAACATCATAGCTGAAAAAGCCAACCGCTCCGCTCCAGAACTGCCCAAGCTCGGGTGCCGAAACCGGCCGCATGTCGCGAACGATCGCCTGCAAATCGCCGAGTGGATCAGCCGGCGTACGCGGGTTGTGCCAGCCATTTGACGCTGTCCAATCGTGCACCACGCCGTCGCGCAGGCGCCACGCGCCTCTCGGCGCTGATCCCATGTAGGTGTATCGCGACCACGCCTCACCACCCGCAGGCGCAGACTCAAGGAGGAACGCGAAAGGACCCTGGCGAAGTTTGGCGTACGCCGCCACTGGAGTAACAAGGTCGAGCAGGCAATCGCGCCATACGGGCACCAACCCGCCGAGTTCGGCGCACGTGGTCGCCTGGGCGATAAATTGAGCGTGTGTGGTCACCCCGGAAGATTGGCGGCTCTGCTGGTTGCTGGGCAAGCGCCGATCTAGTTTGAAAAATGGAAGAGAACAGAGCGGACGAACCGGCAAGCAACTCCAGCCCCTCCAATTCTGGCGTGATGACGAAAATTGTGCCCGGCGTCGTTGACGTGGTCGTGCTCGCGCCAACCAATCGACCCCCGGCCAACGCGGCGGAACTGCCAGATCGCTGGCGCGTCCTGACGCTCAAACGCGGACCCACTACGCGCTGCACCGGCGCCTGGGAAATCGTGCACGGCCGCATTGAGCCTGGTGAGCGCGCAGAGCACGCCGCGGTACGCGAAGTCCGGGAGGAAACCGGTCTTGAAATCACGCGCCTGTATAGCATCACAGTAAACTCGTTCTACCTGCACCAAACCGGCACAGTGCAACTTGCCCTCGTGTTTGCCGCTCTGGTGGAAGCGGAAGGCGCGGTGAAACTCGGCATAGAACATGACGAGTTCGCATGGCGCGATTTCGGACGTGCATCCGACATTCTGGCGTGGCCGCGCGAGCGCGAGGCGCTGATCCACGTGCAACAACTGCTCAGGACCGGTGATGCGGGACCGGTCGAGGACGTCCTGCGAATTATCTAACGGGTATTTGCCGGCGGCTTGGATGCAGCACGTGATCGAACCAACGCGCGTTCCTGCTCAATACGGCGCAGCACTTGCGTCCAGTCGGTATTCGATTGCGCGCTTTGTATCTGTGCGGTGAGCGGCTGATTCACATCGAGCTGTCCATCAAATACGTAAATCGCGTATTGTGTTTCGAATTGTTTGAGCCGGTAATCCCCAAAGCCTGAGCTCAAGGGAATAATGCTCTTTGGACGAAAATCCCGCCCCACGTTTCTGATCAGAAAATCTTGCGGACTAATCCGAACTTCGCCCTGTTCGACGGCGTAGAATTCCACGTACCAAAGTGACGGTCGATTGAAATGTTCGCGTTTCGCGATGGAATCAATCAGTTTCTGTTTGCTGGCGCGAATCTGGCATATCGACTTGTACACATCGGGCGCCAGCAAGCGAATAACTCTTTCGTCGAGTGAAATTGCCGTTACCTGCAATCCGCCAATGAGTGTGATCTTGATGGCAATGTCGTCCTTCTTGAGCGTTCCGAAGCCGGCGGGAACCAAGTTCGCATCGACAGTATCAACGGCAATCGAACGGCAGATTGCCGGAATGTCTGGCGCGGTTCCGGTCTGTGTGTTGGCGCGTCGTGACACCGTGAGGCCGCTGATCGCAAGTGCGATGAACGTCAACCGGCGCGCGATCATTGATCGGACGGCGGCTGCGGTAAATCAGGCGCAGCACTGGTTGCGGCCACTGGCATTGCTTCAGTACCCCCAGCGGTGTCGTCCGTTTCAGGCGCCGGACGCCAATCTGGCTGTTGCAACAGCTCCATCAACGCCGTCGCCAACTCGTCGCGCCCTTCCCCCGTGCGTGAACTGAACGGCACCATCTGATCGGCATCAAGACCAAGTGCTTCCGCCATTTCCTGAATGCGATTCGCGGCAACCACCGGTCCCATCTTATCGGTCTTGGTGGCGACTACAATGGTCGGCGCCCCCAACTCGGCCAGAAAATCCAGCATTTGCAAATCGTCGGGTGACGGATCGTGTCGCACGTCCAGCAACAACACTACTCCCGCCAAACGTTTGCTGGCCTTGAGATATCCTTCAATGAGCGGACGCCATTCTGCTTTCCGCGCTTTGGAAATCTTCGCGTAGCCATAGCCCGGCAAATCGGCCAATACAAACTGTCGGTTGACCGAGAAGAAATTGATCTGCCGAGTGCGTCCTGGCGTGTTACTCACGCGCGCCAGCGCTTTGCGACGCAACAACACATTCAGCAGCGACGACTTACCAACGTTGGAACGCCCCGCGAAAGCGATTTCTGGATAGTCCTCGGGAGGACGCCATCCACCCTTCGTCACCTGTGGACCAAGGAAGTCCAGGTAGCGAATGATCAGCGGATCAACCGCAGCGGGTGCAGGTGCATTGTCGGGTGCCGTCATCCTTCATTGGTGTTTGTCGTGTTCGGCAGCATGGTTCGTTCCGGCACACCGTGTTGGATGATCGTTGGGATCTTGGGAAGTTTTGGTCGCGACTTCGAGACGCCGGTCGGAAGGGTTGTTTTCTTTCCGGATTTCATTTTGCGACGCGCGGCGTTTGCGATGAGCACCGCCGATTCCTCCGCTGGCATATCGTGACGCAACACCAGTGCCATCACTTCATCCATCGTGCGCACCGGATGCCACGTTACTTCTTCGCGCACATCAGCAGGAAGTTCAGTGAGATCCTTGATGTTGAGTGCCGGCACAATGACGTGTTTCACACGATGACGGTGTGCGGCGACGCCTTTTTCCCGCAAACCACCGATGGGCAACACGCGACCGCGTAATGTGATTTCACCAGTCATGGCAAAATCACCGCGTACGGGCTTGCCGCTCAGTGCGCTCGCCAATGCGGTTGCAATGGCGATACCCGCCGACGGACCGTCTTTCGGTGTCGCGCCCGCGGGCAAGTGCACGTGTATGTCTTTGGTCTTGTAGAAATCAGGCGCGATACCGAGTTCGGTTGCACGCGTGCGCACGTAACTCAACGCGGCCGCTGCCGATTCCTTGATCACATCACCCAACGTTCCGGTCAGCTGCACTCGACCGCGTCCCGGCACAACGCTCACTTCGATTTCGAGCAAGTCACCACCAATCGATGTGTACGCCAATCCTTGTGCAACGCCCACCTGATCGTGCAAGCGGTGGTCATCTTGTTCAAACGGCGGTGGACCAAGTAGCTCGTTCAAGTCTTTCCGCGCGAGATGAAACGTTTTGGCGTCGGGTGTTTCACTCGCTTTTCGTGCGAGTTTGCGGGCCAGTCTTGCGATACGACGTTCGAGGTCGCGTACACCCGCTTCCTGCGTCCAGCCACGAATGACGGTCGGCAGCACATCGTCATCGACCGTTACGGTCAAGGGATCGATGCCGCACTGTTTCAGCTGACGGGGCCACAGGTAACGACGTGCAATCTCGAGTTTTTCATTTTCGAGATAACCGGGCAGACGAATGATCTCGAGACGGTCACGCAGGGGTTCCGGAATTGTGCTCAGTGAATTCGCCGTCGTCACAAACATCACCTGTGACAAATCGTAATCCACTTCGAGATAATGATCGGTAAACGTGTGATTCTGTTCCGGATCCAACACCTCGAGCAACGCTGCGGCGGGGTCACCGCGCCAATCAGCACCCATCTTGTCCACTTCATCGAGCAACACCAGCGGATTGATGACTTCCGACTTGCGCATTGCCTGAATGAGACGACCGGGCAGAGCACCAATGTATGTGCGACGGTGCCCGCGAATTTCGGCTTCGTCACGAACACCACCCAAAGCCATACGGACGAAACGGCGACCCAATGCCTTCGCGATGGATCGACCCAATGATGTTTTGCCAACGCCTGGTGGTCCAACGAGACACAATATTGGTCCGGGCAATGAGCCAACACGACCCAGCACCGCAATGTGATCGAGTACGCGTTCCTTCACTTCTTCCAACCCGAAGTGATCGGCGTCCAACACGCCACGTGCGTGTTCAAGATCAATGGTGTCGTCGCTGCGTTCCGTCCATGGCAACGCCAGTGTCCAATCCAACCAACCGCGCGACACGGCGGCTTCGGGCGACAACGGCGACGTGCGCCGCAACTTGCGCAACTCACGCTGCGCGCGAGCGGCAACGGGTTCGGGCAACTTCTTCTCTGTTATGAGTTTTTCCAACTCCAACAGCTCATCGCCTTCTTCGTTACCCAATTCCTTGTGAATCGCCTTGAGCTGTTCCTGGAGGAAGAATTCGCGTTGATTCTGGAACAGCGAGCCGCGCACTTGTTCGTCAATCTTCTTTTCGAGGCGCAACAGCTCCAACTCGCCACCAATCACATGCACCAACTGCTCGGCCAATGCCAGCAGCGTTGGCGCTTCGAGCAAACGTTGACGCTGATCAATGGGAAGCATGAGATGCGCGGCAATACCAAACGCCAGACGCACATCATCATCGAGGCCGTGCAGCAGTCCGATCACTTCGGGTGGCAAGCGACGCTGCATTCCCGCGTAGTCTTCAAACAGCGTGAGTGCGTGCCGCAATTGCACGTGCGCACGTTCAACGTGTTCGGCAGTTTCGACCGTAATAAGCGGCAGCTCTACGCAACGCGCTTCGAGGAGTGGCGATTTCTGCGGTGCACGCGGTGGGAAGTACCGCTCGACTTTCACGCGCATCATACCTTCCACCAGAATTTTGGTGGTGCCGTTGGGCAGTCGCGTTACTTGTTGTAGTCGGACAATCGTGCCAATGCGATGCAGCTGTGCGGGCGTTGGTGCGGCCTCGTCGGCACTGCGCTGTGTGACGAGCAGGATTTCGTGACGACCTTCGGCCGCGGCCGCAATGGCGGCCATCGACCCGCTGCGACCCACCAGCAGCGGCATGGCGACATGGGGAAACAACACCACATCGCGTAACGGGAGAACCGGGAATTTTTCCGCGGCGGTCCTCGAATCAGTGCGCTTGGTCAGGCTTCCTTCTTCTGTCTCTTCGGGGCGATTTCAAGGAGCGGCGGCACGCCACTAATGACTGATGCTTCGGTGACTTTCACTTCGACCACGTCATCCCGCGTTGGCAGGTCGAACATGATGTCCATCAATGTCTCTTCGAGAATCGCGCGCAGTCCGCGCGCACCTGTGCCACGTTTGAGTGCCTTCGCGGCAATCGCCCGCAAGGCTGACTCTTCGAATGTGATTTTGACTTTCTCGAGATCGAATAACCGCTGATACTGCTTCGTGAGCGCGTTCTTCGGTTCCTTGAGAATTTGCACCAGCGCTTCTTCATCGAGCGCTTCGAGCGGCACACAGACGGGCAAGCGCCCTACCAATTCGGGGATCAATCCATACCGCAACAAATCATCGGGTTCGACTTCGACAAACGGCGTCTTGGGTGTGGTGACTTTGTTGTTGAGCTTTGGCGCCTTCGCATCAGCACCCCAACCAATCTGCCGTCGACCCGTGCGCGCTTCGATGATTTTTTCCAAACCATCAAACGCACCACCGCAGATGAACAGAATGTCCTTCGTGTTGATCTGGATGTATTCCTGCTGCGGATGTTTGCGGCCACCCTGTGGCGGAACAGATGCTACGGTGCCTTCCAGAATCTTGAGCAGCGCCTGTTGCACGCCTTCGCCCGACACGTCTCGCGTGATACTTGGGTTTTCCGACTTTCGCGCGATCTTGTCGATTTCGTCGATGTACACAATGCCGCGTTCGCACTCGGCCACATTGAAGTCGCCGGCCTGCAGCAAACGCACGAGAATGTTCTCAACGTCTTCGCCAACATAACCCGCCTCAGTAAGCGTGGTTGCGTCGGCAATCGTGAACGGAACATCCAGAATGCGAGCCAACGTTTGCGCCAGCAGTGTTTTGCCCGTACCCGTTGGACCAATCAACATGATGTTGGACTTGTCCAACTCCACATCATCCTCACGGGCGTTTCCGGCCGCGTTGATCCGCTTGTAGTGGTTATAGACCGCCACCGACAGCGCCTTCTTGGCGTGTTCCTGGCCAATCACGTACTGATCGAGGATGCCCTTGATCTCACGCGGCGATGGCACCTGCGTGATGGCGTCCGCTACTTCCCTTTCTTCGTCCTCGGCCAGGATTTCATTGCAGAGCGCGATGCACTCATTGCAGATGTAAACCGACGGTCCCGAAATGAACTTTCGGACCGCATCCTTGGACTTGCCACAGAAGGAGCAACGCAAATGCTTGTCGTGGGACATGTCGTTTCAGTGCAATTGGCTACGCGTGGCGCGGGACCCCCGCGAACGATTTCTGGAACCTGATACCCCAACTTTGCCCACATAGTCTATCGGGGGGCACAAGGTGCGGCAAAAGGCAGATCGGCTCAGGCAAGTTTCGGCACTCGCCAGTCGAACCAGAAGCGGGGAGCCGTGCAGACCCCGCCGCTCTGTTGCTGCTCTCACGCCACCGGCGCGAAATGTTTCGTGAACGGCCTCTTACGAGATTTTTTCAGCGGCCACCAGCTCGGCTTCGTGCGAAACCACGAAATCGACCAAGCCATAGTTCTTCGCTTCTTCAGCCGACATGTAACGATCGCGATCGGTGTCGCGTTCGATCTGCTCCACCGGACGGCCGGTATGTTTGCCCATCAGTTCATTCATCTTGGCGCGGAGGTACAGAATCTCCTTGGCCTGGATTTCGATGTCCGTGGCCTGACCGCCCCCACCGTTTTGGCTGGGCTGGTGGATCATAATGCGTGCGTGAGGCAGGGCGCTCCGCTTGCCGGCCGCGCCCGAGCACAACAGGAACGCACCCATGCTTGCGGCCATTCCCATACACGTGGTGTGGACCGGCGCCTTGATGAACTGCATGGTGTCGTAAATGGCCATACCCGCCGAGACGCTGCCGCCTGGTGAGTTGATGTAGAGGTGAATCGGTTTGTCTGGATTGTCCGAATCCAGAAACAGGAGTTGTGCAATGATCACGTTCGCGACGTCATCATTGATTGGCGTGCCCAAAAACACGATGCGATCCATGAGCAAGCGCGAAAAAATATCGTACGTGCGCTCACCGCGGCTGGATCGTTCGATGATGTAGGGCGTGTAGATAGTAGCCATGAAAACCTCGAGTTGTGTACCGCGACCCGGATTAGGCCGCGCTGACGGGATTACGCTCCAACAACCATGCAAACACGCGGGACTCCGTAAGTTCGCGTTCGACTTCAGTGAGACGACCGCTCTTCTGGAGTTGTGCGTACACTTGTCCAGGATTCGCGTTTTGCGCGGTAGCCATCTCCTCGATCCGAGCATCGACATCAGCGGCCGACGCCGTGAGTTTTTCGCGCTCGGCGAGCGTTTCGATGACGAGATCGCGACGAACCTGACGTTCCGCCATTCCCTTGAATTCCTGCGCGAAACGTTCCTTCTCGGCCTCGGGCACCTGATACATCTGTGCATAGCTGTCGATGAGCTGACGCACCCAACTGCCCGGAACTTCAAACGGGTTTGCTTCAATCACTTGTTCGATCAAACGACCGCGCACTTCGGAATCGGCTTCGCGCCGTGCGTGATCCATCATGTCTTTGCGGACCGCTTCACGCAGGGCATCGACCGTGTCGAAATCGCCCAGTTCGCGCGCAAACGTGTCATCAAGCGCGGGTAATAACTTGCGCTTGATTTCGTTTACCGTGACGCGCACCATTTTCGTTTGACCGCGCTGTGACTCATCAGGAAAGTCATCCGGCCACCGCACCTGGCGTTCGAGCGTTTCGCCAGGCATGGCTTCCATCACGAGTTCTTCGATGCCGGCAATGGCCTGACCGCCACCCATCACGAGTTTGTATTCGCGGCCTGGAGGTAGTTCACCGTTTTCATCAGCCGTAGAGAGTGCCACCGATACCTGGTCACCAGGTGCGGCTTTCTCATCGGTCACCGGAGCCCAATCGGCCTTTTGTTCACGAAGCTTTTCGATCTGTTCGCCGATCGTTTCGTCGTTGACTGGCGCTTCGCGGCGTTCAACTGTAAAGCCCTCTGTCTTTTCAAGCTTGAGTTCCGGACGAATTTCGCAATGCAATTCAAATTCGACCGGCTGTCCGGGTTCCGCCTTGAGATCATGGAGATGCGGCTGTGTGGCCAGCTTCAGCCCTTCGCGGTCGACCGCCTCTCGAAACGCTTCGTTGACCAGCGCGTCAATCGCTTCTTGCCGAATGGCGTCGGCAAACCGCTTGCGCACCATGGCGGCCGGCGCTTTGCCTGGGCGGAAGCCGGGAAGGCGCGCTTGCGTCGCGTACTTTTTTGCAGCGCGTTCTTCATAGTCGGCAACCGTGGCCACAGGAATGGAGATCTGCATGCGGCGCGAGATCCCTGTGGTTTCGGTGGGGGTAATCGTGAGTTCCATTGTCGGTGCTGGAGAGTCGAAGCGCGCCGCGGAGGCGAACAGTGCAGGTGAACGCGACAGGCGCGAATTTGGAAAGCTAACCGGCCGGGACAGGCGATGGCAGCGGCCAGATGGGGGAGGACTGATTAACTCTTTCGCCCCTTGACACATGTGTTGTTCAAAGACACCTGGGAGCGCGATTTAACGCGCGCTTTCAATCGTTCCCGACACAATTTTCCCGGAGGCAATGACACCGGGCAGTCCGGCGCCCGGCTGCGTACCAGCACCACAAAAATACAGATTGCTGATGTCCTGGCTGCGATTATGCGGTCGCAGATACGCCGACTGTAACAACGGACCGAACGCGCTGCCAGGATGGCTGTTGAGCGTTCCCACGAAGTACCGCGGATCGATGCGGCGTTCTGTCACAATGTGCGACTGCAGGCCAGACAAATAGTCTTCTCCAACGTCGCGCAGAATGTTCGCGACGTTGCATGGCCAGGCCCAGTGTTCGAGCCGCCCGTACGGCCTCCAGACGAACGGCCACGCCGGCCGGCACACCGAAAACGTAGGTGCACATTTCACCAGCCGAACTGGCGACGCCCTGGCAGTATCGTTCCAGCGTTTCCCAGTTGTCGTAATACGGCACAAGAGTGAGGCGGCCACTTCGGGAAAGTGCTCCCGGAACGGCGAACTGTCACTCGACGTTGACAGGTGTTGTTGCGCGGAATTCGTGACGCGGCAGTATCGGGGAGCGCCGGGCACTTTCCCCTGGAACGCCGGATCAGCCAACGAGCCCGTATCACGTGCCGAGTCGAAGATTGCACGGGTGGTCGGTTTTGTTGCTGGCGTTCGCGCGGGAGGTCGTCGGACCACCGCGACCGCAGTTGCCGGATCGTACTATTTTGGCAGCGACAGCTTTCAATGCGTTTGACGAATCGGCGGATTCAGTGCACAGACCGTTCCACGTCTCGAATTTATTCACCAAGGTTTGCCGAAATAGACCATTGAAGATTCGCAGCACCGGTTGGGCGGTTTTGTTTTCACTCCAACACGCGCCCATCGCGAATCAACCGGTGCGGCAGTTCAACCGTGATCGGTTGCCGCACCGTCCACATGTCGCTCGCCGAGCGACAAGGTGCACTCGCGGTCATCGTTACATTCGTTGATAGCCACCTCGTTGGGGTAGCCATTGGTAGTCCTGTACGAGCGTGCGAGTTGACTGTCGATCTCGCGACGTCGAGTCACACAACTGTCGATGCAAAATCACATGCGAGCGCCCGGACTCGAACCGGGATAGGTTGCCCCGCCAGCTCCTAAGGCTGCGCTTACTTGATTGAATGCGGTTCACTTGGTTACACACGACGGCTCGTAAACCTCGCTCCGGCAATGGTTTCGGGCCGTTTTGCTGGCCGGGACGTTAACGGAGTGAACCGCAGTATATGAGCGCTAGACAGTGTTGTGCTGTAATTTCGTCCAGTTGTTGGGCCAGTAATTTGGTGATGTGGGTCAGGCCTTTAGCGCAACAGATAGTCAATCCCGATGGGGCGCGGGCAATCAAGGGCGGCGTCCGCAGGCATTAAACGTAACAGCGATCTTCAACGCGCATTCAACATGAATTCACCGCTCGCGCAGCCACCCACCCTTCGGTTCGCACTCCTGGTCGATCACTTCGACCAGTCTGCGAGCGGAAAGCTGATGCTCATTGGCGTTTTCGACAATTTCTTTGGAGAAATGGTGGACGTGTCGGCGCACGGGCTCCGTATTCCGTTTAGTGCCGGGTATCTGGTGGCGCAGATTGAGGCCAGCATGGCCTTCGGTGAATCGCACGATGTGCGTGTGGTGTGTCGCGACCTCGACCATAACGAAGTCTTTAGCGCTGACTTACCTGGTGTGCCCTTTGGCACAACCGGACCCGGCATGCCTCTGCGCGGCATAGTGGCGCTCAAACTCGGACTTATTCTCTTCAAAGAATTCGGCCAATATGAATGGGTGCTGAGTATTAACGGGCAGTGCATTGGCTGCTGTCCGTTCGCCGTATGGGAGAAGCCGGCGGCGTAATGGCGCGATGGGAAAAGTTGTTGACTCGCATGAGAGATAGCGTGCGTTGCGTCGGATTCACGTACGACGACGCAGCCTCCGTGCTTGCGGGTTTGGGGTTTTCGTGTGTTGAAACCGGTGCCGGCGGTTCGCATCGGCGATGGGCGCAGTTGCACCCGAGCGGACAGCGCGTCATAATTGGACTGGTGAACCATGGGCACGGCGATCTGAAACCGGTGTACATCAAGCAGATGCTTCGTCTCTTGAAGGAGCACGAGCTAATGCCTCAAGAGGAACCGCATGTTAAACCGTGAGCGCGACCCTAAGGTGGCGCAACTGATGGCCTTGCCTTGGACCATCCGAGTATCGAAGGATGACGAGAACGGTCTGGTCGCAATGGTTGAGGAACTTCCAGACGCGATTGCGACCGGAAACACACCGGAAGAACTGGAACGCGATTTCTGGCAGTCGCTTGCGGAATCTATTCGCGCACGTTTGGCACTCGGCGACGAAGTTCCGCGACCCGTGCGTGCGACGAAACCATTGCCGTCGATGGTAAGTGTTCGCTTGCAACCGCCCGTAACTACGGCAGCGTATTTAGGTGCGGAACTTGTGTTTGGTTGAACCTCGCCAGACACAACCCCTCAATCACCGTCGCCTGCCACTCATCCCGGCAGGCGATTTCGTTTCGGTCAAACAAATTGAGTGCGACGAACGCAACTCTCGGCACTTACTGAGATTGACCATCAGGTGACGTCGCAACGCGGGTAAGCGCTTGCGGTGGCGCCTTGCGTTGAGGTTGCCCAAGATTCGTCATGCAGATTTCAATTCATACAGCACGATGACCGCACCGCGTTGGTTCTTGATCCTCGTCAGCCTGTGCTTGATTGCCACGCTCGGGATCGCTTGTTTCGCATTGGTGGCCACGCGATACGAGGTAGTGGGTAACGCTGAGTCGGCAGCCTTTGGTTTCTAACGTGACCGATGGACGGCGCAAATTCGCCTGCGGCGTGAGTTCTGCGGCCGAAGTGTCGAGCAGGCGGGCACTGCATTCACGCCCGAGCAGAAATAAGAGATATTTGCCGTCCCGGTAGCTCCCAAGCATTGACGATCCCCGTCGCACAACGCGAAATCGGACGCCTGGCGTGTCTGGAGTGGATTTGTGGCGATCTTCCGAACGCACCCATTGGGTGTGCATTGATGCGCGCGCATGCGAGGCGTCCGACGGCGCTTGAACACTCGCTCACGCACGCGGATCGCGCGGCGGCGGAATGTGAAGTGATGGTCGATCAGCTGATGCAGGCGCGTAAAGCCTTGCTCGTAGCTGACGGAATTGTCGACGAAGGGTGTGATCGGGCGTACTGCTGAATCGGCTGCGCGTCGCGCAAGGGCTGCCAGCTGTGCCTGATGTGCTCCGCACATGAACGCGCACTGCCCCCTCCCCCTTCTGCCTTCGGCACTAGCGACGGCATTCGCGTTGCGAACGCATGTGTACCGGAAAAATCGCCTCCTGACGGTGTTATCGCCTGCCACGTGTTGGTTGCGACTCCGCGTTGCTTCGCCTCTGTCGTGTGGTCGCGCGCATCCAGTATTACCCGGGTGTCGGTCAATTCATGCGCTCCGCGCGCTGGACCAGTCCGAATCGCACTTTAGAACCACAGCTGCTCCGCGAGCTCCATAAAGTGGAGCGATATTCAAGCGGAGCTCGTTTCATGGATAACTGTTCTGCGACGCGAAAGGACGGCGGCGCATGCCGCGGCAACGCCGTAGGTAAAACGGGTGTGTGTCGATGGCACACCATCACACCTGAAATGCGAGCCCTTCACCGCGAAGAATCAAGAGAGGGTGGACGCGAAAGCCGCGGCCATCGGGGTTTTTGCGACTGCGCTCTCGACAGATCCGGCAGTTGCGTTGCTGGATCTCAACACCTTTGATGGACTCAAGGGAATACTAGGCTTCACGATCGCGGCGCTCGCGCGCCTTCCGTTCGATGTCAAGATTGCGAACGCCAAGGGATTCCTCGCAACGAGTCAACGTTCAATCATTGAACAGAGTGAAATCGTTGCGCGCATCACGGCACTCGAGGCCTCGCAAGCGGAGCGATCGTCGGTCATTAATCGTTCCTAACCAATGTTCGCCCACACTTTGGGAATCTGTCGCGATTCGAAGGCCATTAATCACTTTTCTTCAGACGTTTTTGGCGAGACTCCGTGCGGACCACCGGAACCATCGTATCCGAGTGCGCCGCTTGGCGGTCTATGTGCCTTCCTCCGGCCGAATTCCGCCACCATGGCGAGGATGCAAAACCTAACCGAGGATTCGAAACGGCCGCGCGGTGTACGATGCACATCGAGCACGGAGGTCGGATGCATCCATTTCGAGACGGCGCGGAGACTTTCGCACGATTTCGCCAAATGCTCCAGCGAATCGACATCGATGCGGTGAGCAAATTTGTTACGAATGGAAGCGAGGTCGCGAATCTCTGCGGCCGCCTCGGCATGGAGCACTCCAAACGCCTCGCATGCGTCGACCTTTGCCCCGATCGTGCCGAGCACACCCTTATGCGAGAGTAATCGGCCGCCTACCGCGCCCGGAACCATCAACTCTCTCAGCAGTCGCAATAGCATTTCATCAAGGAATGCGATACCAACGACAACGAGGCTGCGATCGGATTCGCTCTGGAGCCTGCGAAGAAGACGCATTCCAAGCATTAGTGCACGATCAGCATCACGAGGGTCAGCATTCCAGCGCTCCCACCCATCGCTCCTGTCATCAGGATCGAGATTCAAACTTCCAGTTCGAAACAGTTCCTCTGTAACATCTGGCCTGTTGTTTTCGCTCACGCTTCCTCCCAGAACAATCTCGATGGTTACCAGACACAGTAGCTGGCAACCCGTCCTCCTGCGGGCCAGGCGCAAAACGACTAGCCTACAGGAAGCTAGTCGTTTGGCGCCTACAACTGCGTCACCTCTTTCTAGCTCGGCGCGGCAAAGGAACGAGATCCGTCATCGTAACGCCGAGCACTTCGCATATACGCAGGAGCAGCTCGAGATCAACGCGTTCGTTGTCGCCAAGCTCGAGACGGCTGATGGTGCGCTGCGTTGTTGCTGTGGCTTCCGCCAGCACAGTTTGGGAAATGCCGGCGGCGTCGCGGAGCTCACGAAGTCGAATGACAGTCATTGTCCGAAGTTAGGCGCCCAACGCCCCGCTGGCCAGCGATCGCTGGCAAACTACACCCCGCGACGCTTGAGACGTCCGGGCACGGTTACCACTCTCGAGAGTAGGCAACATGACCAAAGTATTCGGATCAGCGAAAAGGAGCGCACGACCACAGACGATATCTAGCAGACTGCCGATACGTTGCACGAATGCGAGCACGTTGTGGCTCGTGCCCGAGCCACCATTCGGAGGGAAAGTCGAATGACTGCCCCGCGCAAGCACAAACTGAAACCGCGGCGCCGCGAATCTATCACCAAACTGAAGAGCGGCAAGTTTTTCGCACGACTGCGGTTGCCAGCTCACGCGATCACCGGGAAGCGTGCGGGACCGGGGAAAGCGTGCGACACAAAAATCGAGGCTGAGCAGTGTTGGCTGAGGAACTTGCGCGGCTCAATCGTGGGCAGTCGGTGGGGAACGGTTCGATGCAAACGCTTGGTGAGTCCTGCGAGATTTTTACGCGCACGTGCGGAAGACGACCAAAGGTGACGGCGTCCTGTCTGCAGCAACCTGCCAGGCGGATCTCGAACTGCTCGAGCTCTACATCATGCGACGGGCCCCGGGCTTGGCGCACTTCGCATTGGCGAAGCTCACCACGCCACCGCTGCGCCAACACTTTCAAGAGCTGTCGATATCGGGACTGGCGGCGGCCACCGTCTCGCGCGTGCATCGCACGTTGCGCGCGCGGTTGGCCTACGCGGTTGCAGAAGGCCTGATGCGCCACAATCCAATGGCCGACGCCCGAATTCCGGTCGCGGGAAAAATAAAGAAGCGCACACGCGCGATTCTGAGCGTTCCGCAGGCAGCAGCGTTGTTCGCGGTGTGGCAACAGTGTCGAATCGGAACGTTCGTGGCCACCTTGCTCTGGACAGGTGTCCGACCAGGCGAAGCCGCTGGCCTCACCTGGGCCGATGTCAATCTTGAACGACGAACGCTGCACATCCGCCGCGCGTTGGTGCGACTGAAGCCAACGGCTGCAGAGCGGGGCAGCGGTGGGAGCTGGCTGCTGTCGACCACCAAGACTGGAACAGAGCGGTTTGCACCGATTCCGGATGTGTTGGTGGCGATGTTGCGCCGACATCGCGCGGAGCAAGTCGAGCAACGCCTGGCCGCAGGATCCGAGTACGCAAACCATGATTTAGTGTTCGCGTCGGCGTTCGGTCAGTCCGTACCAGGTGGACAGCATGGGCGCTGACTACCTGAAGCCGTTACTGCGTCGTGCGGCGCTACATCTGGCAGGTGTTGAGCCGTTGCCATTGCCGCCGGCGACACGCGCCCAAGCGTTCAAGCATGCGCTCGCGGCACGGCGCACACAGGAAGATGAGGCAATCACAACGACAAATTTCCCCATGGCCGTTGGATGGTACTCGCTGCGTCACAGCTCCGCGAGGCGCCTCGATCAGCTGCGCGTACCGATCAAAGACATCTCTGAATTACTCGGGCACGCGAATATCACAACCACTCTGCAAGTTACATCCACGGAGACGAGGATACGCGCCGCGCCGCACTCGAAACGTTCGAAGGCGCGCTGCTTCCGAAGGCTGGGAAGTTAGGCATTGCTTATGAGTCGACATTTCTTGCACGCGTGAAGTTAGATGGCGCTTTTGATTCAGGATCGCGCACTTCATGCTGGGCCACTCTTACAAATTCCGCGACGGATTCTCGTAAGGCATCCTCGGCTCTGGCTTCGTCCCCCTTCGGGCTGTCCTTTGGACTCTCGCGAAGAATCATCAGGTGGTGCATCACATTTACTGCTGCGAGCTGTAAATGCTCCGACATGTAGAGCACGTGTCGCGTGTATGCATGCGACGCCAATTCCTTAACCTTGAAAATGTCGCGCCGTTTCCAATCTCGATATTGGCTCCCCCAAATGCCGGGTCCGTTTCTGGTCAGGTGTCCGACTTCGGTTGGGTCAGCCGTTGCCAATTCCTCAGCAGCCAGGAACTCCGCGACTACCATTGACACAGCTTCGATGCGACGATGCGCAAATAAGGCGTATGACGAGAGATGCCGTTGCTGCTCTGAGCGTACGCACTCCGCTTCAGTCGCGAGCCCATGCTTTGCGTTCTCCGCCGGCCGCGGTAGTGATCAGCGGGTCAGAGCCGCTGGGCCATACGAATTTCACAAAGCTTCTAGCGTCATGAGCAGTCTCTGATGCGTTCGGCCAATGTTGGGCCAATAGCGTTGGCCAGAATCAAAAGCTCGCGTGCGCGCAAAATTGCTAACTCATTGCAGCGTAATGGGTATGCGAGCGCCCGGACTCGAACCGGGATAGGTTGCCCCGCCAGCTCCTAAGGCT
>JBDUBA010000269.1:0-8512 GCA_040004335.1 Gemmatimonas sp.
GGCACAGGCACAGGCACAGGCACAGGCACAGGCACAGGCACAGGCACAGGCACAGAGACAGGCACGGGCACAGGCACAGGCACAGGCACAGAGACAGGCACAGGTTCGAGCGCCGGTCGGCTGATTGTTGTATTTGGTTGCGGTGGCGACCGCGATCGCGGCAAACGCCCGGTGATGGGGGAAATTGCCGAACGTCTGGGTGATCATGTCATTCTCACCAGCGACAATCCGCGCACGGAAGATCCCGAGCGCATTCTCGACGACATCGAAGCGGGCATGAAGGAGAGGACGCACGATCGCATTGAGGACCGGCGCGCGGCCATCGCGCACGCGCTGGCTATTGCCAACGCAAACGATGTGATTCTGCTGGCGGGCAAGGGGCACGAGACGTATCAAATTCGCGGAACGGTTTCGCACCATTTCGACGAAAAAGAAATCGTCGACGAACTTTCGGGTGCGTTGTGAGTTCCAGTTCGAATCCGGGCGCGGTGCGCGCCGCCACGACCGAGTCTGCGGTTGCGCCGCCGGCGGGGATTGCGTTTGTGCCAATTCCATTTGTGCGCGCAGAACAGCCGCATGTGTATTGGACACTTGAGCGCGTCGCGCAGGCGTTGGGAACGGGCCCGCGAGCGTCCCACTCGTTGAGCGGAGTTTCAACCGATACGCGGAATCTCAAACAGGGCGATTGTTTCGTCGCATTGGTAGGCGAAAATTTTGACGGACACAATTTCCTCGCAAATGCGAAAGCCAGTGGCGCGGCCGCGTTTGTTGTTTCCAATCCGATGGCTGCCGTTGGGCTTGGTATTCCCACCTACGTCGTGGATGACACGCTCGTCGCGCTGGGCAACCTTGCAACCGCGTGGCGTCGCGCGTGGGGCGGACCCATAATTGCCGTTGCCGGCTCCAACGGAAAAACCAGCACCAAAGACATGTTGAAAGCCGCACTCGGGAGCACGTTGTCGGTGCATGCAACGGCGGGCAACTTCAACAATCTTATCGGGGTGCCGCTCACACTGCTCGCGCTGCCGTCACATGCGCAGATTGCCGTCGTCGAAGTTGGCACGAACACGCCGGGTGAAGTGAACGCGTTGCGTGCGATTGTTGAACCCGACATGGCGCTGCTGACCTCTATTGGTGAAGAACACCTGGAAGGGCTCGGTGATCTTGCGGGCGTGTTGCGCGAAGAGACGGACATCTTTCAGGGAGTTCCTCTCGCGATTGTGCCCACGGCGTATCCTGAGGTCGAACCGATCGCGCGCGCGCGGTCAACACGGGTTGTCACGGCCGGTCTGGAACGTGGCGACGTGAAACCGACCGCGTGGGGATTAGCCGCTGATGGTACCGGGTGGCTGACCATGAACGACGTCACCATCAACCTTGCGCTGCGTGGTGCACACCAGGTGGCGAACGCTGTGTTGGTGCTGGCGGCGGTTGATGCCTGTAGTGTTCCGCTTGATCGCGCGGCGGAAGCGTTGCGCACGATGCCGGTGCCAAAGATGCGCGGCGTGTGGGAGGAGATTGGTTCGGCGGTTGTTATCAACGATGCGTACAACGCCAATCCTGCGTCGGCACGCGCGGCGCTCGATCTACTCAACAGTGTTGGTGAAGGGCGTCAACGCGTCGCAGTTTTGGGCAGCATGCGTGAACTCGGGACGCACGCCGATGCGCAGCATGATGACGTGGCGCGCGCGGCGATCGCATCGAAAGCCAACGTGATTGCGGCGGTCGGTGATTTCGCGGCAGCATTCACGCGCGTTGCACCCAACGACCGTCGCATTGTATTTGCGCCGGAGTTCGAGGACTTGTGGCCACGCCTTGAAAGCCGGCTTGATCGAAACGCAGTAATTTTGGTGAAGGCATCACGAGGCGCACAGATGGAGCGCCTGGTTCCATTTCTCACGGCCTGGGCTGGAAAGTAAGTGCTCTATCTTCTGATGCAGTGGATCGGTGGCGCGCAACGCGGCCGCGATCTGTTGAGTTATATCACCTTTCGATCGGCAGGCGCGTTTGTCACCGCGTTGCTGATTGGATTTTTTGTGGGGCCGGCTATCATCCGGCGCCTGCGCAAGATGTCGGTCAATCAGGTGGTGCGCGAAGGAACGCCCGACACGCACGCGAACAAAGGGCAGACGCCAACGATGGGCGGATTGATTATTATCGCAGCGTTGGTTGTTCCGGTGTTGTTGTGGGCGCGTTTGGATAACCGATATGTATGGCTCGCGATGGGGGTGACGTTGTGGATGGGTGCGATCGGATTTCTTGACGACTATCTCAAACTCAAACAGAAACGCGCGGGCGTAAAAAACGAAGGACTGGTAGAGCGCTACAAACTCGCAGGACAAATATCCTGCGGCGTAATTCTGGGCCTGATCCTGTGGAAGTTTCCGCTCAACGATTTGCCTGGCGCTTCAACTTCGTTGCCGTTTTTCAAATACCAGCTGCTCATTCCACTCACGGCTGGATTCGCGTGGTTGTACGTGCCCTGGGTGACGTTCGTGCTTACCGGTGTCAGCAACGCCGTTAATCTCACGGATGGCCTTGACGGCCTGGCGGCGGGATTGGTTGCGATCGCAGTTTTGACCTTTGCTGTGTTCGCATACGTGTCGGGTCGCACGGATACCAGCGCTTATTTGTTGATTTCATACTTACGCGGCGCCGGCGAACTGACCGTCTTTTGTGCGGCGGTGGTTGGCGCGTGCATTGGCTTCCTTTGGCACAACGCGCACCCTGCTCAGGTTTTTATGGGCGACACGGGTTCGCTCGCGCTGGGCGGTGCAGTCGGCGCGATTGCGCTGTTGCTGAAGAGCGAATTGCTGTTGGTGATTGTTGGCGCGGTGTTCCTCGCCGAAATCATGTCGGTATTCGTGCAGCGGTATGTGTTCAAATACCGCAAGCGCCGATTCGGTGAGACGTACGCCAAAGCAAATCGTGTATTCCTGCGCGCCCCTATTCACCACCACTTTGAAGTGAAAGGATGGGCGGAAACGCAGGTCGTGGTTCGCTTCTGGATTCTGGGCGTGTTGTGCGCAATTCTCGCTTTGAGCACACTCAAACTGCGGTAACCGTGACTTCTCCCGCGACGTACGGTGGCACCGAAATTCCGTTTGGCGATGCGCTCAACGGGCGCACGCTGTCGGCGCACGTCTCGTGGCTGCTCAGAAACCACCACGGCGAATTTGCGGTACTTGGCCTGGGCTTGAGCGGCGAAAGTGTCGCGAAACTTTTGCATGCCAATGGCGTTGCCGTGTACGCATCGGACAACGGAAAAACAAAAGAGATCAAGGCAGCTGTCGATCGACTCGCGGCGCTGGGAATTTCGGCCGAGGCGGGCGATCACGATGTGGCGCGCATCAAACGTGCGACCTGCGTCGTGGTAAGCCCGGGAATTCCGCCAACCGTGCCACCACTCAAAGCCGCGCGGAAATCGTTCATTCCAATTGTCAGCGAAGTTGAAATAGCCCTGCAGTTGCGTTCCGTGCCGTACATCGCGGTTACCGGAACGAACGGAAAAACCACAACGACGTCGCTCATCGCACACTTGCTGCGCGCCCTCGACAAGGACGTCGAGGAAGTTGGCAACATCGGAACTCCGGTTTCAGAAGTCGCGCTACGCAACACGCCGCCGCAATGGATGTCAATGGAGCTTTCGTCGTTCCAGCTGCACGACACGCCAAGCGTGAAACCGACAGTTGGTGTGCTGACCAATCTCACCCCCGACCATCTCGATCGTTACAACAACAGCACGGCCGAGTATTATGCCGACAAGGCGTTGATGTTTGCGAACGCAGAGGCGAACTCGCATTGGGTGGTGCCAGCCGAAGGTACAGAAGCGCTGGCGATGACGCGCGAACTGCCGGGACGCACCACGCGATTTTCCACGCAACGCACGGACGTTGACGGGTTTCTCGACCGCAAGCGCGGTCAGTTGGTCTTGTTTGGTGCGCCACTCGCGCCGCGCGCCGATTTTCCGCTGGCCGGCGATCACAATGTCGCCAACGTCCTCGCTGCGTTGCTGGCTGTTATGGCGGCACATCCGTCGCATGCAACGCCGGCCGCGCGCGTACGACTGGCGGCGGCGCTGAGTACGATCACCGCATTACCGCATCGTATCGAACCGGTCGCCGACATCGATCATGTGTTGTGGTTGAACGATTCGAAGGCCACCAACGTTTCGTCGTCGCTGGTCGCCATTTCCGGCATGACCCGTCCAACGGTGATGTTGCTGGGCGGGCGTCACAAGGGCGAACCATACACCGCGCTGGCGGAACCGTTGTTGACGCATGCGCGCGCTGTAATTGCGTACGGTGAATCAGCGCAACTTATCTACGACGACCTGCATCCGCTGCTTAAGAAAAGGGTGCCCGTACACCTCATGGCCAACGAGTCGTTCAAGAAGGTGATGAAACTCGCGCGTACACTCGCGCAGCCCGGCGATGCCGTGTTGTTGTCACCGGCGTGTTCCAGTTTTGACATGTTCGCCAACTATAAGGAACGCGGCTACAAGTTTGCGGAACTGGCGCGTCGGCAGGATTTAAAGGACGACGCATGACCGCGGCCACGGTTCCAGTCACCATGCGCGGCGTGCGCGAGCGTTGGCGCATGGGCGTCGAGGCACGTGCGTTGTTACTCGTCACCGCCTGTCTCTTGGCGTTCGGGTTGGCCGTGCTGTACAGCGCCAGCGCGTTGGCCGTGTTCAAGGACGGCGCGTATCAAAGCACGTTTTTCACCAAGCAACTAACGGGCGCGCTGGTCGGTGGCGTGTTGTTCGCGCTGTGTTCGAAAGTTGACGCGGAGTGGTGGCGCCGACTTGGATGGCCGCTGATGATCGTGAGTATTCTGCTGATGCTCGTGACCGTTCTGCCGTTTACGCAGAGTTTGGCGCCCTCACTGGGTGGGTCGCGCCGCTTCATCAAAGGAGCTATTCAGCCGTCAGAGTTCGCGAAACTCGCGGTGGTCATGTGGACGTCCATGCTGCTCGTCAAGAAAGGCGAAGCGGTGCGGCGCCTGGGCAAAGGGTTGTTGCCATTTCTGTTGGTAATCGGAACACTGAGTGTGCTCGCAGCGCTCGAACCCGACTGGTCGGTTGCTGCCACGTTCTGTTTGTTGATGGCCCTGCTGTTGTTCGTCGCGGGCGCGCGCGTTTCGCACTTCGTGTTTCTCGGGGTACTCGCACTGCCATTGCTGGCACAACAGGCAATGCAACGGCCGTACATCAAGGAACGGCTGCGCAGTTACATGGCGCAGGAAAGCGACGCAAAAGCGTCCACCGCGGCATCGCAGTCAGCAACGGCGGGGCAACAACACCAGGCGCTCATTGCCGTCGGATCGGGCCGCTTGTTTGGGGTGGGATTTGGCGAAGGCAATCAACAACGCGGCTGGACTCCGCTTGCGTACAACGACTTTATCGCGTCGGTTGTAGGTGAAGAATTTGGATTTATTGGTATCACGGGAATGGTGCTCGCGTTTGCCGCTTACGGTTGGTTGGGTTTTCGCATTGCCCGCAATGCGCGATCGCCGTTTTGTGCGCTCATCGCCATCGGCCTGACCTTTATCACGGTATTTACCGCGTTCGTGCACATTGGCGTGAGTATCGGATTACTGCCAAACACGGGTCTCACATTGCCCTTCGTTTCTGGCGGACGCTCAAACCTCGTGCTGACCCTGCTGATGACCGGAGTGCTCGTGAACATTGGTAGCGAAAAGGAACGCGTGTACGGATCGAACGCGACCGATCCACTGGCGTCGTTGCCATCGTGATGCATGCGCTGATCACACAACGTGCGTTGCGGTCAGTTTCACTGGCGTTGTGGCCATCGTGACCAATTCGTTGATTCCCCAACGTCCGCCACAATCCGTCACGCGGCGATCGGAATACCGCATATTCTTTGCGGGTGGTGGGACGGGCGGGCACTTGTATCCGGGGCTTGCCATTGCCAACGAAGTGCAGAAACAAGCACCAAACGTGCAACCGTATTTCATCGGCGCACAACGCGGCATCGAGCGCGAAGTGTTGCCCACCACGAACTACGAACACACGCTGCTCGATCTGCATCCCTTGTATCGCCGTTCGCCGTGGAACAACTGGCGTACCGTTGTTGGCGCCATCTCTGCGTGGCGTGCGATTAAGAAGCTTGCGCGCGAACAACGTCCATTAGCCGTTGTTGGAACCGGCGGTTATGCGGCCGGTGTTGCGCTCGCGTGGGGACGGGCCAACGGCGTTCCAACTATTCTGCATGAACCGGATAGCCATCCGGGACTCACCACGCGACAGTTCGCGAAAAGCGCCAACGCGGTGTTTCTGGGATTTCCCGAAGCAGTGAGTCGACTGACTGTGGGCGCGCGAACACTAGTGTACGCAATGGGGTGTCCAATTACACCACCGCCGGTGCACGCACCAACACGACTCGAAGCGCGCCGCGCGTGGAATCTGCCCGATGATGCGTTTGTTGTGCTCGTGGTTGGCGGCAGTCAGGGCGCGCGCGCACTCAATGAATGCGTCGCGAAGTGGAGCAAAGCACTGCCAACGAACGTTGCCATCATCTGGGCGACCGGCAAAGGGCAAGCGGACGCGTTCATGCAGTACGAAAGTGCTTCCGTGCGCGTGCGTCCGTATTTGTCACCAATTGCGGATGCGTACGCCGCCGCCGATCTCGCCGTGACGCGCGCTGGCGCCATGACCATCGCCGAATTGTGCGCGTGGGGAATTCCGGCGGTACTCGTGCCGTTGCCAACGTCTGCGCAAGATCATCAAACGCACAACGCAAAAGCGCTCGAAGCCGCAGGGGCCGCCGTGTACATGCCACAATCCGACTTCACTCCGGAATCACTGGACGCGATGGTGCGCGAACTGCGATCACGTCCAGCCGTGCTTCAGAAAATGGCAGAAGCCGCAATCATTCGAGGACGGCCAAACGCTGCGGCCGAAATCGCTGAACAGATTCTTTCGTTGGTGGTTCCGTGATCATCCCCGCAATGCGGTGTTGGCGTGCTCAACTCGCCCACACGCTCGCCAAGTTCATCACGAGCGCGAGCGTGGCGGACGGACGAAATTTCTTACGCGTATCGATGATCCAGCGTAATATCGCCACCAATTCCGGATTGGGCGCATCATGACAGAATCATCGTCGTTGCTGCGTTCCGTGTTGGGCGATACGCGACCCATCCACTTCATCGGAATTGCAGGCGCTGGAATGAGCGCGCTTGCCGAGTTGTTCATGAGGCGCGGTGTTGCAGTGCAGGGAACGGATTCCAATCCGTTGGCCGCGCCCGATTTGGTAAAACTTGGTATCACGGTTTCCGCACACAACGCAGAGATGGTGCAACAGGCGCGCGCCGTGGTGTACTCCTCGGCCATTCCCGCAAAACATCCGGAAATGGAAGCCGCACGCGCGCTTGGGATACCACTGGTGCGCCGCGCAGAAGCACTCGCGCAAGCCGTCAGCGGTGGTGCGTTGATTGCAATTGCCGGAACGCACGGAAAGACCACAACCACCGTAATGACCACCGAAGCGCTCGCCTCGGCCGGACTCAATCCTACGGGAGTGGTTGGCGGACGTGTTGGCCGATGGGAAGGCAATCTGCGGTTGGGCGGCGAAGACACGTTTGTGGTTGAAGCCGATGAATACGATCGATCGTTCCTCGCGCTTTCGCCGTGGGTGGCCGTCGTATTGAATGTCGAAGCCGATCATCTGGACATTTACAAAGATCTCGCGGACATCGCTGGCGCCTTCGAGAAATTCGTCGCGCCCGCACACACAATTGTGCGATGCGCTGACGACGCTGGTGCGATGGCGCTCGACATAGGCTCGACGCATCAGACCATCGCGTATTCTGCCACCGTATCGGGCGCGCAACCGGCTTCCACCGCGAAAGATGCCAGGCTCGTTGCCGAAGATGTGCAGTTGAACAGCAGCGGCTCGCAGTTTACGGTAGTGTTCGACGGTGAAACACTTGGTGCGGTCACGTTGTCCGTGCCCGGCATTCACAACGTGCGGAATGCGCTGGCCGCAATTGGCAGCGGTCTCGCACTCGGCTGCGCTTTTACGGCGCTCGCCCAGGGACTGGCGTCGTTTCGTGGGGTGGAGCGCCGCTTTCAGCGCATCGACACGGGCAATTCGCTCAACATTCGCGTCATCGACGATTACGCGCATCATCCAACGGAAGTTGCGGCCACCATTGCAGCCGCGCGTGCGAGCTTTCCGGACCGGCGGATTGTCGTCGCGTTTCAGCCGCATTTGTATTCGCGCACATTCGACCTGCATCGCGCATTCGCCGAGGCGCTGAGTAAGGCCGACGTGGTCTTGTTGTGCGACATTTACGGTGCGCGTGAACAACCGGTAGACGGCGTTACGTCCGCGCTCATCGGAGACTTGCTGCCGACGTCCACGTTGCGGTGGGCAGGTCCGCGCACTGACGTGGCGAGTGAGTACGTGTCGCAGATCAAGAAGCCGGGTGACGTCGTGATCACGATGGGCGCGGGCGACATTACGAAAGCGAGTGTTGCGATTGCCGA
>JBDUBA010000264.1:0-8498 GCA_040004335.1 Gemmatimonas sp.
CCACCGCCACCGCCACCGCCACCGCCACCGCCACCGCCACCGCCACCGCCACCACGTCCGCCGCCGGCTCCTGGAATACCGCCTTCCACGAAGATGAGCACGTCGAATTTCGCATTGAGCGAACCGCCATCAAGTTCGGGCGCGAACACACGCGTAAACGGAAATTCGTATTGCTCGAGAATCCAGCGCGTCCAACCACTGGCTATTGATCCACCATACGCGTCCCACAAACCAACGCGGACAATGTGCACTGGTTTTGCAGTGATCGGTGCCGCGGTTTTGACGCCGTCAAAGTTGAGCCCAAGCGATGTACTGATTTGCTCGAGCGCCGCAGCGGTGTTCTTCCCGGCGGTTACATAAATCGCGCCCGGCGCAAACTTTTTTCCGTTTACGGTGATGGAGTCCGTCAGACGTACAACACGTTCGTTTGCTTTCAGCAGGCGATTGACAGCCGTGTACGAATCGTTAGTGCGTGGACTTGTAATAAATCCTTTCGCGCTCGCAGCGGTCGCAATCACACCCTTCGGAACCGGCACGTTCCAGTCCGTGACGTTCTCGAACGGTCCGCTGAATGCGTCGAGTACACGATCGAACTGGATGCCCATCTGAAACGCGAGCGTCCACCCGGCATTGTCATACGGTGGCGTTGGCGGCGATCCGGGATACGGGAACACATCCGGGTGCACCTGCGGCTCAAACATGTCAATCACGTGTGGCCGAAACGCCTGCGCCGAGGGCACGATGAACGAGCCCGCGGGATATTGCTTGCCGGCAACGCTGAACGCATTCGTGGCGCGCTGAATGGTGATTCCGGTTTCACGCAACGAGTTGATGAACTTGATGGCGGTCGGGAAGTCAGCCTGGTCGGACGGAATGATGTAACCGCGCGGATCGCGATACTCGGGCGCATGTTGCGCCGACCAGATCATGGCTTCGGGGCCGCGCACTCGCGCTGCTACTTCGGCATCACGCCGCGGGTTGGCGGTCCACGTGTCGCGACTCCCGCGCTCGATCGAATTTTTCCCCATGCGGTAAATGTTGAACAACAAATTCTCACGCATGCGGGACGCGTGATCCAACACACCGCGATTGAGCGACACTGAATATTCAATCGACTGACTGAAATGCCACTCTTGCGGACCAATCGGCATTGCCAAATCACCAGACGGAATCTGCCGTTCTTTCACGAGCGGAATTCGCATTGGTGTTGGACTGCCAATCATCTCCGTTAACAGAGCAATTGTGTTGTGAAACGTGGCGGTATTACGAATGCCGCCGTTCCACCAACCGTCGTACGGTCCACCCGAACGCATGGTCGCGCCCGGTTTTCCCTCAATCGCCAGCCGCTCGTGCATCGCCGTACCCATTGCCTGAATGCCGAGCAACATGGCAGGGTCGAGATTGTAGTTGTAGGGATCGCGGAAGGGCGGGGAATACACCACTGTTCCGGCCGGTCCACTCTGATGATGATTATACAATAGCTGCGGGAACCATTGGTGATACAGCGCGCGATTGATGTTTTCGGTTTCCGGCTGCGTTGACGTGAAGAACTCACGATTGTTGTCGTGCCCAATGTACTTCTGATAGAGCCGAGGGAGTCCGTTGAGTGTCCGTTCCGTTGGGACGCTGTTGCGCATGTACCAATCGGCGACGAGGTCGTTGCCATCAGGATTCGCATGCACGAAAAGAATGATGACATCGTTCAGGAACCGCATGGTTTCTTCGTCCGTGCGGCTCGCCATCTGATACACCATTTCGCCCAACTGCTGCGCACCCAACGTTTCGGTTGCATGCAAGCCGCCGTCAATCCACACCACGGTTTTGCCTTCCCTCGCCAACGCGTGCGCCTGATCATCGGTGAGGTTTTCGGCCTTCGCCAGTCGTTCGGAAATTGACCGATATTTTTCAAGTTGCTTCTGATTTTCCGGCGAGGTCACGATCACCATCAGTTGATCGCGTCCTTCAGCCGTCTTGCCCATATTCTGCACCTTGAGACGTGGTGATTCCTTCTCAAGTTTGCGCCAATACTCCGCAATCTGCTTGTAGTTGGCGAGGAAATAGTCGTCGCCAAAGTTGGCGCCGAACTGCTCCTTGGGAGTGGTGATGTGTGTCGCGACTTGCGCGTGCAACGCACCGCTCGGTGCGGTGGCGATCATCAACAGACCCGTGGCGACCAGCAGCCGTATTTTCATCAAACCTCTCCAGAGCAGGATATCGATGGCCACACAGTAGCTCTGGAATTCGGCGCTGGCTATACGCCGTCGAACACCAGCGGATATCTAAGGCCACACAAGTAGCTCTGGAATTCGGCGCCGGCTATGCGCCGTCGAACACCAGCGGGATATCGATGAGCACTCAGTAGCTCTGGAATTCGGTGCGGGCTGTGCGCCGCTGAACAGCTGGTCTGTTTACGGCAACCAGCGTGCGAGGAGCAACAGGGCTACACTCAACAAGGCAATCCCGCGACTCACCCGATTCTGAATGGCCCAAACTATGGGCTCGTCGTAAATCTGGCGCCGTTGGGAATTGAGCCAGAGTTTGTTGATCCAATACAGCACCAACGGACAGATTAACCAGATCACTTCAGGGTGGCGGTATTGCAAGCGCACAGCGTCGCTATTGATATAGAGCGCCAGCACGAGCACGGCCGAATACCCACTGGCGCTGCCCTGGCTGATCAAAATGACGAGATCTTCCGAGCGATATTCGCGCCCGGGAATACCGTGTCCCGTTAACGTATCCTGCATCTCCATCAATTCAGAGTGTCGCTTGGCGAGTGCAAGACTGAGGAACAGGAACATCGAAAACGAGAGCAGCCAGACTGAAGGCACCACCGCAATTGCCGCAGCTCCCGCCAGAATGCGGAGCGTATACAGTCCGGCCAACACCAAGGTGTCCAGCAGTGGAATACGCTTGAGCAAAAATGAATACAACAACGTCAGAATTGCGTACAATACCATGACGCCGGCAAACAATGGCGATATTGTCAGCGAAATGGCAAATCCGCTCACGAGCAGCAGCGGAATCAACAGGATGCCGTTCTGAATCGGCACAGTACCGGCAGCAAATGGACGGAGACGTTTGCGCGGGTGACGCCGGTCGGACGGCAAATCCATCAGATCGTTCAGCAGATATACGCTTGACGCGATCACACTGAACGCCACGAACGCCAGCATCGCAAAGATGAACGCCGACGGGCGCGCATTGCTGACCACCGCGAGCAGCGGAACGAATACCAGCAAATTCTTGACCCACTGTTGCGGGCGAAGCGCACGCCACAGCTCTGACAGTTCCGACTTACGCGGCGCCTCGGGAAACCGATCCGCGTTTGGGATACTCGTGAATTTGCGCTCGAGCGATGCGGTCGCGTTCACGACCAGCGCCCGACGCGCCTCGCTGAACACTGCAACGTCCGCGCCGTCGTTACCCGCGTAGTCGAACCCACCCTTTCCGTAACGGCTCACCAACTCCTGCGCTTTTGCCGCTGACTTGAGATTGACCGTGCCTTCGGTGGCAATCACGTCATCAAACAGACTGAGGTGTTGGGCCACGGCATTCGCATAGCGGCGATCAGCAGCCGTGCACAGAATGATCGAGCGAGTTTCTTTTGCCACGCGCAGGTGTTCGATCAGCGCACGGTTGTACGGAAGTGGCCCAGCATCCAACGGCGACGTGTCGGCCAGAACTTTTTTGAATCCCGCGCGGCCGCGCAATAGCCAGAGCGGAAACATGAGGCCATACAGCGGCTTTTTTTTCCACAGCTGCACGAGCCCTTCAAAAAGGGTATCGCTCTCAATCAGCGTTCCGTCCATATCCACGACCAGTGGAATGTCCGATTCCGTTGACGCTGTTTCCACAGCTTCAACTGGCAGCGGCGTGAACACCGCGTCGGAACTGCTGACAAACGCGTCGGTCATCGCACAGCGGTGGTGGAGGAGTGTGCATGAATTCCGAGACGCCGAGACATATCCGACCGCATCAGGGCCGTGGGGTCGACTCGACGCAGAATGTTCTGGAATTCCTCGTGACGGGGATACATCCGCGCGAAATCGCCGGCCGAAATACAGGAATCTTTGGCAAGGTAGACCCGGCCTTGGTAACGCAGAACAATCTCATGCAGGCGCTTCATGAGTGCAAACGTATCTGGCCGGCGCGGAAAGTCGAGCGCGAGCGAAAATCCGGGGAGGGGAAAGGAAAGCGGACCGGTGCCTGCACGTCCCATGTATTTGAGTACCGCAAGGAACGATGCGCTCTGACTGCGCGTCACTTCGTCCATTACCGCCTTCAGGCCAGAACGCGCGTCGTCGAAGGGCAGTCCGCACTGAAATTGATAGACGCCGGGCTTGCCATACAGGCGGTTCCAGTTGTGAATCGCGTCCAATGGGTACAGGAATTTGTCAACGTGAACGGCGCGCGTGCGCGTCTGCTTCGGCACGCGGTGGTAATACCCGGCATTGAACGCACCAACCGAGTAGCGATTCAAAACGAATGGCGGAAGCTGAACGGGCCAATTAATCGATCGCTGCGGCGGCGCCGGGATGTTGTCGCTGGTAAACGACGCCACCTCAAGAATTCCTCGGCCCAGCTGTAGTCCGCTTTTTAGACCATCGATCCATCCCACCGCGAATTCATTGGCCTCGCTGGCCGACGGCAAAAGTTCCAGAAACTCGTCCAGGTTTTGAACGCGAGATTCGGTGAGACGGACAGCGTTCGACGCAACGCGTCGAAGCCGAAACTGAACCGCGACGATGATGCCGGTCAGTCCAATACCGCCAGCGGTTGCGGCAAATAATTCGGCGTTCGATTCGTGCGACACTCGTTCCAGGTCACCAGTCGGTAACAGCAGGTCGAACCACTCGACATGATCCATAAACGTGCCAGCGTGACGCTGATTCTTGCCGTGCACATCATTGGCGATGGCACCGCCCATGCTGACCGCTGCGGTACCAGGACACACCTGGGGAATCCATCCCTGCGGCAAACAATGGCGCATAATTTGGGCAAACGACACGCCAGCGTCGCAGTGGATGACGCCAGTACTCGCATCGAACGAGTGAATCGTGGTCAGGCCGGTTGTGCTGATCACCGTGCCGCGGTCGTTCAGACACTGATCGCCATAACTCCGTCCGTACCCGCGGGCAATCACTCCACCTGATTGTTGCGCCTGCCGAGTGTCGTTCAGGAATGCCGCCAGTGCCGCCTTCGAATCAGGTTCGCACAGCAGGGAGGACGACGTGCTTGAATTGCCCCAGGCCGTCAGTGTTTGTACGCGTGCCTGCGTCACTGTCGCGGCATCAGAGTCATCTTCGAGGGATCGGTTGACGGCGCGTTTCGCGCGCACTGGTACAAGCGGTTGACCTGCGCCGAGAGCAGCGTGCACGTGAGATCGAGGCGACGTTCCGCAACATTCTTGAGCGAGTTTTCCAGTGCCAGTTTTTCAAGCGATTCTTTCGAGTGCAGGAGCGCGTTCAACGGTGACGGGTTCCAACGATCGACGACGTACAACGTCTGCGCGCGGCGAACGGGTGCAGACGGTCCGGGCTCGTTGTCAATGTCGAAAATCTGCTGATAGACGGGCTCGCGCTCGAGACGCGTGGTCGCGCTGTCTCGAGCGTACAATACAAATGCCATGGCCGTGCCCCAGTCGGTGACGACCGCCACATTGGGCTGGTTACGTACGAACTTCACATACGTGTCGCGAATTTCCGTTGGGTAGCCGCGGTGACTGTTGAAGGCAAAAATTGCTCCGGACGCCAGTAGCAATCCAACGTGACCGACAAACGTTGCCGGTCCCATCCAGGCCGTGGCCTTGCGTCGCGCAAGTTCGCTCCACCCCAGAGTGAGCAAGACCGCAAAGAAGAAATCGGTATTGAGAATGAAGACGTTATCCTCACCGGTCAGCTTGAGAATGATGATGAGGTGGGGCAGGGCAACTGCCAGCGCGAGCGCCACGAAGCGACGGTCTCTCTTCCAGGCCAGTAATGCGGGAATTACCAGGAACAGCATCAATGTGAACTGCTTGAATTGATACTTTGGAAAATTCCGGAGGCTGGTGAGCGGATCCGTCCTGGTATTGGCGCTGATGTTGAGCAGACCACGACGACCCCAGAACAAATCGTGCCAATGCAGTGCGAGATACGGTAAATACATCAGGAATGCGAGCACGGCCAATTTGATCAACACGCTCCAGCGAATGCGTCCGGCACGTTGGTAATCAAAGACCGGAAAAAACAAGAACGCAAACAAACTGAGCGGCGAAATCAGCATTGACATTGCCGCGGCGGCCGCGGCCCAGAAAATCCGCTCGCGCGTAAACAACCAGAACGACAGCAGCACGAAAAACGTCTGTGTGATGTAGATCTCGCTGCTGGTCGAATTGTTCAGCATGCGGCCACTGACACCAAGAATTGCGACCGCAATGAGCGTCGTGCGGCGCGAACCAAGCAACTCCAGCGCGAGCAAATACGAGACGCACAACGTGCCCACGCCAAACGTTACGTTGACCCACCCCATCGTTTCCTGAATGGGGAGGTGGAACAGTGCACCCAGGGTGTTCTGCGCCAGGATGACGATCCAGTAATACCCCAGATGTAACGTGACTTCGACGAATTCACGCCGCAACGAAAAGTCGGCGTACATGGCCGAGTCGCCGTACACCCAGAAGTCGACATTCAGGCCGTAGAACAGCAGAGCGAGGATGGCGATAGTGGCCAGGTCGCGTTTGCGGGTCGAGACGGATGTCGCTTCAGGTGCTGGAGCGTCTGCGACCCACTGAGTCATGCACGAGGGAAAGACTGGGGATGTTGTGAGGCACGGTGCTGATGCGCGGCCGTTCGACGCAATGACTGGGCCCAAACAAAAGCGGTCACAAATCTTAGTGACTTGTGACCGCTAGTGTTTGAACATTTTCGAGTCGGGCAAACAACTCCCGAGGAGGGACTCGAACCCCCGACAGGGTGATTAACAGTCACCTGCTCTACCACCTGAGCTACTCGGGATCGAAGCCCAAAGTATCGTCAGGCCGACGGGCAGAGTCAACCGCATTACGATAAATCACAATTCTGGTGGTGACGGTGACCACCGATACACATGTTGGGAACGAGCGCGCGTGGGGAGGTGTCTGCCAATGCAGCAATCCACGGTCAGGATCCCGAAACCGGTACAACCATGCGCCGTTCTCTCTGCTGCCTCATCAGTCTGCTCACGTGCTCCACGCTGTTTGGGGTAGCGGGATGCAGCGAAGAGTCGGAGCCTGTCATCAACGGGGCGTGCTGCGATCCACTTCCGCCTGCCGCCGATACCACTCGGCCAACGCTCGACCGGACGGTCTACGTGAGTGGTCTGTCGACGCCTTGGGACCTGGCGTTTCTGCCGAATGGCGAAATGTTGTTCACCGAGCGGGGCGGTCGTGTGGGACTTCGGCGGACCAATGCGTCCATTATCACGGTTGCTCAGATCTCCGACGTCGTCGTGAGTGGGGAGGGCGGACTGCTTGGCCTGGTGCTCGATCCGGATTTCGCGACAAACCGGTTTATCTACACGTGTTTCTCATCCAATCGGAGCGGAACGAACGACAACCGGTTGGTGCGGTGGGTTCTCTCAGCCGATGGCCTGGCGCTCTCGAGCCGAACCGACATCCTGACGGGGCTCCCCTGGGCCAACGGCGGCCGGCATTCAGGGTGCCGTCCGCGTTTTGGTCCCGATGGGCAGCTGTGGGTCGGGACCGGCGATGCGGCCGTCGGCACGAACGCGCAGAATCTGACCGTGTTGGGTGGCAAGGTGCTCCGTATTACGCGCGATGGCGCGGCCGCACCCGGAAATCCCACGATCGCGGGCGCCGACGCGCGGATCTACAGCTACGGCCATCGCAATGTGCAGGGCATCGCGTTTCATCCAACCAGTGCGATGACGTTCAACGTGGAACACGGGCCGTCGTATGACGACGAGGTGAATCGCCTCGTACCGGGTGCAAATGCAGGGTGGAATCCGGTGCCCGGGTACAACGAGTCGGTGTCGATGACGGATTTAACGCGTTATCCGACAGCGCTCCGCTCGTTTTATAGCACGGGAAGTCCGGCCAAGGGCTCGTCGGGCGGCACGTTTATTACGGGGAACTCGTGGAAGGCATACACGAATGCATTTGTTGTCACACAATTGGTTGGAGCTCGATTGTTGGTGCTGACGTTCAATTCGACGGGTGGTGTAAAGGACACAATTCCGCTGTACGGTGAGTTGAACACGCGGCTGCGCGTGCCAGTGATGGGGCCGGACGGGGCACTATACGTGGCGACGGATGTCGCGGGGGGAGGAGGACAGATATGGCGGATTGCGCCACGGCCGTAACAGCAGCCGAAAAGCCGAACAAAATAAAAGCAGCCTAATGGCCGAATGGGCCACGCAGCTTTGGGCTGCAGCCGAAAAGCCTAACAAACAACTGCAGCCAAAAAGCCTAACAAACAACTGCAGCCAAAAAGCCTAACAAACAACTGCAGCCAAAA
>JBDUBA010000244.1:0-27585 GCA_040004335.1 Gemmatimonas sp.
ACTGCAGCCAAAAAGCCGAACAACTTACTGCAGCCAAAAAGTCGAACAACTAACTGCAGCAAAAAGCCGAACAACGAACCGCAGCCGAATGGGCCACTGCTCGCTGCGGGCCAAGCGCCGAACAACAAACCGCAGGCAAAAAGCCAGTAACTAACTGCAGCCGAAAGGCCGAATGACGCAACTGCAACTGGCAACAGCTCGGCGGAACGGGCGGTTTCCGCGCGTATCAACACACGATACACCGAGACTCAGATGAGCGATGCGCGCAGCACCAATCCTTCTCTGTTTGCGGGCAGCGAGGATACCATCGCCGCCATTGCTACGGCGACTGGCCGAGGGGCGGTTGCGCTCATTCGTGTTTCCGGACCGCGTGCATTCGAGGTCGCGGACGCACTCGGCGCCCCGCACGGCGTATTGGCGCGTGCAGCGACCCGATGTGTGTTGCGTGATGCTGCGAGTGGCGAAGTGCTGGACGACGTACTCGTGACGCGGTTTGTGACACCGAATTCGTTCACGGGCGAAGACGTCGTGGAGTTGTCGACGCACGGCGGGCGGGTTGTGCCCAACGCGGTCCTCGCCGCGTGTTTGCGCGCGGGTGCGCGCCAGGCGCTGCCCGGAGAATTTACGCGACGCGCGTTGCTGAACGGACGCATTGATCTCCTGCAGGCCGAGGCGATTGCGGATCTCGTGGATGCGCGCACGACGGCGATGCAGAAGCAAGCGCTCGTGCAGCTTGACGGGGGATTGTCGCGGAGATTGAACGCGCTGCGCGCAGATATCATTGCGCTGGAAGTGCTGCTCGCGTACGACATCGACTTTCCCGAAGAGGACGACGGGCCAATTGCACCGGCCAGGATACAAAAGGCGCTCGCGACACTGTTGGAACAGTTGACTGGTTTGCTTGCGACCGCACCGCGCGCGGCGCTGGTGCGTGACGGTGCGCTGGTGGTGATTGCGGGTCCGCCGAACGCGGGCAAGAGTTCGTTGTTCAACGCATTGCTTGGAGAAGCGCGTGCACTCGTTACCGAGATTCCGGGCACCACGCGTGATGCAATTGAAGCGCTATTGGATACGCCGGGGATGCCGCTGCGACTCGTGGACACTGCGGGACTACGCGTCACAGACGACGTCGTAGAACGATTGGGCATTGAAGTGAGTGAGAAATATCTCGGCCACGCCCAACTCGTGCTGGCATGTGCTGAGGATGTTCCGGGATTGATTACGACCGTTGCACGCGTGCGTGTTTTAACGCCGGCACCGATGATGTGTGTGCTGACGAAAGCGGATGCGCGTGCCAATTTACTGGGCGACGTTGCGCTGGCGGGAGCGGCCGTGGGCGCGGAGATCGCGCCGGTTATTGCAGTGAGTGCAGAAAGTGGCGCGGGACTTTCCGCATTGCTGACGAGTATTGTCGCACGGTTGACAGCACGTGCCATAGACGGGGACGGCATCACCAGCTCGGCCGATGGAGTCGTGCTCACGCGCGAACGGCACCGAATTGCGCTGGTGGATGCGTTAGCCGAAGTGCGTGAGTTTCAGCATGCGTGGTTGGACAGTGAAGTACCGGCCACAATTGCCGCGGTACATCTTCGCGCGGCCGCACACGTGTTGGATGAACTCGTTGGCGCGATCAGCGTGGATGATGTGCTGGACAAGCTGTTCCGGGATTTCTGCGTGGGGAAATGAAACGACACCACACAGAGGAGAGATGCCAACAAAGGCCCGATATCAGACAGTTTGATGTCGGGCCTTCGCTGTACGGATTCTCTCAGTTCTACTTCTTTTTATGCTGGTCAGTGTCAGAGATTGTCCCGACCTCATCCGGAGCGTGATGGTGACGCGCGACATCTTTTTCAAGACGATTCCGGTCACTTTCCTTGTCGGCGTCGTCGCGCTGGACGCGTCCTTCAAACAAGCGATCCTTTCCAGCGTCGTCATGCTTCCGAGTTTTCTCAGGATCATGTCCGCCGTCACCATGCGAGGCGGCGGCTTTCTCGCTTTCCGCAGCTTCGGCCGATTGGTCGAGCTTTTTGTCACTGGAGTCGTGCTGATATGTGCTGCGGTCGTCGGTCATGACTCACACTCGCTGATTAAATGGGAAAGGCTGCAGGTAAGACCGTCCCCACGTTGAAACGTTCCGGAAAGCGGAAAATCGTGAGGTGCCAGTTGGCCCATCTGGTCGTGCGCGGCGGATGAAACACGGGGCTACACACACCACCAATTGACGCGGCAATGTTGATAGTGACTTCGCGCGCGGCACAAGTTGTTCAATATCGGGAAGCGCCAACAACGATTTTCGCTACCGAGGTGTTCGATGATTCGTCCCACGAGAGTCTCCGCCATTCTGGCGGTATTGATATTCAGTCTGACCGGGTGCGACAATCCCTTTGGACCCAAGTCCGATCTCGAATCGGCGCGCGATCGTTGGGAGTCGCGCGGACCAGCCTCGTATTCGTATACGGTCAGCCGCGGCTGCTTCTGTCCGATGGAAGCAATTGGGCCCGTGACAGTTGTCGTAAAAAACGGCGTGGTGGAATCGCGACGGTACACGGAAACCGGCGTCGCAGTCCCCGATAATTACACCGCGATTTTTCCGAACGTCGAGGGGCTGTTCGCGCAGATCGATAATGCGCGTAGGAACAAAGTTGACGGCCTCGACACCGCGTTTGACAACCAGTATGGCTTCCCCACTCGTATCAATGTGGATGTTAAAACAGAGTGGGCCGACGACGAGTATGCGTACACGGTGAAAAACTTCGTGGCGCGTTAACGCATTTCCAGCGCCGCCTGCACAGCCGTGAGTTGCTCGCCGCCAAAGTCCATCAGCGCTACCAGCACGTATTTACCGCGCGGAAGTTTTGGCATAGGCACTCGAAAACGACGCGTCGCGCCCACCAGCACGGTTGCGGAATCGAGCGGCACTGTCGTCACAACAGAATCACCCTGTAATCGCACCTGAATCTCGCCAACGATATTCGTACGAATTTTGCCAGTGTTCCTGTAAATGACTTCGAGCGAATCACCCTTGACGTACATGTTGCTCAACTCGCCGTCGGCGCTCAAGCCACTGGGCGTGACGTAAAGCGGAACTGAACTGCGCGTCGTTTGCGCGCTGTCAAATTTTCGCGTTGAGGCAATCGTTGAATGTACAACGGCCGCCGACCAGCATTCCGAATCAAACTGTGCGTTGGTATTGATCGAAATGCGCAACACACGTTTTTCGCCCGGTGCGAGTTGCAGCGTGGCCGGCGATATCGACACGCGACGGCCACACGACCCCGCCACCGCACCGGTCTTTCGCCAATGGCTCGTACCCTCGGCATCGACGTCCCAATCTTCCAACGCGACGACGACTTGCGCCCGGGACGAGCCGGCGTTGCCAAGGGTCAGGCTTACGACGCGTTCGTTTGCCACGGCCGGGTTGAGCATGACCAATTCGCGATCCACTGTGATCTGGGCGACGGCGGACGACACCGGCGCGGTCGCACAGAAGAACGCAGCGAGACAAGGCAGGAGATGACGCATGCCGCCACTGAATGGAACATTAGTGCCACTTGAACCGGCTCTGCCGAAAAATGTGCCGCGTCACTAATTGGACGCCGATGCGGCGGTGCTATTCAGCAGCGAACCACGATTCTATCACGCGAGCGAGATAGAGCCGTTTGTCGAGCCTATCACCATCGCGACGGAGCACCGAATATTGTGCGACAACGCCACACACAACGATGCAGCCATGCCACGTTGCGTGAAGCCCACTTGCTCGGCCTATCGCGCTTGAATCTGGTGACCGGGCTTTAGTACAGCCTTCTCCAAACTCTCACAACACGTTCCATGCGACGCCCATCCAAACCCACCGGACTCGCCTGATCGTACGACTCGGCGCAATTGTGGTCATTGGTGCTTGCACGGAATCGTCGTCGCGTGCGAACGATCAAACATTCGATCTAGTCATTTCAAATGGCCGAGTGATGGATCCTGCCTCCGGGATGGATGCGCCGCGCAACGTTGGAATTGTTGGCGGGTTTATCCGCGCGGTCAGTGAACAGCCATTGCGCGGTCGAGATTCACTTGATGCGCGCGGAATGGTGGTGGCCCCCGGGTTTATTGATCTCCACCAACACGCGCAAGACACGGCGGGTTATCGCGTGGAAGTGCTGGACGGAACAACGACTGCATTGGAACTGGAGGGTGGCACCGTCGACATTGACGCGTGGTATGATACTCGCGCCGGCGAGTCGATCATCAATCACGGAGTTAGTGTTGGCCACGACGGCGTGCGTTCACGTGCACACGCGCGCGATGAAGGAACCGCAATACTTCCTCGAAACGGAAGAGGCAATGGCCGCAACCGCAACGACTGGTGCTGCAACACACATCGTGCACATTCAGAATTCTCTTGGTGAAGACACGCCGATGGGGCTGCAGCTTATTCGTGGTGCGCGAGCGCACGAATTGGACATCACGACCGAGGCGTATCCCTACCCGGCGTCGATGTCGCGAATTGAAGAACCTACACTTCCACCACAGGGGCTGCGCGATCTGCTTGTGAACGGTGTGCCGGTGGTCCGTGCCGGGGTGCTCCGCACCAGCGTCTTTCGAGGGCAAGCAATTCGAGCCGCCATCCAGTCGGCGCCAGGAGGACGGCATTCGTACCGCAATGGTGGCGACGCGCTGCCGCAACGGGCCAGGATCTACCAAACAAAACCGATCGGCAAACCTCCTAGCGCACCCGTTCTCGAAACGTTCCTATTCAGGAATGCTTTCTTGTCATTTTTCCGCCCTGTCGCGTTTTCGTTGCCGTGTGTTTTCCGGCATGCTCGCGACGTGTCTCGCCGGCTCCCTGCAGGCGCAGACCACGGTACTGGACACACTCGCGCGCTCGTCGCTTGCGAAAATCGATGGCACGGTTGCCATAAGCGGACTGCGCGATCGGGTGGAGATTATTCGCGACACGTTCGGCGTGCCGCACATTTATGCGCGCAATACTGACGACCTGTTTTTTGCACAGGGATTCGTGCAGGCGCAAGACAGATTGTGGCAAATGGAAATGTACCGGCGCACGTACGACGGCACGTTATCCGAAATCATGGGGCCAAGTTATGTGGCGCACGATCAGCTGTCGCGGCTGCTCAAATTCCACGGGCCGTTTGATGACAAGGAGTGGACCAGTTATCACCCCGAAGGCAAACGGATCTTCGCCGCGTTTGCCGCGGGCGTAAATGCATTCATCGCATCGGCGGGAGACAAACTTCCGGTCGAGTTTCGACTGACGGGCATCAAGCCGCAGCAGTGGTCGCCGGAAGTCGCACTGTTACGTACGCAAACGGCGCTACCTACCGCCGATGCGATTGCCGAACTTCGGCTGGCGCAATCGGTCGTGCGACTTGGTGTGGACTCGGCGAATCGCGTGTCGAATCCATCTCCGTTCCGACCGTTGGTTATTCCGCAGGGCGTTGATCTCACGTTGATCAATCAGGACGTGATCGAGGCTTTGACGGTGTTGCGCACCAACACCATTCGTCCGCCATTGCTGCCGCAGTATGCGTCGCTCAACAATGCGGTGCCATCCGAAAATCTTGGCGTGCAGGAAAACTCGCCGGGCAGCAACAACTGGGTGTTGAGTGGATCGCGTACCGCGAGTGGCCATGTAGTTGTGGCGAATGACCCACATCGCACTGTTGGCAATCCGTCCATTCGTTATATCGTGCATCTGAATGCGCCGGGATGGAACGTGATTGGGGCTACAGAACCGGTGTTGCCAGGTGTCATGATTGGACACACGGAGCGTATTGGCTGGGGTCTCACCATTGTGGGTACCGATCAGGCGGATGTGTACGTGGAAGATGTGAATCCCGCGAACCGCAACGAGACGCGGTTTCGGGGTGCGTGGGAGCCGATGCGATCGATTGTTGACACGATTCGCGTGAAGGGCGCCGCGCCGGTGATCGTGACACAACATTTCACTCGGCATGGTCCAGTGTTTTACATGGATACCGTGCATCACAAGGCTTACGCGATGCGCGCAACGTCACTATTACCGGGCAGCGCGGGATATTTGAGCGCGTTGCGATACACGACCATCGAAGATTGCAAAGGTTTTCTTGATGCGCAGCAATATTTTTTGGCGCCCACTGAAAACATGATCTGCGGTGATACGAAAGGAAACATCGCGTGGCAGGCGTCTGCGGCGTCACCGAACCGTCCGAACTGGCATGGACGGTTGCCGGTACCTGGCACCGGCGAATACGAATGGAACGGATTGCGCACGGATTTGCCGCGCGAATTCAATCCGGCGCGGGGATTTATTGCGACCGCCAACAACGACATCCATCCGCCCAATTACGATCCGCCGCTGTTTTTCAAGAATGGTCCGCAAAGCGATCGCGTGGATCGCATTTCGACCGTGTTGTCCGAATCGAAAAAATTCACGATGCAGGACATGGAAGCACTGCAACATGACGCGTATTCCATTCAGGGCGCGAAAGATGTGCCGCTGTTTCAGGGATGGACATCGCAGGATGCGCGCATTGAAATGGGGCGCGCTGCGCTGGCGTCCTGGAACGCGCAAAGCCGACGGGAGAGTATGCCGGCCGCACTGTATCGACTCATGTCGCGTGCCATGCGCGATGCACGTACGGCACCGCCCGCACAAAAACAGGTCATGCTTGAACGTGCAATCGTGACCGGAATGGATTCACTCAGGGCCACGCAGGGCGACAATCCGGCTGACTGGCGATGGGGACGTATCAATCGCAGCGAGTTGCCACACTCACTGGTGCGTGCATTTGACATTCCTCCCGTTGAACGTCACGGAGGCGCAGGATTTGTTGCGGCCGTTGGTGCGACGTACCGCGAAGTCATGGACATGGGCGACTTGGACGGAGCGATGTCGACAAATGTGCCAGGACAATCGGGACAACCAGGCAGTCCGTATTACAAAAATCTTGTGGACGGATTTGGAAAAGGCGAATATTTCCCGCTTGCGTTTTCGAAGGCAGCGGTTGAAAAGGTGGCGGAACACCGACTCGTGTTAACGCCAGTCGGGAAGACGCGCTGAACGGATTGTTCAGCCATGCAAAACGTGGGCGCCAGAGTTGGCGCCCACGTTTTGCTAACGTTCAAATGTTGGCCAAGTCAGAGCAGCTCTTGCAACATCTTCCCTTCGTCTCCTTCACCGAACATCGAGTGCCAATTGGGATTGGGGCTAAGCGTTCCCGCCTCAGCGTTATCGAGCGCGGCCAGCGCCCTTGCTGCGCGCACATCACTGATGTTGGCAAGCAACCAACTGGCCGCCTTTTGCACAGTTCGCCGACGATCACCCTTTTGGCGGGTGTGGCCCAACAACAACAGCACTAACAGAGCGGCCGCCGTTCGACCAACATCACCACCAAAACTTCCGTCGGCTGACTGAGTGCGCGCGAGTGTTCCGGCATCGATTTTCTGTGCGGCGCTTTTTCCTAAGTGAACCCGATGCGATCCAGTTGTATGTGCAGCTGCATCCTTCTTTGAAGAACTGAACAGATTGCCCAGTGCTTCGCGAATGCTGAAGCCACTGCCAGCTCCCGATCCGGGCATGTGTTGTTCGGACATCGGAGCACTGAGTAACGGCATCTCGTCGTCGCTTTCACCCGCAACGTATGGTGACATCGAATCCATTTCGGACTCCAACCTCATGTAGCCCTGTTTTGGAGCACTCGAGCGCATTGGCGGCGATGGCAGGATATGCCGGAACGATACCGGACTCGGCATTCCCGGACGGGGCATCGCCGGACTTGGCATGGCACCGCCGAACGCGGCGTTGGCCGGCATTTCCCAGCTGTCCGGCATTTCTGCGGGTTGTACGACATGACGACGATTGCCAACGTTTGCCGTGCTGTGATCGACGCACACGAAAGACGTGAAGCGCGACGATATGTGGAACTGCAGTGCGATGCGCAGAATTTCCGGACGAATTGCTTCTTCTTCGAATGGTCGGAGGAGGAGCCGTTCTTCCAACCAGGACACGCGTTCCATGGCCCACAGTGCGCCCAATGCAAAACTGATACGCGTTGGTGTCACCGTCGATGTAAAAGTTCCGGAAATACTTGTACCGCTTACTTCGACGGTTTCCGGCGCGTTGTCGAGCAACAGACTGGCTGGCCGACCAGCAAACACCACTTGTCCATCGGGGCGTGCTGCACCCGCAACTTTGATATGCGACAACAATGGCGTTCCGAAACGTGTTTCCAGTCGTGCGACAATTGCGTCAATGTCGTCGGATGGGGTGCACAACTCGCAGACACCACCACCCGCTGCGGCAAGTGATTTGAGCAGCGCTGAGTTCACCGCGGTGTCGATGCCCAAGGTGAAGAAAACCGCGTTGCCTTTGCGATTGGCGACGGCGGGGAGCAATCGGCTTTCATCATTCGACTGCCCGTCGGTGATGAAGAGGACCGTGCGCACTCGGCCGTCAGGAGTTTCTCCAGCGAGACTCTGCTGAACTGCCTCGAGCATCTCCGTACCACCGCGCGATTCAAGTCGTTGAATCCATGAATCGGCGGCGGCCAGGTTTTTGTCATTGTACGTCGAGAAATCGCTTGCGAACTGTTCGACGCGATCGTCGAACGCGAGCAACTTGAAGCGATCGCCAGTACGAAGTCCGTGCAACGCACCAAGTAGGGCGGTCTTGGCGGCCTGCAACTTTGAGCCTTCCATTGAGCCCGAGATGTCGACGACAAATACCGCATCACGCGGCAAGCCGGTCGCGACAACATTTGACGGCGGTTCAAGCAGCACAAGGGTATGCGAACCATCCGTCCACGCACGTGTTGCCGGTGCTAATGTTTCGGCGGTGGAGAACTCGAGAATGAAGTCTTTATTGAGCGTCGCACGCACTGAAGGCGCGACACGTACGCTGCCGGAATCGAGCGAAAGTTTGACGGCATGCAGACTACTTTCGATCGCGGTGACAGGTCCCGCGATTTCCACTTCGAGATCGAGCTGCGTGCCGCCTTCGAGCCGAAGGGGTGGACTGAGGCGCGATGCGTTTGGCACGAGATCGGTGTCGGCGGCCACACCAACACCGCTGTGTCCAACTGGAGTGCCGGGCGTGTAGCGCGGTGCAACTGTGGTTGGAAAGTGCCAGCGAAAGCGCCCGTCAATTGATGGAAGCAGCTCGACCAGTGTGAGACGCACTGTAACCTCACTCCGCGCCGGAAGCCCCGCGAGCGAGAGGGTGTGTACGGATCCCTGCTCCTTCTCAGCCAACGCCGCGCGTTTTCCTTCGCGACGCGCCAACTCGAACGTAGCTTTGGCCGCTTCGCGTTCCAAACACTCACCGACCACACGGATGTCGCCCGCGCGAAGTTCGAGTTCGACAATGGCTCCGGTGTCGGGCAGTGGAAAAATCCAAGTCACGTCGAGTGTTTCGTCAAACGGATTCGCGAAGTGCTGTTCGATGGTGGTGCGCGCGCACGGACCGGCGAGTGACGTACGAACTTTCACATTCAAGAGGGGAAACGCGCGACCGTCTGTTGAACGGAGACCGCCCATACCGATGTCCCGGTCGGTGTGGTTGAGCAATTCAGCATTCGGAAGGACATCAGCAACGGTCATGTTTCTTCTCCTTGAATCGCGCGGCGAAGCACTGCAATTACGCGCGCGGGGTCGGTTTGGAATCGCGAATCGATGGTAATCACCACGCCTGGCGCCAATTCAGCAGCGACCAACGTGGGTGTTGCGACGGGGGCAGCGTGGTGTGGTGTCGGGGAGCTTTGTGCAGCGGGGGGACGTGTTTTGAAAACCGGTATGGCGTACGTGGGTGGTGGCGTAGCACTGACCTCAGGCAATGGGTTGCCAAACGTCTTTCCCACGACTTGGGCAAGCTCGGTATCCGCGGCGCCGGCGAGCGACGTTTGCACTTGTGCGAGGCTGTGTCCCGACGATTGCAACGCCCGGATGGCCAACAGCTGCAACAGGTGACGACGACCGTATCGCGCCACTCGGCCATCGTACCTGAGCGGACGGTCCAGCAGCCCGGTGGATTGGTAGAAGCGGAGCGTTCGCCCATCCGGGGCCGACTGAATGCGCTGGTCGGCGACTGGCATGCGCGCAAACCAGGACCCGGTCAAGGCGGACAGTCCAGCGAGGTCGACGTCGAGGTCGGTCGGAAGATCAGCACCAAAGCTCATGCCGATACTGTAATACTAACAGTAATTACTGTCAAGTCGCATCGCAGTGCTGGCGCCCCGGCTGCCGAACCCGTACGCTACGGGAATTCCCTTCGTCCGGATCCGGCCTATGAAGTGTGTTGGCGAGCTGCTCAAGAAGCACGATGGAAGTTTGTGGCATGTCACCCGCGACATGACCGTATATGCCGCACTGGAAAAGCTGGCCGAGCACAGTGTTGGCGCGTTGCCGGTGATGGACGGCCCCCGATTGGTCGGTGTGATCTCGGAGCGAGATTACACACGCAAAGTCACGCTCAAGGGACGCAATTCGAAGGAGACCACTGTCAGTGAAATCATGACAGCGAATGTGTTTACGGTTAGCGCGAATACGCGCACGCATGACTGTATGGTGCTCATGAGCGACAAGAAAATTCGACATTTGCCCGTGATGGACGGCAACAGCGTACTTGGCATGATCTCCATTCGCGATATCATGAATGACGTCATTGCGGAACACGAAGGCACGATTGAGGAGTTGCAGCGCTACATCAATACGTAACGCCGTACTGGCAGTACGTTTCCCAGACTTCAACAACAACAGGGTTTCGGATGCGGATTCTGCTTGGACTGTTCTGGGCGTTGGTTGGCGGAGTGGTTGGGTTCATTGTAGTTGCGGTCGGTGCCTCGTTGTACGCAGGTGCGACGCACATGAGCGGTCGGGAGGGTGCGCGCGGTTACTTCGTGATTGGGCTCGGGCTCGTTGGCGCGGTCGTCGGATTGATTACCGCACTGGTGCTGTACGGACGTTCGGCGCCCGCTGGTCAGGGTGCGGCATACTCCGGTTCGGGGGTGCTGGGGTTTGTGGGTCTCGTTGCGGCCATCGCGGTATCGCTGTGGGCGTACATGCAATTGATGGAGAAGCCGCTCGAATACGGTGGTTCGATGGCGAGTCTCGACATGGAGTTTCGGGTCAAGAGCAGCGATCTGCCGCCAGACGCGTCGGGGAGTTGGTTGAACGTTGAGGTGCAGACCGCCAAGACGCGACCGGAAGGATCGGTGAGTTGGAATTCCCGACGCATTGAGGGTGTGTACACGATCATTCCCGTCAGCCAGGGTGGGTTATATCGCGCGACCAACCGTGTGATTGTGGTACGCGTTGGTGAAGAACAAGTGGAGGCATTCATTCCTCCGATGAAACGCACTCCCGATCCAAAAGCCGGTTGGAGTGAATGGTATCGGCCGAGTGCGGTTGATCCGCCGTACGGTGTGACGCCGCCGGCGCCGCTCAAGTCGAAGTTGGAGTTGCGTTACAAGATCAGCATTTATGGTCAGTAGCGACGGTTAGGCATTCGCCCGTTCTTGATGGACGTAAATTCGCGCAACGCGCGGGCTCGACGCATTGCAATGGTCCATCTACCACACGAGAAGTTTGGTACCAGCGGAACTTGAAGTCTCACTCGTGCGTCGCGCCAGCGTGTGAACGATGCAATCATTCCCGTCGCAGACAGCGCATGAACGACGGTTATGAAGCGTGGGTCGCTTATTGAACGTGCGATGACCTGACGGGAGTGTGGTTGAGAACTGTCGCGACGGCGATGAAGTGTATCCAACCACATCTGGAACGAGGGCTTCATTCGACGCACAACGGCAACGTGATTCCAAAATTTCGCTCGAATCCCAAACTACTCCGATGACCTCCTACTCCATTCGTTTTGTGCTCGCGCCGCTCGTTACCGCAACGCTCGTCGTGGCCGCGGCGTGCTCATCGAACACCGCCGTCACCCACGCCCCGGCCGACCTCGTGCTCCAGAATGGCAAGGTCGTCACCATGGACTCCACTCACCCACAGGCACAAGCGGTCGCGATCGCGGGCGACACAATTGTCGCTGTGGGTTCGAACGATGAGATACAGGGGTACGTGGGACCGAACACGAAGACGATCGATCTGCAAGGGCACCTCGTAATTCCCGGCTTCAATGAATCGCACGGACATTTCACGGGGCTCGGCTCGTCGCTTACGCAGCTCAAGCTCATGGGCGTTCCCTCCTGGCAAGACATCGCGACCAGGGTAAGCGACGCAGCCAAGACGGCAAAACCTGGCGCGTGGATCGAAGGCCGCGGCTGGCATCAGGAAAAGTGGAATCGCTCGCCGGGACGTGTGGTGAAGGGCTTCCAAACGAATGATCTGATCAACGAGGCGGCGCCGAATAATCCCGTGGTGCTGGGGCACGCGAGTGGACACGCGTTGATCGCGAACGACGTTGCCATAAAGCTTGCCGGCATCGACGCCAAGACGCCGAACCCGCCAGGCGGAGAGATTGTCAGGGACGAGCACGGGAAGCCAACCGGCGTGTTCGTGGATGGTGCACAAGGATTGCTCCGCCGAGCGCGCGCGAAGAGTCTCACGCAACGCTCGGCCGATGAAGCGAAGGCGGACTTTCGGAACGAAGTGCACCTCGCCGTGCAAAATGCGCTCGCGAATGGCGTCACTGCGTTCCAGGACATGGGCGAGTCGTTCGCCACGATCGACGCGATCAAGCAGATGGTCGATGCAGGCGACATGCCGCTCCGACTCTACATCCTCGTGGACCAGAGCGAAGTGCGTCCCGACAATATCAGCGCGCTCAAATCGCATCGCTTGATCGACTACGGCCAAGGCCATCTCACCGTGCGCGCCATTGGCGAGATCACTGCCGATGGTGCACTCGGCTCGCGCAGCGCGTGGATGTTGAAACCGTACGACGACGACACGTCGAACACAGGCCTGAACGTGACGACGATGACGCGCATCAAGCAGATCGCGGAGATCGGTCTCGACAACGGCTATCAGATTTCGGTGCACGCAATTGGCGATCGCGCGAACCGCGAGACACTCGACATGTATGAGCAGATCTTTAACGAACATCACGTCAAGAGCGACACGCTGCGGTGGCGCATCGAGCACGCGCAACTGTTGAGTCCCGCTGACATCCCGCGATTCGGGAAGATGGGTGTGGTCGCGAGCATGCAGTCAATTCACGAATGCTCAGATGCCCCGTACGTGTTGCCGCGCATCGGCACGCAACGCGCGGAGGAGGGTGCGTACGTGTGGCAGAAGCTGTGGAAAGCGGGCGCTGTCGTTACCAACGGCACGGACGTGCCGGTCGAGGAGATCAGTCCGTTCGCGTCGTATTGGTGCGCCGTTACACGCGACCGCGTGGGCACCGATTCAGCATTCTTCCCTGATCAGAAGCTCACGCGCGAGCAGGCGCTGCAAACGTATTCGACGAATGGCGCGTACGCCGCGTTTCAGGAGCGCAAGACTGGCTCGCTCACGCGGGGGAAGTGGGCGGACATCGTGGTGCTCTCGCGCGACATCACGACCGTGCGGCCCGACTCCATTCTCGGCACGACGGCGCTCTACACGATCGTCGGCGGTAAAGTAGTGTACACGAGCACGCCCAAGAATTGAGGCGTTCACATGCTCACCTGTTGGGGCAATGGTGAGTGAGGGATAACGAGCGTTGCGGCAGTCAAAGGCAGGGTGGTGCGCTCTGTAACGGAGCAGCGAAGCTGATCCGTTCACAGTTATTTTTTTACAGCCTTTACAGCAGAACGCGGCAGACAAACGATAGTTCAATTGTTCGAACCTGCGATCGACATCATCGCAACGGTTCACTTCAACGGAACGAAGTCGAGCGTGGCAAAACCCGCAACGCCACCAAAGCACCTCGTCTCATACGTTGTCGTGGTCGACGGTGATCACATCCTGTTGGTCGCTGATCGCCGCACCGCCCGTTCAACTATTTACGACGATCATCGTCGTGGTAACGAGCTTGCAAGAATTCACCCTTGCTCAATGCGACGGTCAGATCCTTACAGCGCGAGTGTTACCGAACCCGTCAAAACGTACTGCGGCTGAGTAACGTCCAGCATTTTGGTGTATTGGACGACCTGATCGGTTACGAGTCGAGGGATTGCGGAAGCCCACTTCACGTGCAACTTCGTGGAACGTTGCTGATGAAAACCGAGGCATCAGGCACCCCGTCCCCAAATTCCTTCGCGACAATGACCCGACTCTCGCTCTGCATTGTCCTCGCGATCCTGGCCGCCGTGCCCAGTGCCGGCGCGCAATCCCCTGTCACGCCGCGTCCACGTTTCATACAAGGCGACCCGCTCCGATTGCCTCGGCTCGCGATCCTGCGGTCCGTCGCCGCCGCCGAAGAGGAAGGCCGGACGCTGCCGCGCGGTGGCCCTGCCGATACGGCGCGACTCGCCTCGATGAAGGCGGAGGCAGGTTCCTCGGATCGCGCGTGCGCCACGGTCCCGCGCAGCGCATTCGCGAACGACCCCGCACGAGCACTCGCCACCGGCGCGTACAGCAGCACCGTCCGGACCGGTGATTTCACTGTCGGCGGCGGCATCGGTCGAATGATGGCGGGAGAGGTCACGAAGATTTATTGGGTTCCGCTGCACGACCCGTCGGACGACGCGCAAGGACTGCTCGTACGCGCAGTCCGGCTGGGTCCAGACGCCCAGCCTGCGGACACGGTGCGATCCTCGACGATGGCTTACGCGAGTACGATGGGTAGACCAGGGCACATCTTCTTCCCGAGTGGATTCACGTTGCCGAAAGCCGGTAGCTGGCTGGTGGTGGCAACGTCCGGACTCGACTGGGGCTGCATGATCATGCCCGTGAGCTAACAGTCGCGTTGACCACGGACTGTACGACCGTACGTCCCACAGCAGATGCTCGCGCGGATGCAGCAGGCCACGAGCGCGGAGTGGCACGCAACTGAGTTGCCGTCAGATGGCGCGGCTCACTGGGTCCACGCCTCCACGCCGCCGGCAATGTCCACCACGCCGCGGTGCAGGTGGCGAGTGAGTTGAATCCGACCCTGGTGATGGGCGGCCGAGCGTTCGGCCGCCATCGCGGTATCGGGCGCCTGCAGTGCCAGCGCGTATCGGTGCCGCGCGGTTTGATGCGTGTTGGTCGCTTCCTTTCGGATTATGGCTGCTGAACGCGCCGCCGGGCCGGTCGCTTGGGAAAGGAGGTTGATCAGCGCGTCGAGCGTGTCGGCGGTTCCGGCCAGATGCCCCTCCATGGTGGTGCCTTCGCCGTTCGCCGGCAGCGAGTGGCCGACGCGGAAAAGCAGGTTACGGACGTCGCTGAGCTTGCCCGCGATCATTCCGCCGCCCCGTGCGGCGCCATCGACGCCAGTCACGGTTCGCCAGAGCGCAAGCAACGGCTCGGCGACGTCGAAGAGACCGCCAATCAGCCGCATTACGGGCTCGCCGGTGGACTCTCCTGATCCCAAGAGGTAGTGACGGACCATAGCCAAGTTACGGTTTGCGCTGTCGAACGCGCCCTTCACGTTTCCACTGCCCGTCATTGCGGTTGCCTCCGGATTGAGCCGATGCCCTGCGATATAGTAAACGCGCAGAGAGAGTCAAGTTCGTGTCATCAACGCACGCCGCCGCACCTCTCGCACTCTGCGCTCACTCTCCGTCGTTCCCGCCGTTTCATGTGCATTCGCGCCGCCTCACTGGCATTGCAGCAGACAAACGCATTGCGGTACGCTGTGCAGGTGCGCATCTCCGCTGCTCCGTTCACAGGATTTTATAAGTGCGTCTTCAACCGCGTGCGGCCCTCTGCCGCTTGACCGTCACCGCTACCAACAAAAATGGCCTTCCCGCCAACCTAAGGAGCAACACGTGAAGCACACCAAGCGCTGCAACGAATGCGACGGAACGAATATCCGAACAACGTCCGTTTCCGCGGGAGGCGGTTATGCGCCAGATCTTCTGCCCGGCACTCATAGTTTTTGGAAGACTGGCACACTCGAGATCTACATCTGCGCCACCTGCGGACACTTCCAGTTCTTCGTGCCGGCAGACGTTTTATCCAGCGTGCTCGAGTCGCACGAGTTCGAGAGCTACACGTAGGAGGCGCAGCACTCCGATGCGCTGACGGCGTGGCAAGACAATTTCACCGATCTGATTTAGCCGGAGACGCTTTTCCGCAACATCATCGGTGCTGGCGGATCGTACGGGTTCCGAGTCGACACTGACAACACGGACTTCAATCAACCACCACCAACGACCACCACGCCGGAACCCGGCACGTGGGCCATGATGGGCTTGGGATTGTTGGCAGTTGCGGGAGTGAAGCGCCGCCGTCGCGCGTAAATAAAACGCGCTGCGAAATAACCAAAGCCGACCGCGAAAAAATTCTTCGCGGTCGGCTTTGGTGGCAGCACGAACTCATTGTCTCCAATGGCGAGTACCATGCGGTTTGGATGCATCGCTCGGCCCTATGGCTGGACATTCTATGGTCGGACAATACTCGGTTGCTACGCGCCCGTTCTGCCCGCGCTAGCGCAACAACTCTTCCGAATCAGTGGTGACGCTGGCGTCTTCCAGCAATTGCTGCACGTGCAAGGCCTGTTCGGGATAACGCCGCACAATACGCGCCAATGCAGAATCCGGTATGCAGAGTACCGCGGCATCGGAATCACAATGAATCGTATCCTGCGTAAACGCCACACCATCGGTGGTTTGGCGGAAGTCGATCAAGTTTGAGTGAGGATCTCGTCTGACGCTGAGTTGTCCGCGCAGCTTGAGATACGAACAGGTCATGCGATCTCCCGGCTCGTGCAACGAGGTTCCCGCTTGAAAGTGATGCACAAAACTCATGGAGCTGAGTTCAGCGGCGACATGCGGTGGCAGCGACGTGCGTTGTGTCAGTGCAGCGCCGCTTTGTTCACAGCGTGGGTCAGACTCATAATACGTGCCAATTATCGGATGACTTGCACGCAACCACGCACCCCACTCCGGCTCATGCGGAAAGTGCATGGCACAAGGCAAACATGCCGAACGCACCTTTCGCAGGTGTTCGTAGTCCGTGGCCGGCAGCACCATCGGGATCAGCAAGTCGAAATCGCGCAGGCGGAAAGCCGATGTTGTATACCGCAGATAGCCCACCCGCTCGAACAGTGGAACGAGTGCAGGCCTGGTGAGCATGAAGTCAAACTTGGCTCCCAGTTCCCGGCCATGCGCGTACGTGTAACGAGCCATGGCAGGAAGCACCCAACTGCCCCGATGATCGGGCGCGATGGTGAAGCGGCTACTGAATCCGACCGGCTGACTTGCCGAGCGCGGAAAATTATGCAGCGCCAGTTCTGCGGGAAGCAGCGACAGGTCGAAGTCGTCGGCAATCATCGTTTGCGTAATGGTGCCGACGGCAACACCGTTTTCCTGCGCGTACCACAGAAACGACCACGGATCCAACGCGTCCCGCAATTCACCACGTTCGACGTCGGCGCCAGCCAAACGCGCGCCCATTTCATGCGTGTACACCTGGTAACGCAATTGCAATATTTGTTTCGCTTCACGCTGGCTGCGCGCCATTACAATCGCGCCGAGTTTGGGTGCCCACGTTGAATCGCTAACGCGAAGTCCGGGAGAGTCCGTTCTGAAGCACACTTCACGCTCCTTCGTTCTGGACGCGTAGGTGCGCTGGTCGTACAATGCAAATGACGAATATCCGGTTCTCGACATGACTCTTCCTCGCGGTTCGAATGCAGTGCGCTCGGGTGCCACTTTGGCAAGCGCATTACAGGGTGTGCAAGGAAGGCGCAACCAACTACTCAATCCGGACAATCACGCTGCCATTGTGACGCGTGCTACGTTTGCCGCGCGCGACTAAATATTTGATGCATCACCATTGCATTGTTTCGTTCGCAGTGTGCGCGGTAAGCTGGCAGTACGTCATTAGCGGCTTCCGTCGCCAGACGCCTCGCCTCCGCGAAATCCGTTCATCGCTAAATTTATTGTGAAACCTTGGCAGCAAAACGCGGCGTCAGCCTGATCAAGTCAACTCTCTCTGATCACTCAAAATGAACGCATCTCGCACTCTTCGCGTAAACGTGTTGCTCGCATCGATGGGTGCGGTATGCGGTGCCGTCGCGTCGCTCCCGATCACCGCGCTCGGCAAGTTGATTGCCGGAGCGCCACCGGCCTCGACGTCGACCTATTTGTGGAACATGGGCGTGTTGGCGGCGCTGGCCGCCATCGGCAGTCCGTTCTTGACGTGGTCCGCGTTGCGGCGTGTTCCGCTGTGGCGCGCGGTGACCGAGCCAGGAATCGGCGCCGTTGCGGGCGGAGCGATCGCGCTTGCGATTGGTGCACCGCTTGGATTTCTGGTGTTGATGCCCGTTGGTGTTGGCATCGCCGCGTGGCGTTTGCACCATGTGTATCGTGAACCCAAGCTGATTCCGTCCGATCCGCTGCTCGGATCTCACAACAGTAGCAAGAAAATTCGCGCCACAAAGAATTGAACGTCTGCGCAAAACAATGAGCACTCTTGGCAATACCTTGATCAACGATCGGCGTGGCGTGCCCGGATATGGCAGGAACGGAACACCACGCCGACGTTGATTGATTCGATTATCGCGAACGCGAACTGGTGCGCCCCGCGACTGATGTCACCAACCGCGCTTTAATCAGGCAGCTTTGGCTTTCTTGATTTCGGCAGCAAGTGCGTCCCACTGTTCCTGCGTCTGCACGTTAAAGCGCATGTTTTCGTAGGCAATTTTTCCATCTTTGCCGATGACGAAAATCGTACGCATAAAATATTTGGCGCCTGGCTTCATCGATCCGTACTTGTTGGCCAGTTCCGCCTTCGGATCGGCGATCATGCCAAACGGGAACTTGTCATCCTTTGCCCAGCCAACATGTGATTCCAACGTGTCAATCGACGTAGGCAACACCACGACACCGTCGCCAAACAGCGTGGCGTAATCATCGCGGAACTTGTGCAACTCAATCGTGCATCCGCCCGAGCGATCCAACGGATAGAACGCGAGTACAACCACTTTGCCTTTGAGACTCTTGAGCGTGAGCGGCGTTGCCTTGATGCCTGACGCATCGGCCCACGCCGCAGTAAAGTCGGGTGCCATGTCACCGACCGCGGGCGCCGGCGGAGCGGCCGGTGCCGGAGCGGCAGGCGCGCCCTGCGCGCCGAGGGTGGCTGAGAGAGCGAGGCTGGCAGCGGCCAGAGCAAACCGCGAAGTGCGTGACATTCTGTAAATCCTGATTGGAAGGGTGATAAACGCCTGCATAATATGGCGATATCTCAGCGCATAACCATCCCCCCGGCGTCACAATTAGGCCCGGGATGATCCTGGCGCATACTTTTGTCAAGCGTCCCCTGCAAGCGTCACCCTTGGAGGAGGCAAATGAAGTTTCGCGCCACGATCAAATCAGGCGGTAAGAAAGCCACCGGAATCGAAATCCCGGCGCACGTCGTCGACGGCCTCGGCGCCGGGCGGAAGCCGCTCGTCAAGATGACGATCAACGGGCACACCGTTGACGTCGACGTTCAGGTCGACACGGAGCCGCGCACGATTTCGGCGACATTCTGTGTCCGTTGGGCTTTGGACTGACGTATTAGGCGGAGAGTGGCGGGTTTGCGTTTGGTTGCTACGATGCTCTCAACCCTACCGGCATGTCTCGCGAAGATTGTTCCACACGCTCCAACAACTTCCGGAAGCGCGGTTCGCGCGCAAGTGGCCACAGCTCTGCATCAACGCGCAAGTACGCCATTGAATGTGCGCGCTCATCGAAGGCGCGCTCAAAGCGGCTGAGTGCTGTTGGGATTTCGCCCAGCGACTGATACACCTTGCCCAACTGAAACGACGGCACATACAGCCCGTTCTGTTCGTCTTCGAGCAATCCATCGAGTATACAACGCGCGTCGGTCGTCTGGCCGGATAGCGCAGAGGCCCGTGCGAGCCCCGCCAGCACACGTGTGCTGGGACGCGTTGGCCCGGCAGCCAGTTTTAGCGCACGTTTCAAGTACGGAATTGCTTCTCGGGGTTGTCGGTTGCGTATCAACGCGAGTCCCATCCAGTAATACGACAGACAATAGGTGGGGTCGAGCTGCAATGATCCACGCAGGTGCTCAACCGCGCGTTGCGCCTGGTTGGCGAACATCAACACCCAACCGATGGCCGCCTGCGCCACCATCGACAACGGATCCAGTTCAGCCGCACGCCGCATGGACGTTTCGGCTTCTTCGAACCGGCCGCGCGCGGTGAGGAGATTGGCGTACCACTGGTGCGCGGTGGAAGACGTTGGCTCCAATGCGATCGCGCGCTGAAATCCAGTTTCGGCCGCTGCCCAGTCCCAACGATAGTAGGTGTCGACGTAAGCGATGGTGGCGTGTGGTGCCGCGAGCGTGTCATCCAACTCAATGGCGCGGCGCGCGGCCAATTCCGCCTGGGGAAACCCCGCGTGTGGACGCAAGTAATCGTAGAACGCCGTGACTGCATACGCATCGGCCAGTCCGACCCACGCGCGGGCGTAGGCCGGATTACGAGACACGACGTTCTCCAACAGCTTGATCGATGTCCCGATGCTTTCTTCAGTGCGACGATGCCACTGGTACCGTGCCTGCAGATACAAATCGTATGTTTCACGATCGGGTGCGATGCGTGCACTGATTGGGGAGACGGTGGCAACCGTGTTGCTTGCCGTGGGCTGCAAACGTTTGGTGATGGCTTTCGATATTTCAGTCTGAATGGCGACGATATCGAGCTCCGTTCTGTCAAACGATTCCGACCAGACTTGAAATCCGTTGGACGCATCAATGAGTTGCGCCGACACGCGCAGCCCGCCAGCGAGGCGACGCACGCTCCCCTCCAGAATCCACGCGACATTCAGGCGCCGGGCGAGTTCGCGCACATCAATTCGGAGATCGCGATAGGCAAACGACGAGGTGCGCGACGCGACGTGCAACCCAGGTGTGCGTGACAACAAGAAGATCAACTCTTCTGAAACGCCGTCGGCGAAATAGGAATTGCTGCCGGAATCGCCGACGCTGCTGAACGGCAACACGGCAATGGTCGGCCCGGACGGCGTAGGCGCGCTGTTGCGCGTGATTCTGGTGGTGAGTTCGATCACTTCTTTATCTGGTTCAACACCAATGGTTTCGCGCAGCAAGGTTGTGTGCGCACGCGCCTGTCGCAACGCACCGGCGCGATTTCCAGATGCCTCCAGTGCCCGCATCAATTCCATGGTCACCCGCGAATCGTCTGGTGCGAGTTCCGCGAGTCGCTGCCAGCACTCAACGGCTTCGCCGACGCGTCCGTCATCGCGAGCCACCGCCGCCAGCTCCTCAAGCGCCTTGGACGCAATGCGAAGATAGTGCGCGCGTTCGCTGTCCATCCATTGATCAAAATCCGGTGATCCCGGAACGAAGAAGCCATCGAGAAACGGACCGCGATACAACTCCGCAACCCGTCGCCAGTCACTCGCTTCGGCGGCGGCCTCGAGTTCCGCCACATCACACGTCAGTTGTTTGCGATTGAGGCGCACATCATCACCGCGGCACACCAGGGCGTCACCGCCCAACGCCTGGTTTATACGATAGATCGAATCGGACAACAACTTGCGTCCGTGCTCGGCATCGGTGTCTGGCCAGAGAAAGGTGATGAGTTGATCGCGGCTCCGATACAAACGCCGAGTGGTGGACAACAACGCCAGTAACGCCACGCGATGACGCTGTGCCGCACGTCCCGTGACGGGGCCTGCACTTGTTTCGAGTACGGCACCTCCGAACATCCGCAAATAGTTCATGAATTGACCGGCGATGATGTGGCGAGAGCGAGGCGAGAATGAGACGAGGCAGACGCGCTATCGTTCCCGCACAAGCTCGCCTTCACCGGGCAACGAGGCCGGGTGTGAGTGCAGTGAGCCGATGGTATATCGAACAGGGAGAGCAACATGAACAAGAGAATCACCGCGATAGTAGGCGCAGCCGTTCTGCTGGTGCCGTTGGTATGGGCCGTCGCATGCAACGACAAGGACAACGTGACTGAACCAACCGTTCCGGCCGGCGTTGCCGAACTTCGTGCGTCACTCGCACCGTACTCGAGTCTCGCACTGGCCAAAGCTGCTGGTTACAACACTGCGATCACCGATTGCATGTCGAACGGCGACATCGGATCGATGGGCGTGCACTGGGCCAATACAACGCTGGTGGATGCAACGGCCGATGCCTTACATCCGGAAGCGCTGATCTACGAACCAGGGACAGACGGGCAAGCAAGTTTGGTGGGTGTTGAATTCATCGTTCCGTTTGCTTTAGTGCCGAAGACCTCGCCAGCCCCCGTTTTATTCGGTCAAAAATTCGAGGTCAACGACGTGTTCGGTGTGTGGGCGTTGCACGTGTGGACACATCGCACCAATCCCGCCGGCACCTTCGCCACATGGAATGCGCGCGTTCACTGCTGATCGCGACAGTTCACCGGTGTGCTACATCACACTTTTTCAACAAACCCTTTTCGGATAACCTTCATGAACCGTTACGTCATTGAACGTGAACTTGCCGGCGCCGGAGATTTGACGCCGTCGCAGATTCAGGGCGCGTCGCAAACATCCAACGCCGCACTCAAGGAATTGCGTGGATCGGTGCAGTGGGTGCGCAGTTTCGTCACTGCTGACCGCATCTACTGCGAATACTTCGCCGATAGTGAACAACACATTCGCGATCACGCGAAAGCCGCCGGACTCCCGTGCACGAAAATCAGTCTTGTGGCGCGCGTGATCGATCCCATTACGGGATTCACGCCGGTCTGACACGCAGGCCTTCGAGCGTGAAGTGCAACAGCTGCGTGATGAACGCCTCGTTCAGTGGCGCGTGCTGCACGAACAGGCGGTAGAACATCGGGCCGAACAACAAATCCACTGCGACATCGGGTGGGACGTCGGCCCGGCGTTCGCCCGCCGCCAGTGCCTGCCGGATGGCACTCTTCGAGGTTTCGCGTCGCGGAGGGTCAGCGTTGGGACTCAACGCAGTGTATGCGAACGGAAATATTCCCGGCGGCTTTGTCGAACTCGTGAATCCAACGGACAAAGACATTGATCTGGGCGGCTTCACGGTGAAGAGAATCTTCCACCGATGTGATCAACATCAACGCCGATCTTCACTTTTGGGTTTGGCGACCACCTGCAACATCCGCACCGATGACGCGGCGGGGCGCGCATTTTCGTAAATAAAATTCGCGAGGTCCAATGCATCTTCTGCGCTACCTGATTTCGGTTGCAACGAAATTCGTTCGACCGAACTTCCGGTGACGTGTGAGGCAACACTCGAGGCTTTCACTGCCTCGAGTGCTGCATCCTGCTGGCCGGGGTCGAGTTCAACTCGAACTTCAGGTCGCAACACGACAAATGCGCTTCCGGAGCGGTACACTGGTTGCACAACACCTGCCGCTTCCAGCTGATTGTACACTGTACTGCTGAACGCCGCGCGATCGACGAGCGTTATTCCGCCAGGCAGTTTCGAGATTGGCGACGTGTCATCGACGAGGTCACTTAAGCCCGCGTTCCTGGCTCGGACGTGGTCGACCGCCAGCCGATCATCGGCTGCATCCAATTCATGTTTTTCGCCACCCGCATAGAAGTACCGCTTCATCCATAGAGCTTATGGATGTTTCTTCGCGGCAGCAACGGCTGCGCCAACATCCAGTCGACCATACCCGAGTTCGCGGGTCCACCCTTTCTGGCCTTTGAGCATCTTCGCCGTTCTGGACAGCAGCTCACGAACCGCACTGGCACTCAAATTGGGATTCGCACTCAGCATCAGTGCTGCTGCGCCCGCGACATGTGGAGTGGCAGATGACGTGCCGTTGAATGTGGCGGTGAAGTTGCCGGGCTCATAACCACTTGGCCCCGCGATGTCCGTGGTGTGAATGGAGACACCGGGCGCCAACATCCACAGGGTGGGTCCGTAATTGCTGCCCCACCAGTTTTCACCGTCGGATGAAGTGCGCGTTTTGCGTTCGTCTTTCTGATTGGATGCTCCAACCGTGACGTAACCGGTCAACTGACCGGGATAATCAATTGGAATTTGATCGTTACCGGCCGCGATGCAGACAACGGCACCTTTGCCGCCGCGTCCTTGCGTACGCGCTCGACCGAACGCGCGGCTGATAGCGTCACTGGGCGCACCCCCACCCCATGAATTCGAGAGCACCGCCGCATCATTTCTCCAGCACCAGTCGATGGCGTCGGCGGTTGCGTAGTCGTCAAAGACCCAACTTCCGCTGCCATCATCCATCGCAATCCGTGCCGCGATCAGCGAACACTTTGGCGCAATACCGGGTGCTTTCGTACCCCGCGCTAAAATGATGCCCGCGCAGGCCGTTCCATGGGCATCGTTGCCGTCCGGCATTGCGGAATGGCCGTTATCGCCAATGAAATCACGTTCCGCGACCACCGCCTTTTTCAACGAGGCATGCGACGTATCGACGCCTTCATCGAGCACGGCGACGCGAATGTCGGTCGCACCTTTGCTGATCTTCCATGCGGCCGAGAGTTTGATTTTTGCATGGGCCCACGCGGGCTCGGTGGTTGATCGCGGCGTGTGACCGAACCGGCGCAGAAAGTTTGGTGTGACCGAGCCAACTTCGCGTTTGCTCAGGAGTTCGCAGATACGCGCGACGTGGTCAATGCTGTCCACCGCCAGCAACGTTTTGCCATCAAGCCCTTCATGAACAATCTTCGCGCCAGCACTTTGCGCCGCTTTCATGTCGGCCGTGCGAGCGCCTTCCACGATGATGGATGGCGTCATGATCGTCATGCCACCGCCATAAACCGGCCGGGCGTTGGCGGCCCGTGTTGTTGGTGGCGCCGAGTGTACGATCGCAAGCTCGGTTGGATCGGTGGTTGGGATGCGGAGGCGCATGTTTTCCGTACGCCGCAGCGCCGTGACGAATGCCAGCGGGTCGAACACAATTGGAGTGGCCACGTTTTGTGCGGTGGCACGTTTCGTTGCTCGCCCGCTTCGCGATGCAGAGAGCGTTCTTGGCGCGACGTCGGGTGTGGCAGAGAATGGAGTGAACGAAAACGACTGCTTGTTGCCGTGCGCGGGATAACTAATCGTTGGCATTTGAATTCTTCCCCGGTATGAATTTCGAATTACTACGGGCAACCGAATCAACGACGAACAGCGCTCGGCGGCAAGATGGGCCTCCGTCGACAATGAAGACGCGCGGGGGAATGGTACTGGGGTCAGAGCAGTCACAGTGACCGCGGTGGAATGGTACGGGGGTCAGCGAATTGGTACTGGGGTCAGAGCAGACACACTGACCGCGGTGGAATGGTACGGGGGTCAGAGCAGAATCTCGCCCGCGTTGCCGACTTCCGACTAATTCCAACATTGCGTTTCGGTCTCGCGTCTTGTAGTTCGTAGCGGTTCCCCGCCCCCGAACGGCCCTCGACATTTCCGGAGACGACACGATGAAGCGGTTCAACGAATTGGATCTGCTGGACGAAGCCGAACGCGAGGCACAGCAGGTTGCCGACACGATGCATTTCGACACCGATGTCGATCGTCGCAAATTCGTCTTTTTTTCGCTCGCCACGGCGGCCGCGACGACGTTCGGGTTTGGCGCCAAGGCGTTGTCCCAGACGACAGGTGCCCCTCCGGGCGGCGCTCCCGCGGGCGGCGGTGGCGGTGGGCGTGCGCAGCAACCCCAGGTGCCGCCGGTGCCGCTCGACAACATGGAGGAAATGAGCTGGACGTTCCAGCCATATCCGGGGGGAACGGGTGTGCTGTTGGAAAAGACCTATCGGGAGAAGGGCGTGGCCGCATTCAATCGGCAGCCGTTTGCGTGGAATGCCGCGGCCCCAGGTGCGTTTCATCTCACGCCGTGGGGCACCGCCGCGCTGCCGGCTACCGATGAGGAAATCGCGTTCCTGCCGGCCCACACGCTTGGCGCGGCAATCAAGGCGGGCAAGATGACGTCCACGCGCCTCACCAAGATTTATCTCGACCGACTCGAGAAATACAATCCGGTGCTGCTGTGCGCGGTAACCATTCTCAAAGACAGCGCGCTGGCCGATGCAGCGAAGGCCGATGCCGAAATCAAAGCCGGCAAATATCGCGGCCCATTGCATGGCATTCCGTGGGGTGTGAAAGACTTGTTCGCGGTGAAGGGGACGCCGACCACTTGGGGCGCGGCCGACTTCGAAACCCGCGTGATTGATGAAGATTCGGAAATCGTTGTGCGCCTCCGCGAAGCCGGCGCGGTTTTGATTGCGAAGCTGTCGACTGGTCAATTTGCCCAAGGGGGCAACTGGTTCCGCGGCAGCACGAAGAACCCGTGGAATACCACGCAGGGATCGAGCGGTTCGTCCGCTGGGCCGGCCTCCGCGACTGCGGCAGGCTGTGTGGCGTTTGGTATTGGCACCGAAACCGACGGATCAATTGTTTCGCCGACCACAACGTGCGGACTGGGTGCATTACGCCCTACGTTCGGACGAGTCAGCCGGTATGGCGGTATGGTGTTGTCATGGTCGCAGGATCGTGTCGGACCCATAACGCGGAATGCTGAGGACGCCGCAATGGTGTTCAACGTGATTCATGGCGGCGATCCGAAGGATCCGAGCACCATTACCATGCCCTTCCACTTCAACGCGAATATCAACCTCGCGGCGTTGCGCATCGGTGTCCGCCGACCCAACGGCAACCCGAACGTGGTATTTGACGCGTTCGTGGATAAGATGAAATCGTTAGGTGCCAAGCCGGTTGAGATGGCGGCCCCGCCAACGGTGTCCGGCAGCGCCGGCGGTATTGATCAGGAGTCGGCGGCCGCGTTTGACGCGTACGTGCAGGTCAAGGCGAAGGAGTTGAACATGGATATGGCGACGGTCATGACCACGTATGGACGTGGCGGCGGTCGGGGTGCGGGCGGAGGCGGCGCACCGGGTGGCGCGCCGGGCGCGGCGGGTGCTGGAGCTCCTCCGGGTGGTGCGGGTGCTGGTGCGCCGCCGGCTGGTGGTGCTCCGCCCGCAGGTGGCGGAGGAGGTGGTGGGGGCGGCGGCGGCGGCGGAGGTCGAGGGGGTGCGACGTCCGGACCGAACAGCGGGCAGCTCAATCGTTGGGTGCCTGGGCGCACAATGTCGGCGTTTGATTTCATCAACGCCCAACGGCGCCGGTTGATGCTGACCACGGCGTGGCAGGAATACATGAAGGACACCGATCTCTATCTGGGCACCACGAGCACGACGACACACGCGCAGACCGGACACCCCGTGGCGGTGCTGCAGATTGGATTTGGACAGCGCCAAGGCGGCTTTGGTGGCGGCGGTGGTGGACGCGGTGGCGGCGGCGCGGGCGCGGCAGGTGGGGCGCCCGCGACACCGCCGGCACCGCTCAACGATCAACCGATTTGCAGTGAGATTGCCGGCAACTTGTACAACGACGATCTCATTTTGTCGGTCGCGCACAAATTCCAGATGAACACGGACTTTCATTCGCATCGGCCGAAGCTGGGATAACGCCAAAGCGGGGTCACGCGGAGGTGTAAAAAAATCCAAACGTCCCGTGATGCAGAGGTGACGGGGGTTCTGGGATTACCGGATCTTCCGGGAGTTACGAACTTCGCGT
>JBDUBA010000052.1:0-8493 GCA_040004335.1 Gemmatimonas sp.
ACGGTGGCTTCGACGATGGATTCCCCAAGCGGCGGGACCTTGATGGACGACATGAGTAGGAGACGCTGAAAGACCGGAAATGAACGCGCACAGACGGCGGCGCGATGGTTACAATGAACCAATATAGACCGGCGCAGACCTCAACCCCACTCCTTTTGCGGGCTCTCACCATTGATGCGCACGGTGGTGTCGATCATCTCCGTTTTCGCGACGATGTCACCATGCCCGAGTTGCAGCACCCGCGCGACGTGCGTGTGCGCGTAGCCGCCGCCGCGCTCAACCGGCTCGACCTTTTCGTACTCGGCGGCATTCCCGGCATGAAGCTGTCGCCCGGATTCATTCTGGGTTCGGACGCGGCGGGCGTAATCGATGCAGTGGGTTCGGAAGTGTCCAGCGTTGCTGTTGGGGATCGTGTGGTGGTCAACCCCGGAATCGTCGATCGCCACTGTCAATGCGAGTACTGCCGAGCTGGCGACGAACCGCTGTGTTTGTCCTACGGCATTCTGGGCGAACATCGACCGGGAACGTTGGCCGAGTTCGTGGTGGTGCCGGTGGAAAATGTGCGGACGATTCCGGAGAAGATTTCGTTTGAAGAAGCGGCCGCGTTTCCGCTCGCGACGCTGACCGCGTGGCGCATGATGCAAACGCGCGCGAAGGTGCAGCCGGGCGAAGATGTCTTGATCTGGGGTATTGGGGGTGGTGTTGCGCTCGCGTGTTTGCAGATCGCGAAGTTGATCGGTGCGATTGCTTGGGTGACGTCGGGGAGCAATGAAAAACTGGCGCGCGCGAAAGCGTTCGGTGCAGACCATTTGTTCAATCATCGCGACGTTGATGTTGGTCGCGAAGTACGTGCGCGTACGGGAAAACGAGGTGCCAACGTAGTCATTGATTCGGTCGGCGAGAAGACGTGGTCTCAATCGTTATTCGCTTTGGGCAAACGTGGTCGCCTTGTAACGTGTGGCGGAACGTCGGGTCCGATGGTGCAACTGGACGTGCGACGCATGTTCTGGAATCAGTGGACGTTGATGGGCAGTACGATGGGAAACGACGCGGAATTCTCGGCCATCACGGATTACTTGCGGCAGGGAAAGTTGCGGCCGCCCGTTGATTCGGTGTTTGCGTTGGAAGATGGGCGCAGCGCGTTTGAACGGCTGATGTCGGCCGAGCAGTTTGGGAAAGTCGTGGTGCGTGTGAGCGATTTGCGATAGCAGAGCGCTGTGAAGATGCTGAATTCCCATTCCAGGAACGACATACGAGGTTCGGCTATGCGAGCAGTTGCACGAAAGTTTGTTGGTGGCCTGTGTGCTACAGCATTTGTTTTTCCGGTGTCGGAAACGGTCGCACAGACGGTACCGGTTGTTTCGTTGCGCCCAGCCAACGCGGTACTGCACGAGGAATTTTCGCGACTCTTCGGGAGCGCTGTCGTCCGCGAATTGGCCGACGGACGGTTGCTCGTCGCAGAAGGAGGCCGGGCGTCGCGATTAGTAGTCGCTGATTTTCAAACAGGCGTCGTAAAAGCAATCGGAGCGAAGGGGCAAGGCCCCGGCGAATACACGTTGCTGTTCGGCATATATGCGCTGCCATCCGACTCAACCGCGATAATCGGGAATGACCGTTGGCTCGTGCTCAGCGGAGACCGCATTACGCAAACGACGGCAGGCGGCGACGTAAGTGTCTCTGGGTTCGACGCGCTTGGTCAGGCCCTCGTGATGCTATCGGGGGGGCCGTTTTTCGCAGACTCAAGTTCGCTTGCGTTAAAGTCGAGGCAACGCGATGGGATGCCAAAAACAACGCTCGCCGTTGTACGCGTCGCTAATTTTGCCGAGTCCGGGTATCCGCCGCCGCCGGAACGAAAGGACGGCGGTATTTTTGCTTACAATGGTCCGTGGATGGGAAAGGAAGGTGCACAACTGTTCCTCGACGGATGGTTGGCCATTGTGCGACAAAATCCGTATCGCGTTGACTGGCGTTCTCCTGACGGGAAGTGGGTGAACGGCGCGCCGCTAAAGGTGCCCGTTGTTGCAGTAACGAACCGCGAAAAGCAGGCGCTCATGCAACGCATTGCAGACGCGTCAGGTGCCGTGCTCAAGGATGCCTCCTCATTCGCATTTTGGCCCAAGCACATTCCGCCCTTTACCATCGGGTGGCCGCTTGTTGCTGCGCCCGACGGCACGCTGTTAGTTCCGCGCACGCCAACCGCGGATCATCCTGAAATGCGGTACGATGTCATAAATCGTGCGGGGAAGCTCGAGCGACAAATCAACATCGGAAAAGCTGATCGCATTCTTGGTTTCGGCGCGAAGTCGGTGTACGTCAGCACCACCGATGATGATGGCATCCAGCGCATTTCGCGGCATCCGTGGCCGTGAGCGCGACGGTCACGAACACCAAGCTGTTGAAAGTCTGGTAGCTGGCGGCTGTTTAGCTGGCCGCTGGCACCTTTAGTTGCAGTTCGCTCACAACGAGCCCTACTTCTCACCACGCCTCCCCCGCGACCCGCCACTCAGACTCTCGCCCTGCCCCTGGCGCCTGGTTTTCGTCACAGCGATACGACAACGTGCAGCATGACCAGTCCACACCGAGGTGCCCCATGCGCGTCGTAATCGCCGATGATGAGCCATTAGCCCGCGAGCGCTTAGCGCTGCTCGTGCAACACGCCGATCCGTCGGCCGAAATTCTTGAGGCGACCAATGGCGAAGACGCGCTCTCGTTGCTGAACTCCAAGCCACCCGACATACTGTTCCTCGACGTACAGATGCCAACACTGGACGGCTTCGAAGTTCTGCAATCGCTCGATCCTGCAAAGCGTCCGGCGACTGTGTTCGTCACCGCGTTCGACGCCTACGCGCTGCGCGCCTTCGAAGTCTCGGCCGTTGATTATCTGCTCAAGCCGTTTGATGACGAGCGGTTCATGGCCATGTGGAAACGCGTCGGCGAACGTCGTGCCATGAAAGCGGTGGTGCAGGAAACAGAGCGTTTTGCCGATCTGCTCGCGCAATTGCGAGGTGGGGATGCGGCGGGCATCGGCGTTGGTGCGCGCGAGGTGCTTGCAGCGTCGGCGAAATCAGTGCGCCCTCAGCTGAACGATGTGAATGCGCCCAAACGTTACACCGACCGCGTGCTGATCAGGAACGACGGACGCAGCTTCATGATACGTATGGCCGATGTGCAGTGGATTGAAACCGCTGGCAACTATGTCGTGCTGCACGTTGGCAAGGAGAAACATCAGATGCGCGAAACCTTGACCAATCTGGAAAGTCGTCTCGATCCCGATCGGTTTGTCCGCATTCACCGTCGCATCATTGTGAGCGTCGATGCGATGCGCGAATTGCAGGCGTGGTTTGGCGGGGATCAGATCATGATTCTCAAGGATGGCACGCGACTCCGCGTCAGTCGCAATTTTCGCGAACACGTCTCGGATCGACTGTCGGGAGTCGTTTGATGTCGCGCATCGCACCACGCTTTCGTTGGCTGCTGATCGTTTTCTGGATATTGCCGGCCGCGGTGTCCGTGTTGGGTGTGATTCAAGTCCGACCAATTTTCAACATGGACATGTCGAACGCCGAAGCGTTTCTGGCATATCTGCTGGCATGGATGACGTGGGCGTTGTGGGTGCCGGTTATTCTGTGGATTGGAGATCATCTCCCGCTCGATTTGTCGCGCTGGAAGTTGTTGTTGGGCGCTCATCTCTGCGGCTCAATAGTGGTTGGTGCGGTGCAGGTGTTTCTCTTCATGTACGTGTTGTGGCAGTTTCGCTTGTGGGATCCCAGCTGGACGCTCGACAGTCTGTTTTTGGTCGGACTGCGTTATTACGCCGGTGCAATGCTGGTGGTGTACTGGGCCATCGTTGGGGCGCATGCGGCCATTCGTTTGCACGCGGCCTATCGCGAGCAAGCCATCGTTGCGGCACGACTCGAGTCCGACCTGATGGGCGCGCAGCTGCATGCCCTGCGATCACAGCTCAATCCGCACTTCCTGTTCAACGCGCTGAACTCGGTTGTGACGTTGATGGGACGCGACACGCAGGGCGCGCAACGGATGGTGGTGCGCTTGAGTGAACTGCTGCGTGCGACGCTCGCCGCTGGCGATGAAAGCGAGGTGGAATTGCGGTACGAGATTGAACTGGTTGAGCGGTATCTCGATATCGAGCGCATCCGGTTCGGCGAGCGGCTGGTGGTCACGATTGACGTGCCGTCGGTATTACAGCGCGCGATCGTACCCGCGCTGTTGCTGCAACCACTGGTTGAAAACGCCGTTACGCACGGACTATCGCAAATCTCGACGCGCGGAGTTTTGAGTGTACGCGCGTCGGCAACCGGGGAAACACTGCACCTCGAGGTGCGGGACAATGGCCCGGGCCCGTTGGTGCGTCCGCGCCGTCCGGGCAGCGGCATTGGCATTTCCAATCTGCGAGCGCGTCTGGAACGACTATACGGCGACGAGCAGAGTGTCACGATTGCGGCGGCCGACGGCGGAGGTTGCGTTGCGACCGTCACGTTACCAATCGTCATGGCCAAAGTACGGTCTGCGGCAACCATTTCCGCCGGGCACGTGCCGGAGCAAGAGAGCTTGGAAGTGATCATTACGGGTTGACATCCATTCAGTGGCCCTGACAGCCACTCTGTCGAGGTGACACTACTCAGGAGGTCGACACGTCGATTCGCCGCGTTTGCATGTGCGTCCTCCGTTCTCTGGAGTGCGACAGCAAAGAGTCAATCCGTTGCTGTGGTGCAGCCACACATCATTGGCGACGCGATTTCTTGCCCAACATGTGTGCTCACAATCAAAAAATCGGCGACACTGCAATTCGCGCCGGGTACGGAGCTGGAAAATGACCTCCCTTTCGGTGCAGCAGGACCGTCAGGGTCGAATATGGGTTTTTGAATCAGAGAGCATGTGCGTCTTCGATCGCAACGGGAAATTCCTGCGCGTACTCGGTCGGAAAGGCGCGGGACCCAATGAATATTTGTGGGCCACCGGCATGTTCGAAACACCGGTGATTCCATTGTCGTACTCGATCCGCGGCAGTCGCGCGCAAGCATTTTGACGGCCGATCTCAAATACGTGCGGAGCGTGGTGTTTCCTTTTCAATCACTGAACTCGCACGGCATACACTGGCCTGACTCCGTCGTGATGATTGGCGAGTTGTATTCGAAAGGGGCGATTGGAAAACCGCTATATCTCGTTTCGTTTGCGAATTGCAATTGGAGATTTACGCCGGTGGCCTCACAGGCGCGCCAACACAGAAGTAAGCGCAGGCATTCAAACTCGAATCGCGCTGACCACTGTTACGAAGGCTCCGATTACTTCCGCAATGGCAGTTGCAACAACATCGGACGCGGCAACAGCGCGTGCAGCGGAAACTTTCCCGCGTCATCCAGCAACTCCCACAAACTGTTCGCTATGTAAATGAACTGATCCCGCACCACAACTCCGCCGGTTGGGGAAGTGGCAATCGGGTTCCGGTCAATAACAGATTGCTGCACCACGCGAGTTCCCGTTGCATTGAGCACAATCTGCAGCACTTGCGTTGGTACAAATCCATTCTGTACGGCAATGAACGAATCGCCAAAACGTACCATTCCGTCCAGGCCGACGGTTGTGTGGCCAGGCAGGTCGGCAACGCGCTGAACCACGCACGTATTGTGCTCGTCGCCGGCCGGTACGGTACAGGTATTGAGTTCAACGCGCAGCAGTCCGTGCGAATAGTCGGCTACCCACGCCACCTTCCCATCAGCGGATGGCACAATGCCCTGCAGCGAACGAAACAAATGGTGTCGAATGCCAATCAGGGTGTCAGATGTGCCACGTAACCACCACAGCACTGGCGCCTGTGAATCCGACAGTAACACGTCTCCGTTCGCGGCCAACGCAATGTCGCCGGGACTTGAGTTCGCAGCACTCAACGGAATTGCGATCCGCCGAATCAATTGGCCATCACTCAAACGAATTGCCAACAGTGCAGCAACCGCGGCACCCGTGTCTCCTTTCGCAATCATGGCGGCGTTCGGAGCACTCGCAGCCCACAACACGCCGCGGGTGGTATCGACAACAATTCCAAAAATTCCACCCACATTCGCGCGTTCACCCCACAACAGGAAAGATTCTCGTCCATCGGTCGCAACCGCGATCACGTTTCGATGACGCACGCTACTGACATACACCATGCCGTTCCGTGGGTCGATCGCCAGCCCTTCAGGAAACAGCGTCGAATCGTTCAACGTTCGGAACGTGCGACTTCGAATCAATGGCGCCCCCAGAACATTTTGTTCGGCGCGGAGCGCTCGCAACGATTCCATCTCGCGTGCGGAATCCAACAGCGCCGTCGCAGGTGCACTGACGGTTAATGCAACTCCAATACGATTGGCCATCGCGAGAGCTATCGCGGCACGTTTGAAGTCGTGCACACGCACTGACAGTTCAAGCAACGCGGACGCGTACGCCGGTTGTACCGGCCAGGCCTGGGCTGCGATCACCAGTTTGTCCAACGCCGCCGTCGTGTCACCGCGCGCCAACGTTTCCCGCGCGTTTCGATACTCGGTTCGTGCGACCGTGGCGGAATCCGCGGCGTCGCGAACAACTGTACTGGCCGGCGTTTGCGCCCAGAGAGGCGTTGCCGAGATCAACAGTGCGGTCAGAACTGCAAAACGGAGACGTTTCATCTTCGAACGATAGAAAAAATGTCTACTGGTGCCGAGGGCCCAGGGGCGATCCGTGCGCCCGCGGTCCCGACGGGATACGCCCTGCCGTGAGCAGAAAGACCGCGGCTACGGGCGTCGTGAAGGGGCGACCAAGCGCAGACAAACCGTAAACCGCGCTGCCGTAAACTGAGAAACCGTGAATACGGCCGTCGTGTACGGGGCGAAGGAGATCAGACAATCCGTAGGCGGCGCTGCCGTGAGCCGGTCCGCCCGGTCGGAGCTCGTAGCGCGAGGCCGCCCCGCCCCTGACATTTGGCATCCAGGTGGAATACCGTTCTCTCGTGACAACGGAGCTCGCGAAATACACCCCGGAAGAAGAACGCGTCATTCGCCTCGCGATGGACTCGGCTGAACCGCCGCAATGTCCGCGATGCAATGTACGCATGACGCATCGAGCAATTGGCGGCGGCTCGTTTGGCCTGGGGTATCACCGAACGCGCGAATGGCTGCTCTGCCCGTCGTGCAAACGCAGCGTCTTGTTCGATCGGAAACGCGGCACGCGACTCTAACAATCAACGCCACACTGAAGCCTGAGTCGAAGGCCTGTCCGCGTGCGCCTTCTCCCTGCTAGCTTTACCTGCATTGCTGCACGCGCGGGCGCCCGCCCGCACTCCTTCGCCGCTTCCAACTCGCAGTGCCAGACACCCTTCTGCAAGACACTCTCGCTGCGAGCTTGGCCGCCGCGCAGGCCGCGGCTCAAGCGGCACAAGCTGCTGCGGCAGCGTCCGTAGCGTCGTCGACTTTTTCAGAGCGAATTGCGGGGAGCTTCAAGCTGCTCGGTGAGTTCATCCCGGCGCTGTTCGCGTCCCTGCTCCTGCTGTTTGTTGGCTACATCGTTGCCAAATACGCTGAAAAGGGCGTCTACAAGCTGCTGCGAAAAGTGCAACTCAATTCGCTGCTCGAACGCGGCGGAGTCATGCACGCGGTCGATCGGTCGGGATCCCATCTCAATCCCGCCAAGGTCGTCGCCAAGTTCGTGTTCTGGATTGTGATGTTTGCCGCGCTGCTGATCGCAGCCAACGCAATAGGGCTGGATTCGCTGGCGAATGTGTTCTCGGAGTTTCTGAGTTACATCCCAAGCGTTCTCGCGGCCATCGCGATTGTGGTGGTTGGCATCGTCCTTGGGGGATTCGTGAGCGGCCTCATCATGGCGTCCGCGGGTGCGATGCATGGCGGTCCAACCTTGGCCCGCGTTGGTCGCGGCGGTGTGATCGTCATCGCGGTCTTTATGGCCTTGCAGGAGTTGGGCGTGGCCACGGACATCGTCACGACGGCGTTCGCCATTCTGTTTGGTGCGGTCGCGTTGGCGCTGGCGCTTTCCTTTGGTTTGGGCAATCGCGAGCTCGCGGCCGAGGTCACACGGGGCTGGTATGATCGTTACCGGGCGGAGCGCGAAGCAATTGCGCGCGAGGCCGCGGCCGACGAGGCCGAGGAGTTGGCCGAGGAAGTTGAGGAAGACGCCGAAGCACGAGGGAAAGAGCGGCCGGCGCCGGCACCCGGCAGCAGTCCGGTAACCGTCTCTTGAAGTTGTTGTCCCACAACACTTTGCGTTCAATAGCGCAAATTGCATTCGCGGGTGTTTTCCGCTACTTTTAGTGATTGGCCGAGCGTTGAAATAGCACATTCACTCGGCGAAGTTCTGCCGGCGTCGCCCCCTGCATTCGTGCGGGGAACGCCACGGCCGGCGCCGCAAGCTCTCCAGCATCCATCCCAAGCCGCAACATGACCGGTCCCAACATCCGCGATCGTATTCTTCCGCGTCTCATCAACGAGGAGATCAAGGAATCGTTCA